>JAQBYC010000009.1 GCA_027623205.1 Pseudomonadota bacterium | reverse complement strand
TGGGAAACCATGTTGGCGCTGTTCGACCGGCGCCTTCGCCATTAGCCGCCACACGCTCTAATATCAACGCGGGTTGGTATAACTCGTCCGGATGGATGTAATTGTCCTGGTTGACCGCCCGTTCAACATTGACGAGGAAACGGATACGATTGGCGGAATATTCCAGATCCTATGTGCCCTCCAGGCTTTGCAGGATCGCTTCACCCTGATGTCTGCGATTCTGCGAAGATATTTCCAGAACCGGGCTGTCCAGGCTCCACGCCAGACGCCGCATTACGGTTATCAACTTTGCAATTCCATGGCGGAATTCAAAAAACTGCCGCGCACCCGCCGCCCAAATCGGCAAATAATCGACGACGACAAGAACGCGGTCGCAGTCGCTGGCGGCGATCATTTCACGGTCCATTTCCGCGGCTTTTCGTTCGGCAATTCCGAGTCTGCTTCGACCACCTTGATGCGGGAAAAGGTGTCCTTATGGGCCGCTATGGCAGCTTTCAGCACGGCTTTGTCCAATTCGCCGTCAATCGGTTCCCGGCTGTTCAATTCCGCTTGTTGGCACAACAGCTTCATCACCAGAAATTCGGACTGCAAATCGAAGCTTAAATACAAAAAACGGGAAATCAGTACTGGGCAGCCACGGCGGCATCGGACAAGGCAAATGCGGTCTTGCCGTCGCCCGGTTCTCCAGCCAGCAGGTTCAAATCAGCGGGCCAGCCGCCCATGTTATTGTTGAGAAACTGCAGAGCCGTTGGAACCATTTGCTTTGCCGGCGCTTTGGCGCCGTATTGGCGCTGCAAGTCCGGTAATATAGTCGCTGGCCGCCGCCATTCTCCGTGGCGGTCCCAAATCCACCATGGCCAGGCCGGGGGCCTCCGGTTGCGGCTTTGCAGGTTCGCTCATGAACTAGGTCGCAGTACCGCCGACGGTCAGGCCATTAATTAACAATGTCGGTTGGCCAACACCGACCGGCACGCCTTGACCGCTTTTACCGCAAGTGCCGACGCCTGTATCCAAGGCCAGATCATTGCCGATGCCACCAACCTTGGTCAGGACATCCGGTCCGTTGCCGATCAGGGTCGCACCTTTTACCGGGGCCCCGATCTTGCCGTTCCGCAGCTGGTAGGCTTCGGTACAGCTGAAAACGAACTTGCCCGAGGTAATGTCGACCTGGCCGCCGCCGAAATTTACGGCGTAGATGCCGTTTTTCACGCTTTTGATTATTTCCTGCGGATCTTGCTCTCCGGCCCGCATGAAGGTGTTGGTCATCCGTGGCATGGGCATATGGGCAAATGATTGCCGCCGGCCATTGCCAGTCGCCGCCATGCCCATCAGGCGGGCGTTTAGGCGATCCTGCATGAAGCCTTTTAAAATGCCGTCCTCGATCAAGGTCGTGCATTCGGTCGGCGTGCCTTCGTCATCAACCGACAACGAGCCACGCCGGCCATCGATACTGCCGTCATCGACGACTGTCACCCCCGGACTCGCGACCCGTTCGCCCAGCAAATTGGCAAAGGCCGAGGTTTGTTTGCGATTGAAATCCCCTTCCAGACCATGGCCGATGGCTTCGTGCAGCAGAATACCAGGCCAGCCCGGGCCCAGAACCACCTGCATCTCGCCTGCCGGCGCCGGCACCGAGGACAGATTGACCTCGGCCTGACGCATGGCTTCATCCACTTGCGCCTGCCAGTTCGCCGTTTCAAGGTAGCGTGCGAAACCTATTCGATCGCCAACTCCATGGCTGCCTGTTTCCTGACGATCGCCGTCGCCCAACACCACCGAGACATTCAGACGAACCAGAGGGCGGACATCGCGGATCCGCCGACCGTCGGCCCGCATAATTTCCACTGCCTGCCACTGTCCATGCAACGATACGGTGACTTGGCGCACCCTGGCGTCACGGTTGCGGGCATAGCTGTCGATCTCGCCCAACATCTTGACCTTGTCCGCGAAGGGTATTTCGCCCAGTGGATTGTCATCGGGATAAAGGCTTTGATTGGTCGCCATGGGCGCCTGGCTCATGCTGCCGCCATGGCCCGCACGCACCGCCCGTACAGTCGCCGCGGCCCTGGCAATGGCATCCTCGTTTAAATCAGAGGCATGGGCGTAACCGGTCTGTTCACCTGCCACGGCGCGCAGCCCAAAGCCCTGGTTCGTATCGAAGTTAGCGGATTTTATACGGCCGTCATCCAGAACCAGGCTTTCGCTCTGGCAGTACTCCATAAATAATTCGCCATCGTCGCAACCCCTCAGAGCTTCGCCGACGATATTTTGGATCCGGCCTTCATCCAATCCGGCCCGCTCGAACAGCAGCGCTGGATCCGCGCTATCGCCAGCCGCGCCATCGACGGTTTTGCGCAAGCCGCCGCTGGATCCGGTTTTAGCCTTCAAATCACTCATAATTGTATCTGCTCCAATTGGGCTTCGGTACCATCTGTTACCACAAATGGTGAACGCTCGATTATGAAACATTATTTATGAAGCGATTATGCCAGTCAAAATCTTCTGCGACAATTCGCCGCACAGCGCACATGACTGACCGTAAAGCGCCTCATAAAATCGGATTAAGCGGCGTTTTTATGGTCACCAAGTAGTCATATGAAGGGGATTATCCTGCCTAGCAAGGTCCGGCGCCTGGGCAGACTGCAACGATATCGGCGATTCTTGTCTTGACCCTGTTCGAGCAATGGGCTTGTTCCCTCACAATCCGTTGGGCTACATAAGGAGATCGGAGTAATGGGGACTGTTCCTGGCGTGAAAATTTCAGAAAAAATCGAGGCTTTGATATGACGGCTTGGCGAATTTTGGCCGCGCCGATGGCGCTACTGGGCACTTTGGTGGCAAGCGCATCGGCACTGGCGGACCATGGCATGGCACATCCCTGGCAATTGGGCCTGCAAACGCCGGTGACGCCGGTAGCGGTACAGATCAATGATTTCCATAACTTGCTGCTTGTCATTATCACCGCCATTGCGGTGTTTGTCACCCTGTTGATGGTTGTCGTGTTTGTGAAATTCAACGCCAAAGCGAACCCAACGCCGCGAACCACCACGCATAATACCTTGTTGGAAGTCTTGTGGACGGCGATTCCGATCCTGATCCTTGTGGTCATCGCCATTCCGTCTTTCAAGCTGTTGTATTTCTCGGACCGCATCGTGGACGCCGAGATGACCGTCAAGGCCGTCGGCCATCAATGGTATTGGTCCTATGAATATCCTGATCATGGAGAGTTCAGTTTTGATGCCTCCATGTTGGCGGATGACGAATTGAAACCTGGGCAGCCCCGCCTGCTGGCCACGGACGCGGCGATCGTCCTGCCCGTCAACACCAACATTCGTTTGTTGATTGCCGCCGATGACGTGATCCATGCCTGGGCCGTGCCGGCCTTCGGCGTAAAGCTGGACGGCGTACCGGGCCGCTTAAACGAAACTTGGGTACGGGTGGCGCAAGAGGGTACCTATTATGGCCAATGTTCAGAGCTGTGTGGCACGGGTCACGGCTTTATGCCGATCATGGTCAAGGTGGTCTCGAAAGAGGCCTTTGCCGCCTGGGTCGTGAAGGCCAAGGCGGAATATGCCGCCCGGGATGGCCGGCCTGGCCTGAAGTTGGCGGATGCCGGCGGCGGAACAGCCGAATAAAATCTGGCGGATTGATCCGGTCACGGTTTGCCCGGCCTCAGTAAAAAGAATTCAGCGATAGGAAGACAGATAGATGGCTACTACCTCCGCGGCGCACGATCACGACCACCATATTCCGACCGGCTGGCGGCGCTGGGTCTATTCCACGAACCACAAAGATATCGGTACCATGTACCTGATACTTGCCGTCATCGGCGGCCTGATCGGTGGCGGCATGTCCGTGATGATCCGTATGGAATTGGCCGCGCCAGGCCCGGGAATTCTCGGTGGCGATCATCATTTCTTCAATGTGCTGATCACCGCCCATGGCTTGATCATGGTCTTTTTCATGGTTATGCCCGCCTTTATCGGTGGTTTCGGCAACTGGTTTGTGCCCTTGATGATCGGCGCGCCGGACATGGCCTTTCCACGCATGAACAATATTTCCTTCTGGTTGTTGCCTCCGGCTATTTTGCTGCTGGCCAGTTCGATGTTTTTCGAGGGCACGGCTGGCGGAAACGGCGCCGGTACCGGCTGGACCGTTTATGCGCCGCTCAGTACCTCGGGGCATCCGGGACCGTCCGTGGACATGGCCATCCTGTCCCTGCATCTGGCGGGCGCCTCGTCCATCCTGGGCGCCATCAACTTCATCACCACGATCTTCAACATGCGGGCGCCGGGCATGACCTTGCACAAGATGCCCCTGTTTGTCTGGTCAGTGCTGGTCACCGCCTTCCTGCTGCTGTTGTCCCTGCCTGTTCTGGCCGGCGCCATCACCATGCTGTTGACGGACCGCAACTTTGGCACCGCCTTTTATGACGCGGCTCGGGGCGGCGATCCGGTTTTATATCAGCATCTGTTCTGGTTCTTCGGCCATCCGGAAGTTTACATCCTGATTTTGCCGTCCTTTGGCGTGATCAGCCATATTATTTCCACCTTCTCACGCAAGCCCATTTTCGGTTATCTGGGCATGGCCTATGCCATGGTGGCCATCGGCGTGGTCGGCTTCGTCGTCTGGGCCCATCACATGTATACGGCCGGCATGGACGTCGATACGCGAGCCTATTTTATCGGCGCGACAATGGTTATCGCGGTGCCGACCGGGATCAAAATTTTCAGCTGGATCGCCACCATGTGGGGCGGTTCAATCACCTTCCGGGTACCGATGCTGTTTGCGTTGGGCATGATCTTCCTGTTCACCATCGGTGGCGTCACCGGCGTGGTGCTGGCCAATTCCGGCGTTGATCTGGCTATGCATGACACCTATTACGTGGTCGCCCATTTCCATTACACCATGTCCATGGGCGCCTTGTTTGGCATCTACGCCGCGTTCTATTACTGGATCGGCAAAATGTCCGGTCGGCAGTACAACGAAACACTGGGCAAGATCCATTTTTGGATAACCTTCATCGGCGTCAACATTATTTTCTTCCCGCAACATTTCCTGGGTCTGGCGGGCATGCCCCGGCGCATACCGGACTACAACGAGGTTTATGCGGGCTTCAACATGATTTCTTCGATGGGCGCCTATATCAGCGCCGCGGGTACCTTGCTGTTCATCTTCATTGCCATTCGCACGATAACCTCCGGCGCGAAGTGTCCGGACAACCCATGGGGCGAAAGCGCGGATACCTTGGAGTGGACCCTGCCATCGCCGCCGCCGTTCCATCAGTTTGAGGAACTGCCGCGCATCCGCTAGGCGCGGGGCATGGTCGTTGAAAGGAATTGATTGGTGAATAGCCCCAATTTGGCCATCGTCCAACGGACCCGGCGGGTTGGTGGTGCCCGTTTGGCCGATTACCTTGCGCTTTTGAAGCCACGGGTGATGAGCCTGGTGGTTTTCACCGCCCTGGTCGGACTGGCGCTGGCACCTGGCGGCCTGCACCCGCTGGTTGCCGTAGCCGCCCTGGTTTGTATTGCCGTGGGAGCGGGCGCTTCGGGTGCCATCAACATGTGGTACGACGCCGATATTGATGGGCAAATGCTGCGTACTTGCGATCGGCCCATTCCGCGCGGCCATGTGCGGCCCGGCGCCGCCCTGGCTTTTGGCACGGTATTGTCCTTCGCCTCGGTTCTGGCCATGGGCGCGTTGGTTAATCTGCTGTCGGCGGCGCTGCTGGCCATGACGATCGCCTTTTATGTCTTTATCTATACCATGTGGCTGAAACGGCGGACGCCGCAGAATATTGTCATTGGCGGCGCGGCAGGCGCTTTTCCGCCGATGATCGGGTGGGCCGCCGCCAGCGGCGAGGTATCCCTGGCTTCAATTTCACTGTTTGCCATCATCTTTTTTTGGACGCCGCCACATTTCTGGGCCCTCGCATTGTACCGGGCCGATGATTACCGCAACGTCGGCGTACCGATGCTGCCCGTGGTGGCCGGCAAGGCGGCGACCCGGCGGCAGATCCTGATTTATTCCTTGATCCTGTTCCCTATCACCTTAAGCCCGGTGGCGCTGGGCGTCTGTGGTCTGGCCTATGGTCTGGGCGCGGCATTGTTGGGGCTGATCTTTATAGCCTTCGCCTATCGGGTCTGGCGTACGGGCGATGATGACGATGCACCTGCGCGGCGGCTGTTTGGCTATTCCATCTTTTACCTTTTTGCGCTTTTTGCCGTGATGTTGGGCGAACGTTTGGCGGGGGCCTGGGCCTGATGCCGCTGGGTAAAATGCACCGGCAAAGGTTGGGCCGCAATCTAGCCGTGGCCGTGATCCTTGTCGTCTTTATGGCGGCGGCATTCGTCATCACCATGATCAATATGCAGGGCCAGACATGGAACCCCAATTGAGCCCCCCGCCCGGTCATAGCCGGCGCACCCGGCTGACCGCCCTGGCTGCGGTCTGTGTGGTCTTCGGCATGGTTGGCGCGGCTTACGCGGCGGTGCCGCTGTATCGGTTGTTCTGTCAGGTCACCGGCTTTGGCGGCACCACTCAGGTGGCCGCACAAGCGCCGGCGGCGGTGGGCGAGCGCGTCATTACCGTGCGCTTCAATGCCGATACGGCCAATGCCATGCCGTGGCGCTTCCGCCCACAACAACGGGCCGTCACGGTCCGGGTGGGCGAGCAGACCTTGGCGCTCTACGAAGCGTCAAACCCAAGCCAACGGCGCATCGTCGGCTCCGCGACCTTCAATGTGACACCGGCCAAGGCGGGCGCCTATTTCAACAAAATCGAATGCTTTTGTTTCACCGAACAGGCGTTGCTGCCCGGCGAAAGTGTCGATATGCCGGTGTCATTTTTTGTTGATCCCGCTATTTCGGATGACCCAAACCTGGATGACGTGAATAACATAACCTTGTCCTACACCTTCTTCGAGGTGCCGGGCGGAACCAATGACAACAATTCGATGACGACAATCGCTGCAAGGCAAGCGACAAACGATTAGCTGCGCAGTGATGGCAAAGTGGCAATAAAGTTGCTGGGAACGGAGTAAAAAATGGCTGACACGCACGCAAAAGGGCATGATTACCATCTGGTGGATCCCAGCCCATGGCCGGCTCTTGGCGCGTTGGGCGCGTTGATTCTGGCCTCGGGCTTTATCTGGTCCATGCACGGGGGGCCGCCCTGGGTTGCCGTGATCGGCTTCCTGATGGTGCTTTACACCATGTTTGTGTGGTGGCGCGATGTCATCCGTGAGGCCAGGGATGAGGGCCATCACACCCCGGTGGTGCGGCTGCATTTGCGCTTTGGCATGATTATGTTCATCGCTTCCGAAGTGATGTTCTTCATGGCCTGGTTCTGGGCCTTTTTCAACGCTGCCATTTACCCCACCGCGCAGATGGGCGGTGTTTGGCCACCCGAGGGTATCCATACCTTTGATCCCTGGCATCTGCCCCTGCTCAACACGCTAATCTTGTTGACGTCCTCGACCACGGTGACCTGGGCGCATCACGCCGTGCGGGAAGGCAATCAGAAAAGTGCGGTTCAAGGTTTGACCGTTACGGTGCTGCTGGGGGCGATTTTCACCTGCGTGCAGGCCTATGAGTATGCCCATGCAACTTTCGCCTTCACGGGCGGTATTTATGGCTCCACCTTCTTCATGGCCACCGGCTTTCACGGCCTGCATGTTCTGATCGGCACCATCTTTCTGCTGGTTTGCCTGATCCGTACCGCCAGGGGCGATTTCACGCCGGATCACCATTTCGGTTTGGAGGCGGCTGCCTGGTATTGGCATTTCGTCGATGTGGTCTGGTTGTTTCTGTTTTTCTTCATCTACGTTTGGGGCGCAGGGACCGTCGCTGCGCATTGACGGGGCCGGCATGGCCGGCGAAGACTGGGGCGGCGCGACGGTATCGCCTTTTCTCGCCGGTTTGAGGTGCCGTTGCCCTCGGTGCGGCCGGGGTAAACTGTTCCAGGGCATGTTGAATGTCGCTGCCGCGTGCGATATCTGCGGGCTCGGCCTGTCCGCCCATGATGCCGGTGATGGGCCAGCGGTTTTTGTAATCCTGATCGTCGGTGGTTTGGCCGTGACCTCCGCATTTATCGTTGAAACCGCATTCGCGCCGCCGATCTGGGCGCATCTGGTCTATCAGATACCATTCGTGCTCGGCGCCTCGATCCTGTTTTTGCGGCCTTTCAAAGCGACCCTGATTGCCTTGCAATACCGCCATCATGTCGCCGGTTTCAGCGACCGGCACGCAGACTAGCTTATGCGCCGTCCCGGCCTTTGGTCCCTTTGCCTGACCCTGTTCGGTCTGGCTCTGATGGTGGCGTTGGGCATTTGGCAGTTGCAGCGCATGGCCTGGAAGGCCGGCCTGATCGCCGAAACCCAGGCCGGCATGGCCGCGCCGCCGGTTTCTTTGGACCTCTATCTCGACAACCTTGCGGCTTTGAACTACCGCGCTGTCCGGCTGCGGGGGCAATTCCTACATGACCGGGAGGCCTATGTCGGGCCCAGGGTGCATCAGGGGCGGGCCGGACTGCATGTACTGACGCCGCTGCGACTTGCCGATGGCGCCACGATATTGATCAATCGCGGCTGGATCCCCAAGGACCGCCGCGATCCCGCCAGCCGCGCCTCTGGTCAGGTGCCAGGCCCGGTCACGATCCGGGGCATCCTGCGCAGCAGGCTTGCTCAAGGCGCCTGGACACCGGACTATGACAGCCATGCGGATCTGTGGTTCTGGTATGATGTTGCGGGCATCGCCAAGGCGCGCGGCCTGGAACTGATGACGGCGGTGGTGCAGGCCGACGGCGCCGCGAACCCCGGCGGCCTGCCTATTGGCGGGGTGGCGCAGCCGATGCTGCACAACGATCACCTGCAATATGCCATCACCTGGTTTTCCCTGGCCGGCATCCTGATTGTGATTTTCCTGTTGGCGCACCGCCGTGGCAGGGATCACCCATGAAGTCAGCCTACATACAGCTCTGCGGCCGGTTTGCGCGGTTGGCTAATCTAAATGGCGCGGCAGCCATGTTGCATTGGGATGCCGCCGCCATGATGCCCTCCGGGGGGGCCGCGGCCCGGGCCGAACAGGAGGCAACCTTGTCGTTGCTGGCGCATGAAATGCTGTGCCAGGACGAAGTTGCGGATCTGTTGCACCAGGCCGAGACCGCGATGGATCATCTGGGTCTGTGGGAGCGCGCCAATTTGCGCGAAATGCGGCGCAAATACGCCCATGCCTCGGCCCTGCCCGGCACTCTGGTGGCCGCGCTTAGCCGTGCCGGATCGGCCTGCGAGAGGGTCTGGCGCACGGCCCGCGCGAACGATGATTTCGCCACGCTTTGCCCCTACCTGGAAGAGGTGGTCGCCCTGGTTCGCGAGACGGCTGCAGCCCAGGCAGAGGCCTTTGGCTGCTCATCCTATGATGCCTTGCTGTCGCAATACGAACCAGGCATGAGCGCGGTGGATATCGACCGGAATTTTGACGTTCTAGCTGGCTATTTGCCCGATCTGCTGGATCGGGTCCTAGCCCGCCAGGTGGCGCCTCCGGCGGCGCCGGAGCGGCTGGAGGCAGCCATCCAGGAGGGCCTGTCCCGGCATCTACTTGAGGCCCTGGGCTTTGATTTCAACCACGGCCGACTGGATGTGTCCCTGCATCCTTTCACCGGTGGGGTGGCGGATGACGTGCGCCTGACCACCCGTTATGATGAAGCCGACCCCCTGGGCAGCCTGTATCCCGCCTTGCACGAAGGCGGCCATGGCATGTACGAGCGCGGCTTGCCGCCGGCCTGGCGATTGCAGCCCGTGGGCCAGGCCATGGGCATGGCCATGCACGAAAGCCAATCATTGTTGATCGAGATGCAGGTCTGCCGGGGCGATGCCTTTCTGCGCTATCTGGCACCCCTGTTGCGTGATCGGGGCGGCGTATCCGGTCCGGCCTGGGACGCCGAGGGCCTAGCCCGGCGGGTGCGCCATGTGGCCCGATCGTTGATCCGGGTCGAAGCCGACGAAGTGACCTATCCTTTGCACATCATCCACCGCTACCGCCTGGAGCGGGCCATGCTGGCCGGCGATCTGGAGGTTGCGGACCTGCCTACCGCCTGGCGGATGGGCATGGCGCAATTGCTCGGTATCGCGGTGCCCAACGACCGCGACGGCTGTATGCAGGATATCCATTGGATGGACGGCGCCTTTGGCTATTTTCCCACCTATACCCTGGGGGCAATGGCGGCGGCGCAGGTGTACCGGGCGGCCGAAGCCGCCCTGCCAGGCTTGTCCGGCGATATTGTGCAGGGTAATTTTGGTCGCCTGATGAAGTGGCTGGGCCAAATGGTCCATAGTCAGGGTCGCCTGCATGCCAGCACCGATGATTTGTTGTGCGCGGCCACGGGGCGGCCCCTCGACGGCACGATCTTTCGCCAGCACCTTGAAAAGCGCTATCTAGCTGGATAGGTTGGCGCCCCTATTCCAGGAGTTAGATGCCGTGCAATACATTTCCACCCGCGATCAGGCGCCCGAGGTGAGTTTCCCCGACGTTCTATTGACCGGTCTGGCCCGGGACGGCGGCCTGTACGTGCCTGGCTTCTGGCCACAGTTGAGCCATGACGATCTGCGCGGGTTGGCGGGCCTGTCCTATCCGGAAGCGGCGACGCGGATCCTGCTGCCCTTCATGGATGGTATCGAGGCGGATGAACTACTGGCCATGACACGGGCCGCCTATGCCGATTTTGCTGATCCAGCCATAGCGCCCCTGCGGCAATTGTCCGAGGGGCATTGGTTGCTGGAGTTGTTCCACGGCCCCACGCTCGCCTTCAAGGATGTGGCCATGCAATTGCTGGGCCGGCTATTTGACCGGGAACTGGCGCGCCGGCAACAACGCATCACCATTGTTGGCGCGACCTCGGGCGATACCGGCTCGGCCGCCATCGAGGCATGCCGGGACCGCGATGCCATCGATATCTTTATCCTGCATCCTCAGGGCCGGGTTTCCGAAGTGCAGCGGCGGCAAATGACCACCGTGCTGTCCGACAACGTGCACAACATCGCCGTTCAAGGCACATTCGATGACTGTCAGGCGCTGTTGAAAGGCGCCTTCAATGATCTGGCTTTTCGCGACGAGGTGACCTTGTCGGCGGTCAACTCCATCAACTGGGCCCGTGTCGTGGCCCAGGTGGTCTATTTCATCACCGCGGCCGTTGCCCTGGGGGCACCGGACAGGGCCATCAGTTTCGCCGTGCCAACAGGGAATTTCGGTGACGTCTTCGCAGGATATGGCGCGGCGCAAATGGGTCTGCCGGTCGAGAAGCTGATCGTTGCGACAAACCGCAACGATATCCTGCACCGGTTTTTTCAGACCGGCGCTTACCGCTGCGAAGATGTGGTGGCGACGCAAAGCCCCTCCATGGATATCCAGGTCGCCAGCAATTTCGAGCGTTTGTTGTTTGATCTGGCCGGCCGCGACGGTGCGGTTGTCCGGCAACAGATGGCGGCGGTGACGGAACAGGGCGGCTTTCAGGTCTCGCCCGCGGCGTTGCGACAGGCCCGCGAATTATTTATTTCCTGCCGGGTGGACGAAGCGGCGACCACGGCAACCATGGCCGAGGTGTTCCGCGAACTGGGCGTTACTATTGACCCTCATACCGCCGTCGGTCTGCGCGCGGCCCGGGAACTGATGCCGGATGGCCCCGTGGTGACGCTGTCAACCGCCCATCCGGCAAAATTTCCCGATGCGGTGGAAAAAGCCTGTGGCCAACGGCCGCCATTGCCAGACCATATGGCGGACCTATATGAACGCGAAGAACGCTGCGCCGTGTTGCCTAGTAATTTAGCGGCGCTGCAGGATCATATTCGCCGCCTGCGCCGGTCTTGACCGGGAACCCTCGTTACAAGACTGATTGAAGGATCGGAACTGACCGTGACAATCCAAATGACAACGCTCACCAACGGCCTACGGGTCATCTCCGACCGCCGCGAGGGGATGCAGACCACGGCCGTCGGGGTCTGGGTCGATGCCGGCGCCCGCTACGAAACCATCGCCAACAATGGCGTTGCCCATATGTTGGAGCATATGGCCTTCAAGGGTACCGGCAGCCGCAGCGCCCAGGACATCGCGGTGGAGATTGAAAGCGTCGGCGGCCATCTAAACGCCTATACATCGCGGGAACATACCGCCTATTTCGTCCGTGTCCTGAAAGAGGACCTGGCCCTCAGCGTTGATATCCTGGCGGATATTCTGCAACGTTCAACCTTTGCGGAGGAGGAGCTGGCGCGGGAACGGACGGTCGTAATCCAGGAAATCGGCCAGGCGGAAGATACCCCGGACGACATCATCTTTGACCGTCTGCAGGAGGTTTCATTTCCCGGTCAGGCCATGGGCCGGTCTATTCTGGGGCCCGTTGAAGGGGTCGCCAATATGGGCCGGCAGGTTCTGTTCGATTTCATGGCGGAACATTACACCGCCTCCCGCCTGTTGCTCTGTGCCGCCGGCGCGGTCGAGCACGATGTCCTGGTGGCCCTGGCCGAAAAGCATTTCGGCGGGCTGCGCCGTGGGCGTGAGCATCCGTTTGAGCCAGCCCATTTTCAGGGCGGCGACCGGCGCGATGAACGGGAGCTTGAGCAGGTTCATTTCGCCCTTGCCCTACCCGCCTTGTCCTATGATGACGAGGATTTCTATCCCATGCAGGTGATGTCGACGGCGTTGGGTGGGGGCATGTCGTCGCGGCTGTTCCAGGAAGTCCGCGAAAAGCGGGGCCTGTGTTATTCCATATTCTGCTTTGCCTCGTCCTACAAGGACAGTGGCGCCTTCACCATCTATGCCGGCACGGGGGCGGATCAGATTGGTGAACTGGTGCCGGTAATTTGTGACGAGATGTTGCGCCTGAGCGGCGATGCGGATCACGAGGAGGTTGCCCGTGCCCGCAATCAGTTGAAGGCCGGCACCTTGATGTCACTGGAAAGCTCGGCCGCGCGGGCCGAACAATTGGCGCGGCAGACCCTGGTATTCGGCCGCCAGATCCCGCTGGAAGAGTTGATCTCGCGGATTGATGCCGTCGATGTCGCCGCCGTGCGCCGGGTGGCTGGCCGGATCGCCACCGCCGGTCCCCCCGCCGTCGCCGCATTGGGCCCGATCGCGGGCCTTGCCAGCCAGGCTGATATTGCGGCAAGATTTGCCAAAGGTTAATAATTTGGAGAACCGCTACAGTGATGGGTCATCGGTTTGTCTGCATTTCTGCGTAATCCACCCTGGCTTGGCAGCCCACCGACGCTGAAGGGCGACCAGGTCTATTTGCGGGCGCCGCAATTGGCGGACTGGTCCAGCTGGGCGCGCCTGCGCGCCGCCTCCCGCGCCTTCCTTACGCCATGGGAGCCGACCTGGTTGGAAGACGAATTGACCAGGAACGCCTATCGCCGTCGTTTGCGCCGCTATGCCCGTGATGCACGCGACGGCGTGGGCTATGCATTTTTCGTATTCCGCAAGGACGACAATTGTCTGATGGGCGGCATCACCCTGTCGAATGTGCGCCGCGGCGTAACCCAATCCTGTTCCATGGGCTATTGGATGGGGCAACAATTTGCCGGTCGCGGCCTGATGCAGGACGCTGTGCTGGCCAGCCTGCCCTTTGTGTTTGATGAACTGAGCCTGCATCGCCTCGAAGCCGCCTGTCTGCCCAGTAACGAGGCATCGACAAGGGTTTTGCTAAAGACCGGCTTTCGCAAGGAGGGCTTTGCCAGAAAATATCTGCGCATCAATGGCAGATGGAGCGATCACGTGCTGTTCGCCATGCTACAGACCGACCGCAAAGACGAGACTTAGAGCGTGGGAACCATTCGCAGATTTGGCGCGTTCCAAGGCCGTTCCAGGACAGGGGCGCCGAAATGATAGCCCTGTAGGTATTTGACGCCACGGTCACGCAACGCCTGGGCCTCGTCTTCGGTCTCCACGCATTCACCGACCACCTCGGCGCCGAAACCCTCCGCCAAGTCCAGCAAGGTTTGCACGAACAATTGGTTTTCCTTGTTGTTGTGCAGGTCCTTCACGAATTGTCCGTCGATTTTTACAATGTCCACGGACAGGCTTTTCAGATGCCGATACGAGGTATAACCGGCGCCGAAGTCGTCCAAGGCGATACGGCAGCCGAGATCCCGCAACTTACCGGCGAAGCGGGCTGTTTCCTCATAGTCCATCATCGCCACGGTTTCCGTGATCTCGAAAATCAGCCGGTCGGCGACAGTGGAATGCAGATGCACCAGGGACAGCAACTGGCCCATGGTTGCGGGATCGGTCGCGGTCATACCCGATACGTTGACCGCTAGATTGACGAACTTGGTTTCTTCCATCTCAAGGAGGGCAAGTTCCAGGGTGAATATATTCAGACGGCGGATCAGGCCCAATTTCTCGACCACGGGAATGAACAGTCCGGCGGGGATCACGTCACCTTTTTCGTTCAGCATGCGCAACAGGCATTCATACAGCATCGTTTCGCCGCTAACACCGTCCACGATGGGCTGTACCGCGAAGGTCAGACGGCCATCCTTCATGGCCCGCATGACCGCGGCGCCGGTCGCCAGGGTTTTGCGCCGGGCGTTGTCACGATTGAGCGAGGCGCGGTGCAACACAAAGCCGTCCCGCCCCCGCTGTTTTGCTTTCGACAGGGCTTCTTCAGCCCGGCCTATGGCTTCGCGGCTGTTGACCGCATCTTTTGGCAAAAGTACGCCGCCCAGGGACAAGGTCACCGCCAAGGGGCCGGCTTCAGTGGCAACCTCGCGGCGGCGGGCGGAGGAAAGTATCTGTTCCGCCGCCTTGCGCAATTCCACATCGGCGGCGCCCACCAGCACCAGGCCGAACTGATTGCCCCCGACCCGGCCTATGATATCGCCGAACCGGGTGCAGTCTTCCATCCGCTTGCCAATATCGGCAATGACGGTATCCGCGATAGCAAAGCCATAGGCGTCGTTGAGCATGCTCAGCCGATCAATATTGACCAGCATATAGGCAGCCGAGGTATTTTCATCGCGGCAGCTTTTCAGGACTTCATCCAAGGCTTCCCTCAGGCAGGCGCGGTTCAGATGGCCGGTCAGCTCGTCGAAGTAGGCCATCCGCTCCAATTCATGTTCGCGCTTTTTCCATCCGGTGATCACGTTCAACAGGCCATAGAACCGCACCGGCTTGCCTTCGGCGTTCAGTTCGATGCTGCCGCGCTCGCTGATCCATTCGAAGCCGCCGTCGGAGCGGCGAAGTTTGAATTCACACCCATAGGCGGTGCCATCCTCGAGCAGCCGCGACAGGGCGATCGCCCGCACGGGCAAATCGTCCGGGGCGACCCGTAATTGCATTTCGGCGGCCAGGCGGGGCATGTCTTCGTCCGTCACACCGAGAACGTCCGCCGCGCCTGCCGACCATTCCAGTCGCCCGGATGGGATATCCCAAAAATAGAACGCCTGCCCCGCCGCGTTGATCGTTCGCGCCAGCAGATCAAGATTCCAGTCCGGGATGGCCTCGATGGATGTCTTAGGTGACAGCGGTTCCATTTTCGCCACATATTAAAAGATGGGCTTACTGCCGCATCGGTCGGTACAAAGTCTATCCAACCAGGAGTTAAGAAACCCGAAATGCGCATAGTTAACGATTTACCCGTGAGAACCGGCGGGGCATAAAAAAGATCGAACCATTCATATTGAATGCGGCTTAGGTAATTGGTTCGATTTCTCTATTCTGAGAATTCCGCGCGCCGTTGGATCGAATGTGCGCTGGGCCATTTTCGATATTCATTGAGTCACCGAGCCAGCCGCTCCCCTCCCGGCCACCCACAGGATTATGATCCCAAGAGCGACTGGGGGGTGGTCGGGAGGGGGAGCGGGTGGGTAAGTCAATCTCGAAAATGGTCTAGGCCGCAAATCGAAGACGGGATAATTCGCGCAGCAAATAGGCCAATAAATTGACCGCCAATGAAACCAGCAGCAAAACAATACCCAGGCCCAATGCCTTGGCCAGATCGCCTTTGCTGGCCTCCAGGGCGATGGTCGTGGTCATGACGCGGGTCACATGATCGATATTGCCGCCGACGATCATCACAGCGCCGACCTCCGCCGTCGCCCGGCCAAAGCCGGCCAGGACTGTCGTCAAAAGGGCGAAACGGCCATCCCATAGCAGGACCGAAAGCTGGCCCAGGGGAGAAACTCCCAGCGATTGCAATTGTTCGCGGTATTCCAGCCACATCTCTTCCATCACCTGGCGGCTCAGGGCGGCGATGATCGGAAGCACCAGAATGAATTGCGCG
Source organism: Pseudomonadota bacterium (assembly GCA_027623205.1). GTDB lineage: Bacteria > Pseudomonadota > Alphaproteobacteria. The sequence continues at coordinate 43,996 of JAQBYC010000009.1, read as the reverse complement.
ATGATCATGGCCGTCGGGGTGAACAGCAGGCCAAAGACGCCAAACGGGCCGGCCCGGGACAGGGCGAGATAGACCACCAGGCCCACGACCACCGGGGGCAACCCCATCAGGGCGTTCAGACAGACCACCAGAAACCGCCTGCCGGGAAAGCGGAACAACGCGGTCATGGCGCCGATCGGCAGGCCGACGACGGTTGCGATTGTTACGGCGGTCAAACTGACCTGCAGGGACAGGATTACGATGTCGCGCAAATAACCGTCTCCCCGGCCCAGCATCTCCAACGCGCTGGCCAGCGCCGGCCATAGATCCGTCACGGGCGCGGCTCAGGCACAGATACAGGTCCGGGTCCGGGTGTCTGCGTCCGGAAGCTATCGGCGATCGCACCGGCGGTGGTCAACCACAGACCATCCATTCGCCGCAGATGCGCCAGAATTTGCTCCAGATATCGAATGCGCTGGGGCTGCCCGATTACCCAGGGGTGTAGGCCAAGGCTCATCATGCGCGCGCTTGCCGCGCCGTCTTCATATAATCGATCGGCGGCGTCCATGACCATCTGGCCATAACGCGGCGCAGTCAGTTGGCGCAGGGCCATCAGCGTGGCGTCGTCCCATTCCACATGATAGGGCAGGGATACCAGCGGCGGGGACAGGGTCAGCCAATACGGCTGGTCGTCATTTGGCCAATCGCCGAGGTAATCGGCACCGGCCGCGGCCAGCAGTTGCGGGGTGCGCGGGCTTTCACCAAAATCCTGACCGATCCAGCCAACCCGCCCGGCACCGCTGCTTTGGCGGACCACGGCCATGGCGTTGGCAATATAGTCTTCTTCCTGGGCCGCGCTCATGCGGGCGCTGATCATGCGGGTTGCGTAGCTGCCATGGGCCGCGATTTCATAACCGCGGTGCAGGCATGCCTCGATCAATTCCGGCCGTTCGCGGCACAGGGCGGCGTTGGCCGCCACGGTGACCGGGATCTGATACCGGTCCAGCACCTCCAGCAACCGGAAGACGCCGACCCGGTTGCCATATTCACGGGTCGAATAAGTACGGTAGTCGGGAAAAAAATTGCCGAATTCACTGCGAAACCGGGTATCCCGGATGCTGGCGGCCGGGGGCTGTAGTTCCCATTGTTCCAGATGCAGAACGACCCATACAGCCAGCCGTTTATTACCGGGCCAGGCCAGGGCCGGGCGGGTGGGGAGTGCGGAATAGGCATAGAGGTTGTGATCCATGCCGGGCGCGCGACGTTCAGCCATTGGCGCCTCCCGTACCAAGATGCGCGGTGACCCGGTCCCACATCTGATCATAGTACCAATCCGCGATTTCCTCGCCCGTGGCTTGCCAGACGCCATCGTGGGAGAGGATGTAATCCAGCGCCTTTTCCAGATATCCGATGCGGTGCGGCTGACCCATCATGTAAGGGTGCAGGGCAAGGCACATGATACGGGGCTGTTCCGCCCCCTCGGCATAAATGGTGTCAAAATAATCCCGCACCATGACTAGAAAATCATCGGCCTCCTGGGCCCGGTTATGCAGCACCGCATCATTCAGCTCCATGCTGTAGGGCACGGTCAAAAGGCGGCCCTGACGCACGTTCATGGGCCCCGGCTGGTCGTCATGAAACCAGTCGGCGTAATACTTGATGCCCGCTTCGGCCACCAGATCCGGGGTGTTCAGGGTATGCGAGGCCGCCGGCGAGAACCAACCGGGCAACTGTCGGCCCGTCAGGCGGCGATAGATGGCAACACAATCCCGGATAATGGCCCGCTCGTCTTCCTCCGCCAGTCCCCACAGATATTGCGTATTGTAGATGCCATGGCACAGTACGTCCCACCGCCTTTCCTCGCAGGCCGCCATGATCTCCGGATAATGCTCGAAAACGCTGAGGTTGAGAGAGACGGTACAGCGCACATTGAAGCGGTCCATGACATCGATCATCCGCCACAAACCCACCCGGTTGCCATAATCCTTGATGCCATAGCCCAGAATATCCGGGTGCGGCATGCGCGGCCAGGGATCGCGAATGCGCACGGGATCGGGCAGGTATTCGTAATGTTCAATATTCGGGCAGACCCACAATGCCACCCGCGCCCCGTTCGGCAATTTCAACTGCGGCCGATCGTTGATCGGCGAATAGGTCAAGCGTTGCGTCGTCATTTGCCGTGGCTCCGGTCTGTCATAGGCTAAATCTTGCCACAGGCTTGAGCCAGACCCAAGCTCGGCGCACAATGTCACCTCTATTTCCGCTCAACCCATGCCGGAGCCGCACCATGTACCCTCAACCGACCGTGATAGAGCCCACCGTCTTTGCCCAGGTGCCCGATGAATTGCAACTGATGGACAGGGAGTCGCATATGTCCCGGGACATTTTTCGCGGCCGGCCCCTGGGCTCGTTTCTGGAGGGTCCGTCGTTTGATCGCGACGGCAACCTTTACGTGGTCGATATTGCCCATGGCCGGGTTTTCAAGGTATCCCCAGGCGGCGAATTCCATGTGGCCGCCGATTATGACGGCAGTCCGAATGGCCTGAAAATTCACCAGGACGGCCGTATCTTCGTGGCGGACCGGCAGAACGGCATCATTGAAATCGATCCGGTGAACGGCAAGCTCTCGAGCTTCGTCGGGCCGGACCAATTACCCGGTTACAAGGGGGTAAATGATCTGTTTTTTGCCTCCAACGGTGATCTTTATTTCACCGATCAGGGCGATACCGGCCTGCATGATCCCACCGGGCGGGTCTTCCGACGGGATGCGAAAGGCGCCCTGCATTGCCTGATCGACAATGTGCCCAGCCCCAACGGTCTGGTCATGGACCCGGATGAAAACCAGCTTTACATCGCCGTGACCCGGACCAATTCGGTCTGGCGCATGCCCTTCCGCCAGGACGGCAGCGTCAACCGGGTGGGTCTGTTCGCGCAACTGGTCGGCGGCATGGGCCCCGATGGCATGGCCATGGATGTGGCGGGCAACCTTAGCATCGCGCACGCGGGTTTCGGTGCCGTCTGGCTGTTCTCGGCCCTGGGCCTGCCGATCTATAAAATCCCTGATCCCGACGGCAGTCTGCTGACCACCAACATGGCTTATGGCGGCCCGGACAATCGCTCGCTGTTCATTACCTCGTCGTTCAGCGGCAAAATCCTGCGGGCCGAGCTGCCAACGCCGGGACAGATCATGTATTCCCATATGGGGTAGGCAAGACCGGTGGAATTTTTGCATCGCCGGCAACAGCAGGAGAGCGTGCAATGGCATTGAAATTGGGTTTGATGACCGGCTATTGGGGCGCGCGGCCGCCGCGGGATTTGATTGGCCTGGCCAAGCGGGCGGAGGCCCTGGGCTACTACGGGTTTTTCACCGCCGAGGCTTATGGCTCCGACGCCCTGACGCCGCTGGCCTGGGTCGGCGCCCATACCAAGACCATCAAGCTGGGCACCGCCATCGTGCAGATTTCCGCCCGCACGCCGACAGCCACCGCCATGCATGCCCTGACCCTGGATCATCTTTCCAACGGGCGGCTGATCCTGGGGCTGGGCGTGTCCGGGCCCCAGGTGGTGGAAGGCTGGTACGGCCAGCCCTTTGCCAAGCCATTGGCCCGGACCAGGGAATATATCGACATCGTCCGCCAGGTGCTGGCCCGCGAGCAACCGGTGCAAAGCCACGGTCCTCACTACACCATCCCCTATCCCGAAGACGCGCCCGGCTCCTGGGGCCTGGGCAAGCCGTTAAAGCCGATCACCCATCCCCTGCGCGCCGATATCCCCATCTTTTTGGGCGCGGAAGGGCCGAAAAACGTCGCCATGGCGGCGGAAATCTGTGACGGCTGGTTCCCCCTGTACTATTCCCCGGAGCGCGAGGAAGTCTATGCCGACGCCATCGCCGGACGGCCGGACGGTTTCGAAATCATGTACCCCATGAAGTTGCACATCACCGACGATCTGGAAGCCGGGCGTCTGGAAGTGAAAAAGGATCTGGCGCTTTACGTGGGCGGGATGGGCGCCAGGGACCGCAATTTTCATAACGAGCTGGTGGTGCGCCTGGGCTACGGCGAGGCGGCGGCGAAAATTCAGGATCTGTATCTGGACGGCAAAAAGGCGGAAGCCGTGGCCGCCGTGCCCGACGAACTGGTGGACGACATCGCGTTGGTGGGGCCGAAAGACCGCATCAAACAGCGCCTGGCGGCCTGGGAAGACAGCGCGGTCACCGCCCTGCTGGTCTGGCCCAAGACCGACGGGGATTTGGCTGCCTATGCCGAATTGATTCTCGATTAAAGCGATTTTCAATTAATTCGAATCGCGAAGGCGACTTAAGAGTTTGGTTCAATTGCTCTATTCTAAAAGTTCCGAGCACATTTGGATCGAATGTGCGCGAGGGGAGATTGCCATGACAGATGCCGAACGCATTGCCGCGCTGGAAGCCCGTCTGGGCATTCTGGAAGACCGGGACGCCATCCGCGCCCTGCGCGACAGCTATCACGGTTGCATCAACGATGGCCGCTACGGCCAGATCGCCGATCTGTTCACCCACGATGCGGTGGTCGAGCTGGGCTATCTGGCCCGCTACGAGGGCCGCGATGCGGTCGATGCCGGCTTTCGCGCCATGGGCGAGCGCGAGCGCTTTTTCATCAAACAATACATCCACAGCCACCAGATCGAGGTTGCGGGCGATACGGCAACCGGCGTCTCGTATCTGGAGGCGCGCTACGGCCGTTTCGGCGTCTCCTATCTGGTCTCGGGCCGTTACGATGACCGTTACCGGCGCGTCGGCGGCGCCTGGCGCTTCAGCGAGATGATCGCGACCCTCTACTACACCGTGCCTGCCGGGGTCGGCTGGACCGGCGATGACATGCACTATTTGCGGCCGCGCTAGTTTACGGCCTTTTCGTGTCCGGCCCAGTACGGTAGGCGCAGCTCGGTTTTAAGGATCTTGCCGGCGCCCGACAGGGGCAGGGGATCTGTCACGAATGCGACGCCGCGGGGGCATTTGTAATTGGCGATCAGCGCGTGGCAGAAGGCGATCAGCGCCGCCGCACCGACCGCGCCGGGCTCGCGCAAGCGCACGATGGCGTGCACCTGTTCGCCCCATTTTTCGTGCGGGATGCCGATCACGGCGCATTCGATCACGTCGGGATGTTGATGAATGGCGTTTTCCACCTCCGCCGAATAGACGTTCTCGCCGCCGGAGATGATCATGTCCTTGACCCGGTCGACGATATACAGGAAGCCGTCCTCGTCCATATAGCCGCCGTCGCCCGTATGCAGCCAGCCGTTGCGCAAGGTTTCCGCCGTCAATTCCGGTTTCTTCCAATAGCCCTGCATGACGTTCATGCCGCGGGCGCAAATCTCGCCCACCGTGCCCGCGGGGACCTCGCAGTCGGTCTGGTCCAGCACCCTGACCTCGATGGCCGGGCCGGAATGGCCGATGGAATTGCGCCGCTCGCCGGGCGCGCCCGGTTCTTCCAGATGGCGCGGGTCCAGGGCGGTCAGGAAGGGGGCGGCCTCGGTTTGACCATAGCCGTGGATGAAACCGATGCCGGGCATCAAGTGCCGGGCCCGGTCGATCACCGCCCGGGGCATCGGTGATGCGCCGTACAGGACTTTTTGTAGCGACGTCAGGTCGTAATCGCCCACGCTTGGGTGGTTGACCACCATGTTGACCATGGTCGGCACCATGACACAGTGGCTGGGCCGGTGCTGTTGGATCGCCGCCATGGCCCCCACCGGCTCAAAACTGGGAATGAAGCAATGGGCGCCGCCGGCCATGGCCACGGCAAAGGCGCCGGCGCCGTCGGCCAGATGGAACATGGGCGCGGCGTGCAGCCAGTTTGTCCAGGGGTCGAAATGCAGAAAAGGCGTGATGTTCAGGGCGTTCACGACCAGATTGGCATGGCTCAACATCACGCCCTTGGAGACGCCGGTGGTGCCGCCGGTATAAAACAGCCCCGCCAGGTCGTCGCCGCCCCGGCCCGCATCCTCGCGGGGCGCACGGTCTTGAATGAGGCCCTCATAGTGGCCCAGACCCGCGGGCGCCGTATCATCGCCCAGATAGATCACCTGGCGCACCGTTTCCAGCTTGCCCGCCAGGGCCGGTAGCAGGGGGACGAAGGTATCGTCCACGAACAGGATCTCGCTGCCGGAATCGTTCAGCCAATAGGCGATCTCGGGTGGCGCCAGGCGGGTGTTGATTGGTACGAAGACCGCGCCGGCCCAGGGGACGGCAAAGAAAAACTCCAGATAGCGGTCGGAATTCAGGGCCAGGATCGCCACCCGGTCGCCGTCCTTGACGTCAAGCTCGTCCAGACCCGTGGCCAGCCGCGCCACCCGGTCGGCGAAACGGTCCCAGGTGTGGCGCCGCCCGGCAAAGTCCGTCACCACCCGTTTGCCGTTTGTCTGCGCCCCGCGCTGCACCATCTGGGTCAAACGCATCTGCATGGCGTTATCGCTCATTTCCGCTCCCTCACGTTGCGAATGCGCCAATCCTAACGTTTCTGCGGCAGGAACAAACCCCGCTTTTTGTGGACGGCCTCGATTTTCAGTGCTTGGATATGATTTGGACGTGCCGACGGGGAGGCGAAACTGATGGACCAATTGCCATATCTGCAAAGAGCGAAAATTCAGGCGGAAATTCTGTTGCCGCTTTATCGCCGTCTCAAGTTGGAGATCGGCGCCGAACGGGCCGGCGCGCTGCTACGCGAGGCGGTCGACGAATTCGCCACCGCCCTTGGCGCGGAGATCGCCGCGCAGGGGGAGGGGACGTCGTTGGAGAAAATGCGAACCGCCTTTCGCATGTTCATGGCGGACGGGGCGCTCGTGCTTGAACCCGTCGCACATACCGAGACCGAACTGTCGGTGAATATCCGCGGCTGCAAGTATGCCGAGTATTTTCAAGCCCTCGGCGAAGCGGAGTTTGGCGCCATGCTGGTTTGCGGCATCGATCCGCCCATGACGGCGGCGGTGGGTTCGGGCCTGAGCCTGCAGAGAACCCGGACCATCATGGGCGGTGACAGCCATTGCGATTTCTGTTTCAGGCAGGCTTAAAGCAAACCGCCCCAGCCTGGCTCGGCGACTCGATGAATATCGAAAATGGTCTAGCCGTTGGAAATACGGCAGGAGATCTGCCAGCTGACCTGCCCCCTGCTGGATAGCTTGTCGTAGTTCAGGCGTTGTTTCTTGGCATGCTGGCGAAACACGGCTTCCAACTGTTCGCGGGTTGCGGGATCAAGATCATCGGCGCCCAGGGTGATGCTCGCCGGCAGCTTGTTGTTTCGTTTCGCTGCCGATTTCACCGGCTTGCGGGTTGCGGATTTTTCTCCCGAACTGAAAATATCATCCCAGCCCGAACGGTATTCGTTCGTCGAAACGCTGGAAAAATAGCTGATCGGGCGGCTGGGCGCGGCGGATTTTTTGCCGCCACTGCTGCTGCTGTCCGCATCGCCGGTTGATGCCGGGGCCTCGGCTGTCGCGGCCTCGGATTTGGCGCTTTCCGATGTGGCGCTTTCGGCCTTTACCGCGTCCGCCTTCGGCTTTGCGCCATCGGCGGTTTTCGTCTTGCTGTCGGTCTTCGTGCTGGGTTTCGTAGCCATTTTTATTCAAATACCAATTGCTGGAAATTGTGGTTGGACCATACCGTCACCGTTTATCAAATTAGCCTTGGCCTGCTCAAGCGAAATTTGATCTTGCCCTTCTTATGTTTTCTTTTGCCCCGGCGGCGGGTGTCCCATTTTGCACCAGGAACCGGAGACCGTCGTCTCACATGCGACATTTTGCCATATAGGGCAAATAAATCCGGCGCCCCACCTACACCATATAAGGGATGCGTTCAAATTTGCTATGCCCGAAGGCTTTTGCCTTAGCCGCCGTAGCGGGTGAAGGGCAGGATCGAACTGAATGCGATGGCACAAAGGAGAATGGTGATGAACAAGCAGGACGTCGAAACAAAATCGAAGGATGTGGAAAAGCGGGAAAGTTCCGCCATGGCGGCGCCACAGGATCTGATCCATCGCATGGAGCACCTGTTCGAGAATTTCTCGCGGGATTGGCGCATGCCGACCCTGTTTCGCGATTGGGAGCGTTTCGACCCCTTCACGGCACCAAGCATGTTGAAGTCGCTTCGCGGCGATGTCATCGACGTCAGGTTTGATGTCAGCGAAGATGAAAAGGCCGTGAAAGTCAGCGCCGAACTACCCGGCATTGACGAAGAAGACATCGATATGACGTTCGAGGATGGGGTGCTGACCATCAAGGGCGAGAAAAAACTCGAAAAAGAAGAAAAGGATGGCGATCACTATTTGTCGGAGCGTCATTACGGATCGTTTTTCAGGGCCTTCCGGGTTCCCTCGTCGGTCGATGAAAGCAAGATCAGGGCGGATTTCGATAAGGGCGTCTTGAAAATAAATCTGCCGAAGAAAAAGGAAGCGAAAGCCAAGAGCAAAAAAATTCCCATCAAGGGCAAATAACTTGCACGGTCATGGCCGTCCATAAACGGCCATGATTCTCGCCCCTTGCCCCGCCACACGGTTGCGACGCTTGGCCGGAACAGGCGCTTACCCTACAATTATCCCGGTATCGCCGATGATATCCGCGTTGGAGGGGGAAACATGAGCACCGCCCATGAAAGATTTGTCGCGGCCCAGAGCAAACTGAACGCGGCGCCCATTGAAATCGATCTGCCGAGCACCGCCCTGCTGATCATCGATATGCAGGAGTATTTCGTTAATCCCCAGTCGCCGTTTTCCCGGATGCTGGAACGGCGGACCTCCGGGCTGGGCGCCTATTTTCAGGAACGTTCAAGAACCGTGGTCGAGCCCAACCTGGCGCGGCTGCTGGCGTATTTCCGGTCCCGCAAACTGCGGGTGATCTTCACCACCGTCGCCTCGGAATGCGCCGATGGCAGCGACTGGGCGCCGGCCTTCAAACGCATGAACGCCGAAGCGCAGGCGGGAATTGGCGAGACGGCCCTGCCCGCCAGGACCGACCCCTGGGCCCGCATGATCGAGGCCCTGGAACCCAACGCGGACGAGGTGGTGATCAACAAAACCACCTTTGGCGCCTTTGCCTCCACCGGCCTGGACGCCACCCTGCGCAACCTCGGTATCAAGACCCTGGTGCTGGGCGGGGTGGTCACCAATCGTTGCGTCGAGACCACCATGCGCGACGGCACGGACCGGGGCTACCGGGTGATATTGGTGGATGATGGCAGCGCCACCTATTCCCAGGAACTGCAAGACGCCACCACCCTGTCGTTGCAAGGCGCCTACGGCTTCGTCCGCCAGACCGATGACGTACTGAGCCTGCTGGCCCAGCCATAGGGTCCGCCGTTGCGGGCGGTCGCCACTATTATGAGGCGGGCGACGCCCGCTCGATGATGGCGGCGAAATCCACGCCGGCGGGCAGGGTGCCGTAGGCCCCCATCCAGCGCGCGCCAAGGCGCGAGGCGCAAAAGGCGTCGCTTATCGCGGCGGGGGCATGTTGCACCAGCAAGGCGCCCTGCAGCGTCGTCGCCATCATTTCCGTGACGCTCCTGGCGCGCAGTTCCAGGTCCGCCGGGTTGTTCAGTTCATCCTTGAGCGCTTCGGTGGCGGCGTCCAGCCGCGCATTGCCCCCGCGCGCGGCCTCCAGCTCTCTCAGGAAGGCGGGCACGGCGGCCTTCTCGCGGAACATGGCGCGCAGCACGTCCAGACAGATGACATTGCCGGAACCTTCCCAGATGCTGTTGACCGGCGCTTCGCGGTAGAGGCGCGGCATGATCGAATCCTCGATATAGCCGGGGCCGCCGTGACATTCCATGGCCTCGTAGGTGTGTCCCGGCGCGCGCTTGGTGATCCAGTACTTGCCCACGGCGGTGGCGATGCGGGCCAGGGCGGCGGCGCCTTCATCCGCCACCCCTTGATCCATGGCGCGCCCGATCCGCAAGGTCAGGGCCAGGGCGGCCTCGGACTCCACCGCCAGGTCCGCCAGCACGTTCCGCATCAAGGGCTGCTGGATCAGCTTCTTTTGGAAGGCCATCCGGTGCGTGGTGTGGTGCAGCGCCTGAACCAGGCCCTGGCGCATCAGCGCCGCGGACGAAAAACAGCAGTAAAACCGGGTGCCCTGCACCATCTCCAGGATCGTGCGCACCCCCCGGCCCTCTGCGCCGATCATTACACCCCAGGTATCCTGGAGTTCCATTTCCGAAGAGGCATTGGAGCGGTTGCCCAGCTTGTCCTTGAGGCGCTGGATGAACAGGTTGTTGCGCTCGCCATCCGGCGTCCAGCGCGGCACCAGGAAACAGGACAGGCCCACATCGGTATAGGCCAGGGTCAGGAACGCATCCGACATGGGCGCCGAGCAAAAGAATTTGTGCCCCGTCAAACGGTATTCAGCGCCCTGGCCGGAGGTTTGCCCCGCGGCGGCGGCCCGGGTGGTATTGCTGCGCACGTCGGAGCCGCCCTGTTTTTCGGTCATGAACATGCCCATGGTGGCGCCGGTTTTTTCGCCTGCCGGAATGTCGCGGGGGTCATAGACGGTTGAAAGCAGGCCCGGGATCCAGCTGTCGCCGACGCCGGGCGTCGTGCGCAAAGCGGGCACCACGGCATAGGTCATCGCCATGGGGCACAGCACGCCGCCCTCGGGCTGATTGAACATATAGGTCAGCGCCGCGTGGGCGACCTGGGCGCCGGGCTTGGGGTGGTTCCAGGCGAAGTTGGGCACCTCGTTCGCGATCGCCACGGCCATCAGGTCGTGATAGGCGGGATGAAATTCAACCTGGTTGATGCGCATGCCGTTGCGGTCAAACGCCTTGATCTCGGGTGAATGCCTGTTGGCCTGGTCGGCTTTCTCGAATATCTCCACGGCGCCCGCGATTCTGCCGAACGCCGCCAGCCGAGCCCCGGCCCAGCCGCCGCCCTCCCGCGCCACACCCTCGCGCAGGGCCACATCCTCCCGCCATAAATCCTGATCGCCCAGGTGAGGCGGCATGTTGGTGACGTCGTGGGTGGGCAGATTGGCCAGGGGTTTTAAAGGTATCATCGCTTTCAATCCTCCAAAATAACGCCTGTAAGAAACGAGAGCGTGCGCAACCGTCTATCCGGCCAATCCCGGATATCCGCCAATCGACGGCGATAGTAGCCAACGCCCGCCCCATGGCAATAGGGGGGTCCGCTGCTGTAACATAGGTACAAATTAGAGCAATTTTCAATTCATCAGAGTCGCTTACGCGGCTTAAGTGATCGATTCGATTGCCCTTCAATAAGGAGCCCGCGCACATTTTGAGCAAATGTGGTCTGGCAAAATGCCCCAATATGCTATCGGGGCAAAGCTAGCGGACAGGGAGACAATCATGGCGGCTGCCATCACCGAACATGTGGTTAAATCTACCCGTCACACGACCTTTTATCTGGCGGCCGGGCCGCGGGATGGGCCGTTGTTGATCTTTGTGCACGGCTGGCCGGAGCTATCGATCAGCTGGCGGCACCAGTTGCCGGCATTCGCCGCCCTGGGCTTCCGCTGCGTGGCCCCGGACATGCGCGGCTATGGCCGTTCTTCCGTGCCGGGGCGCCATGAAGACTATGGTCAGGCGGAAATCGTCACCGATATGATCGAATTGCTGGATGCCCTGGGCCGCGAGCGGGCGGTCTGGATCGGCCATGACTGGGGCAGCCCGGTGGTCTGGAATATCGCTTCGCACCACCCCGGGCGGGTTGCCGGCGTGGCCTCTTTATGCGTGCCCTATGGCCCGTTGGAACAGGGCCTGGAGGGTTTGATCGCCGCCGTCGATAGATCCGTATATCCGGAGGACGAGTTTCCCGCCGGGCGATGGGAGTATATGCGCTTTTACGAGGAAAATTTCGCCCGCGCGACGGCCGGTTTCGAGGCCAATCCCTACAATACCGCCAAGGCGCTGTTTCGCAGTGGCAGTCCGTCGGGCCGCGGCAAGCCTTCGCGCACGGCCTTTGTCCGCAAGCAGGGCGGCTGGTTTGGCCCGGACAACGCGGCGCCTGATGTGCCCCGTGACGATGCGGTGATTACGGAGGAAGATCTATCCGTCTATGCCGCCGCCATGACGCGCACCGGCTTTTTTGGCGCGGATTCCTATTATATGAACCATGCCGCCAATGCCGCCTATGCCGGGACCGCAGGCAATGGCGGCGTCCTGGAAATGCCGGTGCTGTTCATCGCCGCGCGCTATGACTACACCTGCGAATGTATCGATTCGGATCTGGCAAAGCCCATGGCCGCCAGCCGCGGGAACCTGACCAACCGGGTGATCGACAGCGGTCATTGGATGGCGCAGGAAAAACCGGTGGCGGTCAATGCCGCGCCGAGCCACTGGCTGGCGACCCAGGTGCCCGATTTCTGGCCCGTGCCGTAATATCAAGGACCATTGGTATTGGACAATCTGGAAAATGGTCCAGCCGTCTCGCGCCGATCTCAGGGGTCCGAATAGAGGTGGCAGGCGACCTGGTGTGACGGAGTTATCTCGCGTAGCGCCGGCTCGTGGGTGACGCATTCGGGCAAGGCGAACGGGCAACGGGTGTGGAAGCGGCACCCGGGCGGCATATCCATGGGCGACGGCACCTCGCCGCTCAGCACGATCTCCTCGCCCCGGTGATCGGGATGGTCCGGCAGTACGGCCGAAAGCAGCGCCTTGGTATAAGGATGCCGGACCTCTTCGAACAGTTTCTCGGTCGGCGCTGTCTCGACGATTTGCCCCATATACATGACGGCGACCTGGTGGGTCATGTGCCGCACGGTCGCCAGGTCGTGGGCGACCAGCAAATAGGCGACGTTCTCGCTTTCCTGGATATCCTTGAGAAGATTCATCATCTGCGCCCGGATGGAGACATCGAGGGCGGACACCGGCTCGTCCAGCACGATGAGTTTCGGCTTCGAGGCCAGCGCGGAGGCGAGGGCGATGCGCTGACGCTGCCCGCCGCTGAATTCGTGCGGGTACTGCAGGGCATGCTCGGGCCGCAGGCCGACCTGGACCAGCAATTCGACGACACGGTGGTCGATTTCGCTTCGGCTGCCCCACTTGGTCACGACCAGCGCCTCGGCAATGATCTTCCCCACCCGCATGCGGGGATTGAGCGAGGCCCAGGGGTCCTGAAACACCGCTTGTACCAAAGCGCGGTATTCGCGCCGCGCCTCGCCCTTCAGGCCATGTATGGGTTTTCCCTGCAACAGCACCCTGCCGCCGGTCGGCTGTTCCAGGTTGAGCACCAGCTTGGAGGTCGTGGTCTTGCCGCAACCGGATTCCCCGACCAGGCCCAGGGTCTCGCCGGCCGCAATGGTGAATGAAACGTCGTCGACCGCCTTCACATCGCCGACCTTCGTGACGAAAACAATGCCCCGGGTGAAGGGATAGTATTTGCGCAGGTTCTCGACCCGCAGCAGCGGTTCGGCCTGGGGTCCGGTTTGCGGTTCGGTCAGCGCTTCGGTCATGCCGGCTCGAGCCTCCAGCAACTGGCGGCATGCCCGGCTCCCACCGTGAACGAGTCCGGATAGGCCGCCCGGCAACGCGCCTCGGCGTACGGGCAACGGGCCTCGAAGCGGCATCCCGCCGGCAGGTCGGACAGGACCGGCGGCTGACCCTCGATCGTGTGCAACCGCGCTGCGGAGCGTTGCATCTTGGGCACCGACGCGATCAACGCCTGGGTGTAGGGGTGGGACGGATTATTGAAGACATCGCGGACCGGACCGGTCTCGACAATTCGGCCCGCATACATCACCGCCACGCGATCGCACATGCGCGCGACCACGCCGAAGTCATGGGTGATGAACAGGATCGCCATGTCGGTGTCCTGCTGCAGTTCCTTGAGCAGGTTCAGATATTGCAGCTGGATCGTTACGTCCAGGGCCGTCGTGGGCTCGTCGGTGATCAGCACGCCCGGCCCGCGGTGCATGGCGATGGCGCCGACCACCCGCTGCTTCATGCCACCGCTCAACTCGTGCGGATACTGGTGAACCCGCTGTTCGGGCGCCGAGAGTTTGACCTTGCGCAGCACCTCGATGGCCTGCTGCATGACGCTCTTGCCGCGCCCGGCGCCCTTCGTGTCGATCACTTCGGACAATTGGTTGCCGATGGTGAACACCGGGTTCAGCGAGGTTTGCGGGTCCTGCAGGATCATCGAGATCTTGCGCCCCCGAATTTGCCGCATCTGCCGCTTGCTCTTGGTAAGAAGATCCTCGCCCTCCAGCAGTATCTGGCCCTGCACGGTCCGGGCGGCTTCATTGGGCAGCAAGCGCATCAGCGACAGGGCGGTGACGCTCTTGCCGCAGCCGGACTCGCCGACCAGGCCCAGCACCTCGCCGCGGTGCAGCGTAAAGCTGACGCCATCGACGGCCTTTACGACGCCACGGCGCAGGAAGAAATGGGTGTGAAGGTCCCGCACCTCGAGGGCGATATTCCCGTTCATAGGCGCACCTTTTTTGTTGTCCGACCCGGCACGGCTGGATACCTCACAACTGCCGCAGTTTGGGGTCCAGGCGGTCGCGCAGCCAGTCCCCGAACAGATTGAAGGTGAGCACAACCATTGTAATGGCGATGCCGGGAAGCAGGGAGAGCCACCAGGCGGAACTGATCTTGCCGCGCCCCTCCGCCACCATCAGCCCCCAAGACGGCGTGGGGGGTGGAATACCGGCGCCCAGAAAGCTCAACGACGCCTCGGCGACAATCACCGCGCCTACGTTCAAGGTAACCAGGACCATGAAGGTATTCATGACGTTCGGCAGAATATGGGTGACCATGATGCGCAGTTCCGAGCAGCCATGAACCTTGGCAAGCGCGACGAAATCCCGTTGCTTGAGGGCCAGGACCTCGCCGCGGATGATCCGCGCAAAGCCGGCCCAGAGCAGCAGACCGATGGCGACGACCAGGGTATCCAGGCCCTGCCCCATGGTCACCGCGAGGAGCAGCGCGAACAGGATGGCGGGAAACGTGAAAGCGGCATCGACCAGCCGCATCAACAGACTATCCAATCGGCCGCCGATGTAGCCCGACGCGATGCCGATCGTCAGACCGACGCCGCCGCCGACCAGCAGCGAAAGCGCGGTCACGATCAAGCTTACCCGGGCGCCGTAGAGCAACCGGGTGAGGACGTCCCGGCCAAAGATATCGGTACCCAGAATATATTTCGTGCTGCCCGTGGCTTCCCAGAACGGCGGCAGCAGCTTGTCCGGGAGGGTTTGCTCGATTGGCGAATGGGGCGTGAGATAAGGCGCAAAGATGGCGGCGAACACCATTCCGCCGATTATCAATATCGAGACCCAGGGCAGCTTTCGCATATTTTTTTTCCGCTAGGGCATGTTTCCTTGAAACATGCTCAGACTCTATTAAGATTAGAGCAATTGAACCAATTACCTAGGTCGCGACAGCGACGCCGACTAACTGATAATTGCTCTAGGTGAACCGGATCCGGGGATCGACATAGGCGTAGAGAATATCGACAACCAAATTGATGACCAGGATCAGCACCGCATCCATGATGACCACGGCTTGCAACAGGGGATAGTCGCGGAAGATCACGGCCTCGTAGGTAAGCCGACCGACGCCGGGCCAGGCGTACACCGTCTCGGTGACGATGGTGCCGGTCACCAGCGCCCCCATGAATACGCCCCAAAGGGTAAGAACGGGGATCAAGGCGTTTCTGAGACAGTGTTTCCAGACCACCTTCATCTCGCTCAGGCCCTTGATCCGGGCCAGCTTGACGAATTCGCTGTCCAGGATGTCCAGCATGCTGGAGCGTATCAGCCGCATGAAGCCAGCCACCAGAAAGGTGCCAAGGGTGACGGTGGGCAGCACAAAATGCGACCAGTCGCCCATTCTGCTCGACGGCAGCCAGCCCAACTGGACGCTGAAAAGATAGATCAGCAGAATGCCCAGCCAGAAATTTGGCGTGGCGATGCCCAGCACCGCAATGGTTCCCGAAATCCTGTCGGTCAGGCGGCCACGGCGCAGGGCCGATAAAACGCCAAGCGGAATGGCCATGACGATGGCCAGAAGCATCACCCCAGGCATCAGCATGAGTGTATTGGGGAGACGGGAGAAGAAGACGTCGACCGCGGGCTGGCGGTATCGAATTGAGACCCCCAGGTCGCCTTGGACCGCGCCCGTGATGAAAACCACGAACTGTTCAAGGATCGGACCATCCAGCCCCAGGGCCTCGATCATCGCCTGACGTTCTTCTTCGGAGGCCTCTTCCGGCAGCAGCAAATCAACCGGATTGCCCGTAAGGCGGCCCACGGCGAAGACAATCGTCGATACGATAACGAGCAGCAGCAGACCTTGAAACAGACGCTTGACGATATAACGCTGCATTCAACCCGATCTTTCGGAAACGATAACCTCAGAAACCGCGGCTCACCGCGGCCGCAGGACGCGGCCGCGGAGTGGCAGACCTACTGCCAGGCCATTTGATCGGGTCTTGGAATGCGTTCGAACACGTCGCCAAACTCGTGCCGCCCGGGGATCGGCTTGAAGGCGCCGACCTTCTTGGGATTGACGGCCCAATAGCCCATGCCTTCCAGGATCGGCACCGCCATCCAGGTATCAGCCACCACGCCCATTATGGCGTCGGTCATCGCGGCCCGTTTGACAGGGTCCTGTTGGGTCACCTGCTTGGCGTACATATTCGTGTACGTCTCGCAGATTCCGGTGCAGATTTCAGCATTGCCAAACAGGCGGTGCGGGCTTTTGGTCCCGAACGCCACGTTGTAGCGGGTCATGGCGACCGGCCGTCCGGCGGTGCGGAACATCGAGGCGCCGCCCGCCAACTTCTTTTGATCGCCTTCGTTCAAGGTTCGGAATGCGCCCCATTCATAGTTCGTGAGTTTGACCTTGACCCCGATCTTGGTCCAGAAATCAGCGACCGCAATACCGATCTGCGTCATATAGGGCGTCCCGGGCAGGGCGGTATTGGCGAAAGCCAACTCGAAGCCATCGGCATAGCCGGCTTCCGCCAGCAGTTCCTTGGCCCGGGCCGGGTCATAGCGCAGGGCGTGCCGGCTCCATTCGGCCCAACGCTTTGTATCCATATCCACGCTGTAGCCGAAGGAAGCGAAGGGCATGGGCCAACTGGCCTGCCCGTACATCACATGATCGATGATTTCCTGGCGATTGATGGCCAGGGATAACGCTTCCCGAACCCGGACATCGGCCAATGGCGAGTTCTTGAACTGCGGTTGGTAGAGGCCCCAGAACTGATAGATCGCCTGCATGGTCGCCGGCACCGAGATCACTTTCAAATCGCCCGCCTTGGCCTCCTGGATCGCCTCCGGGCTGATCGACGCGATCGACGCCTCGCCGGTACGGACCATGGACACCCGGGTGCTTTCCTCGGGCACCAGCAGGATCAGCAGTTTCTTGTACTTTGGCGTGCCGCGCCAATGGGGGTAGTCGACCGCCTCGTATTCAATCAGATCGCCGGGCACACTGCGCACGAACTTCCACGGCCCGCTGCCGATGGGTTTCTTGCGGAACTCTTCCTCGCCAACCGTCTCGATGTACTTCTTGGGCATAAGCTGCCCTTCCTGGAACACAGAACGGCTGAGCCCGGAGGGAAAATGCACCTGCACCCCCTTGGTAAAGACGCGGACGGTATAGTCATCGACCACCTCAATTTTCGTGACGTTCCGGCTTAGCTGCGCCCGCCGCGATGACAGCGAATCCTTTGACATGGTGCGTTCCAGGCTGAACTTCACATCATGCGCGGTGAGCGGGTCGCCGTTGTGCCACCTAACGTCCTTGCGCAGGTAAAATGTCCAGCTCAAACCATCATCGGAGAGCACCCAGCGTTCCGCCACACCGGGTCCGACGCCGCCCTTTTCATAATTGTAGCCGAGCAGGGAATCAAACACCGGCGCCTGAATGTGGGCATTCGTCGGCCGGCCTTCCTGGATCGGGTCCATGCTTTGACCGCCCAGGGACTCGAGGGCGACGATAAGCGTGCCTTTCTGATCCGCCGCCGTTAGGGGGGTCCAGACGAACACCGTGACTAATAGTGAAAGCAGATAAACAATTTTCGATCGGTGATTTTTCATTTCGTGCCTCCTCCGCGTCAATAATTTCTGCGTGCCGTAACGTGATGTGAAACGGATCACGCGTTCTTATTCAGATGCCGCCATGGACATGCCGTCTACTACCGTTCCCAGCGGCCGACAGTCACACACCGCGACGGCATTTCACTGGCTTGAGTCAAAATCCACTGATGAAGCGTGAATTATTAACCGCTGCCGGTCAACCTGGCATTTCGTCGGCCCCTATATTTGGAACCACCATAGGGTCGGCGGTCCGCGCCTAGGTCTCCGGCGTTTCCAGGGTCGGCAGACGAAAGCGGTCCGCCGGGTCGTCCCAACCCTTGAAGTTCGGCGCACGCTTTTCCGAGAAAGCCGCACGGGATTCCATAAGGTCGCTTTTCGCGCCATGGTCGTGCAGGGCACCGGCGAGGCGCTGCAACTCGGGTCCCACGCCAGGGCGCATCTGGCGCATCATATGCACGGTGTTGACCCGTGAAGCGGGGGGCAGGGTCAGCAGATGGGCGGCCATTTCCAGGGCGGTCGGCAGCAACGCGTCGGCTTCGACCACCCGGTTGAGGAAGCCGATTTCGTGGAACCGTTGTGCAGTGAAGCGAAAACCCAGTGCCATCTCCATCGCCACTGAATAGGGCAGGTTGGCAATATGGCCATGGTTGTAGCCGCCCAGCAGCCAGCGTTTTGCCTCCGATACCTCGAAGACCGCTTCCCGCACCGCAACGCGCAGGTCGGTGCGTTCGACCAGCATAAAGCCGCCGCCCATGGCATAGCCGTTGATCGCCGCGATGACCGGTTTTTCCAGCGCGCCCGACATGAACGGATCTTCCGTGGCCGGGCGCCGGCCACCCGGGGCGCCGTCCTGAAGGGATTCCTTCATATCCTCGCCGGCACAGAAGGCCCGGCCGGCGCCGGTGAATATGGCGACCTCCAGATCGGTGCTTTCCCGGAACGCCGTCCAGGTTTCCGCAAGCTCCGTGCGCAGTTCGTGGTTCAAGGCGTTCAGGCGCTCCGGCCGGTTCATTCTGACCACGAAGATTTGTCCGTGACGTTCGGTTTCTACGACAGCCATTCTCTCGTCTCCATTTGACTTCGGCAATTCGGGGTGAATTTTCCGTCGTTGCCTAAAGGATAGCGGCTGGCGCCGGGATGGCAACCTTGCTGCTGCGCCCGCGTCGGCGACCAAAAGGATTTGCGCCCGTTTCAACCCGCGGGCCAGACCGATCCACGAAACAGATCAATATCAAGAACCATTGGTACCAGAGCAGCTTTCAATTAATCGGAGTCGCTATCGCGATTTAAGTAATTGATTCAATTTATCTATTCTTAGGAGTCCGGGCATGTTTCGAAGAAACATGCTCTCGTTCGCAACGCTCCGATTGCCTCAATTCAACGCGGTATCGTATGTTCATCGGGACCTCCATACAGCTGGCTAGCCTGATGCAGCAAACAAACGCCCCTTGTCACTCCCGCCGCGAAAATAAATTCACGCCTAAGCAAGGTCAGTACCTCGCTTTCATCCACGCCTATACGCAAATTAACCGCCGGCCCCCCGCCGAAGCCGACATGCGGCGGTATTTCCAAGTCACACCGCCGTCCGTCCATCAAATGGTGCTGAACCTGGAGCGCGCAGGGCTCATACAAAGACAGCCGGGGGTAGCCAGGAGCATAATGTTGCAGGTCGATCCTGGAAACCTGCCCGTCCTTAAAAATGATCATTTAGACAGGTTAAAGCCTCTGTGAAGAGATGCTGGCTACCTTCGGCCTGTTTCTTCAGTCCGTCGCCGCGCGGCTTTTGCGGCCATGCGGCCAAGTATCTTTCGTTTGATGATTTTCCGATCATGAAGGCTTTTGGGAACAAATTGGGTCAGTTCGGTTTTGGACAGTACATATCGTAAAGAATCCTGATGATCCGGCCGACGCCCGGGTTTGCGATTGAGTAGAATACCGAGTGGCCATCGCGGCGGCCGTTGACCAGACCGTCCTTCCGCAACAGGCTCAACTGCTGTGAAACCGTGGTTTGCCGCAGGGCCAGCAGCTGCGACAATCGGCCAACCGAAAGCTCCCCGTCAATCAACTGACAGAGGATCAGCAGACGGGTTTCGTTCGATAGTGCTTTCATCAATTGCGTTGCATCGCCGGCGGCGCCATGCATTTCGACCGGATCAATATCCATTCCCACTCCTTTGATACGGGCCGTCCCGGCCAGATTTGCGGCTTGGCCCGCCCGGATACGGCAAATCCAAGCCGATCGACAATTTCGCCCAAATGGCCTTGTAAGACAACTATATAATATATATATACGAACATACAAATGTTAGTATTATTTAGGATGGCATTTACTAAAGCCACGGTTACGCCAATCGGGGCCGGACGATACCGGTCCCATCACCTGAAGGAGCAAACCATGAATATCGACCGTCTTGTCATCACCATCGCCGGCAGCTTTATCGTCGTCAGCCTGGCCCTGGGTTACTTCGTGCACCCGGCTTTCCTGTTGTTCACGCTGTTTGTCGGCCTTAACCTGTTGCAAGCTGGTTTTACCGGCTTTTGTCCGCTAGCAAAGATCTTGCACCGCTTCGGCCAGGCCCCGGGCTCCGCCTTCAACTGACGGCAAACGCCCGGTTCGTCATCCCCAGCCGCCACCATGTCGGGAGCCCGTTATGCTGAAAGTGACCGCGCCCTATCTTCTTTCGCTGGCGGTTGCCTTCGGTGCGGCTCCCGCATGGGCCGATCTGGTCGTCCAATCGGTCCAGGTGGACGATTTAAAAGCGGTCTTTGGGCAAGTCGCTTCCGTGGATCAAACCCACGCCCGCACCCGCATTGCCGGCACATTGCGCAATTTGTCGATCGATGAAGGCGATCTGGTCACCAAGGGGCAGGTGTTGGCTGTCGTGGTTGACGAAAAATTGCACCTACAGTCGGTGGCCCTGGCGGCAAGGCTCGAATCCCTCAAAGCCCGCAAGACCCTGGCACAGACAAATCTGGTGCGAACCGGCGAATTACATAAAAAGGGCGCGGTTTCGCAGACCCGGCTCGATGAATCGCAGACCGAGCTGGATGTGTTGCGGCAGGAAATGGCGGCGCTGACGGCGGAACAGAACCTGATTACCCAGCGCGGCAGGGAGGGTGCCGTGCTGGCGCCGACCAGCGGCCGAATCCTGCGGGTCGGCAAAATTGCGGGGAGTGTCGTGGTGTCGGGTGAGGACGTTGCCCTGATCGCCGCCAACCGCTTTGTCCTGCGTCTGCGTCTGCCGGAACGGCATGCCAAATATATTCATGTGAATGATCCGGTAAAGGTTGGCGCGCGGGGACTGACCGCCACGCCGGTTGGCATTCGCGACGGCCGCATCCGGCAGATCTATCCGGAAATCCAGGACGGCCGCGTGATAGCGGACGTCGATGTGCCGGGCCTGGGCGACTTCTTCGTGGGCGAGCGGGTACGGGTCTGGATATCCAGCGGCAAGCGATGGACCTACCTGGTGCCACGGGGTTATATCGGCACCCGGCTGGGCGTGTCCTTCATCCGCCTGGAAAACGGTGGAGAGGTGGTGGTGCAGACGGGGGCGGCCCGCGATGGCATGGTGGAAATCCTCTCCGGCCTGCGCAACGGCGATCGGCTGGCGCTGCCATGAAACTGGGAATATCAGGCCATATTACGCGGGCCTTCATTGCCTCGCCATTGACCCCTTTGCTGCTGATCGCCTCGATCGTGCTGGGGGCGCTTGCATTGTACGTTCTGCCGCGGGAGGAAGAGCCGCAGATCAGCGTGCCCATCGTCGATATTCTGGTCCGCGCCGATGGCCTGAAAGCGGATGATGTGGTTGAACTGGTGACCGAACCGCTGGAGGATATTGTCAAGGGCATTGACGGCGTTGAGCATGTCTATTCGCAGTCTTTCGACGATCAGGTCAACCTGGCGGTACGGTTCAAGGTGGGCCACGACGCCGACGACGCGATTGTCCGGGTGCATAGCGAAATTCGCGGCAATATGAACCGCATCCCGTTGGGCATTCCCGAACCGCTGATCGTTGGGCGGGGCATCGAAGACGTCGCCGTTCTGGTGGTGACCGTCGCGGCCAAACCTGGAAACCCGGGCCGCGTGAACGACGTCGCGCTGTATAGTCTGGCGGAAGAATTGCAGCACGAGTTGAGCCGGCAGACCGATGTCGGCCTGACCTACATCGTCGGCGGGCGCCCGGCGCAGGTCCGCATCGAGCCGGACCCGGAGCGCCTGGCGCTCGAAGGCATTACTCTGAACCAGTTGGTGGAAAAGCTGGAGAATGCCAATCGCGCCTTTCTGAGCGGCAGCGTACGCCATGCGGGCCAAACCCTGCCGGTGATCGCCGGCGAAACCCTGCGCGGCAGTACCGATGTGGAATTGTTGCTGTTGACCAGCGTTGATGGCCGGCCGGTTTATCTGAAGGACGTGGCGCGGGTGGTGACCGGCGGCCGCCAGGACGAACAACGGGTATGGCATCTGGCAACCGATGCAAAGGGCGCTTTGCGGGGGGAACTGGCGGTAAGTCTCGCGATCGGCAAACGCCGGGGCGCCAACGCCGTTGAAATAACCGATGGCAGCATCGCGCGCCTGGCCCGCATTGCCGAAAACAAGCTGCCGGCGGGCGTTGAGTTGATCATCACCAGAAACTACGGCGACACTGCGAAACGGAAAGCCGACGAATTATTGCTCCATCTGCTTTCGGCGACCGTTTCCATCGTCGTCCTGCTGGCCCTGTTCCTGGGTTGGCGTGAAGGCATGGTGGTCATGTTCGTGGTGCCGACCACCATTTTGCTGACATTTCTGGCCGCCTGGTTTCTGGGCTACACCATCAATCGGGTCAGCATGTTCGCCCTGATTTTCGCCATCGGAATCCTGGTCGATGACGCCATTGTTATTGTCGAGAATATCGTCCGCCATTGGCGCGCCGGCGGCACGAACAAAGGTAACGCCGTCACCGTGGCCATCGAGGCCGTGGCGGAGGTTGGCAATCCGACGATTATCGCCACTTTTACCATTATCACCGCGTTGCTGCCGATGATGTTCGTTTCCGGCCTGATGGGACCTTATATGAGCCCCATTCCCGCCATCGCCTCCGCCGCCATGTTTCTCAGCTTGCTGATGGCGCTGACCGTGACACCGTGGCTGATGATGAAGTTTCGTCAGGGCTTGTCCGGGAAATCGTCCGGGGACCCGTCCGGGGATTCTGGGGGCCAGGCGGCGCGGGCCGCGGCGGAAAACGGCGGGCTGCTGGGCCGGTTGTTCCTGATGATTGGCCGTCCGCTGCTCACGGGGCGACGGCGTTCCGGTCTGTTTTTGGCAGCCGTGGGGCTGGCGACACTTGCTTCCCTGACGCTGTTCTATTCGCAGGATGTGGTGGTCAAACTGCTGCCCTTTGATGATAAGAGTGAACTGCAGGTGGTTGTGGATCTGCCGGAAGGGGCCAGCCTCGAAGACAGCGAACGGGTGTTGCGCGCCGCCGCGGACGCCATCGCCAGCCTGCCCGAACTGCGGCATATGCAGGTCTATGCCGGCACTGCCGCACCGTTTAATTTCAACGGCCTGGTCCGCCATAGCTATATGCGCAGCGCCCCCAATCTGGGTGAACTGCAGATCAATCTGCGGGCCAGGGCGGATCGCAACCGGACCAGTCATGCCATCGCCTTGGACATCCGCGGGCGCCTGCACGGGCTGGATACGCCGAAGGGAACGAATATCAAGGTGATCGAGGTGCCGCCGGGGCCGCCTGTGCTGGCGACCCTGCTGGCCGAGATTTACGGCCCCGACGCCAAGACCCGGCGGGCCGTCGCCACCGAATTGCGCGGTCTGTTCGAGGCGATCGATTTCATCGTCGATGTGGACGACAGCTTTGGCGTGCCTGGGCAGCGCCTGCGCCTGGCGGTGGACCGGGAAAATCTGGAATACCACCAGGTCGAGGAAGTCGAGCTTTACGACACCATAGCCACCCTGCTGCGTGGCCGCAGCCTTGGCTATTCCCATCGCGGCGCCGGGGTGGAGCCGATGGAAATCGCCATAGGACTGCCGAAATCGGCCCGCTATCTGAGCGAACGGTTGCTGACCACGCCGGTGCCGGCCCGGACCGGCGAGCTGGTGGAACTGGGCGAACTGGTGAAAGTCAGTTGGGATACCGCATCCTTCCCTGTTTTCCGCCGCGACGGCAACTACGCCGAGATGATCACCGCCGAATTGGCCGGGCGTTTCGAAGCGCCGATCTATGGCATGCTGGCGGTGCAGGAGGCCATTGACCGCCACGACTGGGGCGATCTTCCAAAACCCACGGTCGCCCTGCACGGACAACCTGCCGATGACGCGGCCCCCGTGCTGCTATGGGATGGAGAATGGGAGATTACCTATGTCACCTTCCGCGACATGGGCGCCGCATTCATGGCCGCCATTGTCGGCATTTATCTATTGGTGGTCATCCAATTCGGCGGCTTCAAGGTGCCGTTGCTTGTGCTGGTGCCCATACCCCTGACCCTGATCGGTATTGTCGGCGGCCATTGGCTTCTCTCGGCGCCCTTTACCGCCACCTCGATGATCGGTTTCATTGCCCTGGCCGGGATCATCGTGCGCAATTCGATCCTGCTGATTGACTTTATTCGCCACCGCCAACGGCAGGGCGCGCCCCTGCGGCAAGCCTTGCTGGCCGCGGGCGCCATCCGCTTCAAGCCGATCTTCCTGACCGCCGTCACCGCCATGATCGGCGCCGCCTTCATCCTCACCGACCCGATTTTCCAGGGCCTCGCCATTTCCTTGCTCTTCGGTCTGCTGTCCTCGACCCTGCTGACGGTCCTGGTGATCCCGGCGATCTACATACTATTGCGCGACGACGGCGTGGCGCAAACAGGCTAGGAGCCTGTTAATCAGCCCATCAGGGGCAGGGCGATGGACTGACCGGATCGCAGCGACAGGGTCACCGCGTCGGTCCATTCCATGTATTTGACCGCTGTTGTGAAGTCGGTATGGCTGACCGCTTCGATGCCCCGAATGGCGTTGATGAATTCTTCCTCCACCCGCCAGGCGCCTTTCTTTGCCGGATCTATCGTAACCGGCGCCAAGCCGTCCTCGCCGCGCTTGCCAGCATAAAGCGTCAAGGGGTCGGCGCCCGTCTGGCACAGGCGCAGCGTACCATTGGTGCCGAACAGGCAGACATCGACGACCGCCGGTGCATGGCCAAGCACGGTGGACACGTTGAAGCGGATTTGCCCGCCCTGTTCCATTTTGCCCATGATATCCACATGGTCGGGAATGGTCATGGCAACCCGCCGCCCGTCGCCATCAACCCGATGGGAGACGACGGCCTGACCGGTGGCGAACACATTTGCCATGGGACCGACCCAGCGCATCATCGCCTCGTACCAGATGCCCATGGACATGATGTTGTTGCCGGACAGATCCCGGTCCTGGCGCCAATGGGTCGGCGAATTGGGGTTGGGAAAGTCGCTGGCCGCCGCGATCCTGGCATCAAGGGCAATCAGATCGCCAATGAAACCGGCCGCGATCATCTCGATTATGGTCTGGTCAAATGCCAGGGTGTGGGGCGCGGGCACGATTTGCGCCACGCAACGGGGGGCCTGGCGCGCGGCCGCCAGCATGTCATGGGCCTGATTGGAATTCAGGGCCATGCGGGCCTCGCACAAAACATGCTTGCCTTGTTCCAGGGCGGCAATGGTCATGGGCGCATGCATATAGGGCCAGGTGCCGATGCAGACCGCATCGATGTTCGGGTCCTCGACAACCTCCTGCCAATCGGCGGCAACCCCCGGAATGTCGAATTCATCCGCCACCCGCTGGCCGGAAGTCATGGTCCGGTTGGCTACGCTCACGATCTCGACGCCGTCCTGGGCCTGCAGGCCCGGTATGTGCAGCTTGGTGGTATTGCCGCCGGCGCCAATAACGCCGACGCGGATTTTTTCCTTGGCCATCAGTCTTCTCTTTCCATCTCTAGATCTACCTCTAAGATTATGCGGCCAAGTCGATTTGGCAAAATGATTTCGCAGAAAATATAATGGGGATTTCCATGATGCGTGGCGTTCTGGTCGAGGAATTCACCGAATTCGAGACTCTAAAAGTTCAAGATTGTCCCATACCGCCGCTGGAGCGGGGACAGGTGCGCATCAAAACCCAGGCCGCCGGCGTCAGTTTCGCCACCTCGCTGATTGTCTCGGGACGCTATCAGCGCAAACCGCCCTTGCCTTTTGTCCCCGGCACGGAAGTTGCCGGCATCGTCACCGAGACCGGCGGCGAGGTGGCGCGGCTGAAGGTTGGCGACAGGGTCGCCTGTATCCTGGATTGGGGCGGCCTGGCCGAGGAAGCGGTCGCGCACGAGGTGAATACCTTCGTTCTGCCCCCTAGCCTGGAATTCCACCGGGCCATTTGTTTTACCAATTCATATGGAACCTCCTGCGCCGCCCTGACCTGGCCGCATTTGTTGCATGTTCAGGACGGCGAGACCCTATTGGTTCACGGCGGGGCTGGCGGCGTCGGTATTGCCGCCATCGAAATCGGCAAGATCCTTGGCGCCCGGGTGATTGCCACGGCGGGCTCGGCAGAAAAGCTGGCCATCGCCAAGGCCCATGGCGCCGATCATGTGATCAATTATCGCGACGGGCCGTTCCGTGACCAGGTGCTGGAAATCACCGGAGGCCGGGGCGCCAACGCGATCTATGACCCGGTGGGCGGCGCGGTGTTCGAGCAGTCCCTGCGCTGCATCGCGCCCGAGGGCCGGATCATGCCGGTGGGTTTTGCCGGCGGCACCATCCAGCAGATCCCCGCCAATCTGTTGCTGGTCAAGAACATCACCGTCTGCGGCCTGAACATGGGTTATTACGTTGGCTGGAGCCCCGACGACGTGCGCCACGCGTACGGTCCCCGCATGCAGGCCATGCTGGCGCAACTGTTTGCCTGGTTCGAACAGGGGCGGTTGAACCCAAGGGTTTCGCACAGCTTTGCCCTGGACGATTTTCAAGCCGCCATGGCCGTCGTGCTGGGCCGCCTGTCCCAAGGCCGGGTCGCCATCGTGATGGACGAAGAGGCCCGCCGTCTGGGCAAGTAGCCGGGTATTATCGATCGTTTTGGAAAAAAATTGCTCCCGCTGACGGCATAATCGCCGCTTGCAAAATTCGACCGCGATTGGGTTATAATATCGTTTGGTCCGATCCTTGGCCGCAGGTATGGGCAAAGCGACGATGTCCGGGGAAGGCGCGCTACTTTTCGAGTGCGAGATTCGCCTGCTTGATTTTGCGCTTTTGTGTGTATGCGATGTAAGGATGCAGGGGCTAAATTTTGGAGGGATCAGCAATGCAAACGCATTCGATTCGGCCGGATATGAGACAGCGCCAGCTGCCGCGACCCGCCCGCCCTCTCACCAGACGATCGGCCGGCGTTCCATGTCGGCCTAATCCTGCGAGGCGATGTCGTGCGCGGCTGCACGTCGTGGCCGGTCTGCTCAACAGTATTTTTGTCGCCAGCCTCGCCGTAGGCTGCGCACTAGCGCAGGACGGCCCCCGTACCCAAATTCACAAGGCGTTTGAGCTCCGCCCCAATGAGTCAGACGGCGTTGTGTTCGGCATAAATCGGGCCGGCCGCCTCGCCGTCGAGGTCCGCTGGCCCGCAGAGCCATTCCTGCTGACCGTGGAGCTTTACGCGCCGGGCGAGGCGACGCCGCTCGTGCAGCGACGCGCCGCCAGTCCGCTTCGTTTCGAGACAAGCCTGCCGGAACAACTGGTCCGCAACGGCGTGAGCTGGCGCTTGCGGCTGACCGGCGAGGTCAAAGCTTCGGCCGGCGGAACGCTGGCGATCACCTATCCCGAGGCGCCAGCGCGACGCGGCACTCTGGGCATGCGCTCCGGCGCAATACTTCTCGACACGGTCAGCACGCGGGCGCTGGTCGAATCGGTTGCTTCGCGCGCCGCGCCGCCACGCCAGCTTGCTTTTGTTCGCGTCAGGCGGCTGCCGAAACCCGTGGAGCTGGCTGCCCTGCGCCGCGCTGGCATCCATCTCTATCAGTTTCTGTCGCTGCGTACCTATCGCGCGGTCATCGAGCGCGGCGCCGATCTGGGCGCCGGTCTATCCGGCCAGCTAATCGAGGCGGCGGCCGGCCTGCGCCCTGCAGACAAGCTATCGCCGCGCGTCGCCCTCGGGCAGTTCTCCCGCTTCCTGGCGCCGGCACCGGACAGCAAGGAAGACACGCGGATACCTTACGTGCTGAACAGCGACGGCAGCGTAAACCTGAGCGTTATTTTCGCGCCGCAGGTGGCCGGGAGCGAGGTCGACATGCTTCTTGGGAGGCTGGCCCGGACGCTTCGACGGGAGTCCGACCGGGACTGGACCGTCACCCTCGACCCCGCCGGAATTCGGCGCCTGGCCCGCGCGCCGCAGGTCGAATGGATCGCACCGGTACCACCGCCGCCGCTGCCGCTGAACAATAAATCACGAAGCGTTATCATGGTCGAGCCGCTGCACGCGATCGACCTGGCGCCGCCGGCTCCCGGCTATAACTATTCGGGTAGCGGCGACAAGGATCTCTATCTTGGCGCCGGCGACGGCACTGTCCGGCTGTTCAGGAATATCGGATCGGACGAGGCGCCGAACTATGATGGCGGCACGCCTCTACTCGCCGGCGGTGTCGCGCTCGATGTTGGCGCCAATGCCGTACCGTTCTTTACCGACTGGCACATTGCCGCGCTCGGCAATGACGGGGATTTCGACCTGCTGGTCGGTAACGCCGACGGCGCGGTCATCGCCTTCATCAATGCCGGCAGCGACGCCCTGCCGGTCTATGACGTCGGCATTCCCGTCGAGGCGAACGGCCTGCCAGTGGCCGTCGGCGGCAATGCCGCCCCAATTCTGTTTGACTGGGACCGCAACGGCGGGCGCGACCTTCTGGTCGGTGCGGGCGATGGGCGCCTGTTACTTTTCCTGAACCAGAGAACCAACGACTACAATGCGCCGAACTATGCCGCCGGCGTCACGATACAGGCGGGCGGGGTGACGCTCGATGTCGGCGGCAACGCGCGCCCGCTCCTGTTCGATCTCGATCGCGACGGCGCGCACGATCTTCTGGTCGGCGACTCCGGCGGAGGTGTCACCTGGTTCCGCAACAATGCCAGCGACGAGGCGCCGGTCTATGCCCAGGGCGTGCCACTCGAGGCCGGCGGCGCGGCGCTCGATGCCGGGGAGAACGCTGCGCCGTCGCTGTTCGATTTCGACCGCGATGGCCTGCAGGACCTGGCGGTGGGCACGGCAGCAGGCGAGGTCTGGCTTTATCGCAGCACCGGCGAACCGCAGGTCTTCGAGGCCGGTATCCAGCTCTCTGTCGAGCATCCGTCCCTGGCCGTCAACTCTCATGCCGCGCCGCTGTGGCGCGATGCCGACCTTGACGGCATACGGGTGGTCAACCTCGAGGGATCGGCCGAATGGCGGCATGGCGATTTTGAGGGCCGCATCGTTGCGCGACCCGAGACCCTGCCGTCCGGCTCAAGCCCGCATGCCGGCCATGTTCTTGGAACGATCGCCGGAAGTGGCGCGCGCAGCGGCAGAAGAAATGTCGGCGGCGCGTCTAATGGCGGCATGCCCCATCAGTGGCGCGGCATGCTGCCGGAAGCTGGGCTGATCTTTCTGCCCAATCTAGCGACTTCGGCGCAGCGCTTCCACGAGGTCACCGCTGAGCAGGGCGCCGACCTGATCAATATCTCATTGGCTCTGGATCCCGACGGTGAATACGGCGCCCGCGCCAGGCTGCAGGACGACGTAGTTGGCGGTAATGGCCTGCATGCCGGACAGCCGATCCCGGCCACGCCGATCATCATGGCCGCGGGTAACGCCGGAACCAATCCCCACGGGGGCGACCAGATCGGCTACTACTCGCTTAACAGCCAGACAAAGAATGTACTCCTTGTCGGCGGCTGGAGGGACGAAACGAGCCCGCCCCTTATGTGGCCGGGCAGCAGCCTCGGGCCGGCCTATGACGGGCGCATCAAGCCGGATGTGGTTGCGCCGGCCGTCAGCATCGTCTCTGTCGGGTCGATCGACGTGCCAACTGTCTATCAAGACAGCTACGTCAGCATGGTCGGCACCAGCATGGCCAGCCCCGCCGTTGCCGGCGTTGTCGGTATTCTGCAGCAGGCTTGGCGGCGGCATCTCGACCCCGGCGGACAGGCGGGCGGGCCAATGCCGTCGAGCCTGCGCGCCTTGATCGTCCACACGGCGCAGGACCTCGACTGGGTCAATGCTGCACCGCCGGGCCTCGCCAATCCCGATTTCACCAACCCGGACGGTCCGGTAGCCTACCTGCCGGGTCCGGACTTCGCCACAGGCTGGGGTCTCGTCGATGCTTCAGCCGCCGTCGCAGCCGTCGAGGCGAAAGGCGTGGTCGAGGCGGAGCTGGATACCACCTGCGAGGTGCGCGCGTTTCCCTTCCTGGTCAGCGCCGCCCAGGCGGAGGTGCGGGTGACCCTGGCCTGGGACGACCCGAGTTCCGATCCTGCCCTGCCGCTTACGGCCCCGCGTCTGATCAACGACCTCGACCTGGAGTTGGTCGCGCCCGTTGGCGATCTGCACTATCCCTGGGCGCTCAACCAGCGCATTACCGCGGCCGACGATCCGGCCATAGTGCTCACGCCCGAGCAGCAGCCCTGCGGAACGGCCATTCAGGTCCTGACGGACCTGCAGGTTAACCAGGGCGCCAGTGACGGCATCGACTATCCCGGCGGCACCATCCCGCTGCAGCCCGCGGCCAAGGGACGGGACCACCTGAACAACGTCGAGCAGGTGATCGCCGCCGCGAGCCCGGGCGTCTGGATCGCCCGGGTCCGCGGGTTCGCCATCCCCCAAGGTCCCCAACGCTTCTCGCTGGTCGGCGGCTTCGACACCGAGCCGCCGACGATCGCCTGCCCTGCCAGCCTTGTTCTCGAAGCCGGAGCGCCCGAAGGCGTCGCCATCGCCACGCTCGACCCGGCCGCCCTCGGGGTAACCGCCAGCGACGGTGACGCCCCGCCGCCGTCGCTCAGCTTCGATGTGTCCGGCTTTCTGCCGCTTGGCGGGCCGCATTCCCTCACCGTTACCGCCCGCGATGTCGCCGGCAACAGGGCTGCCTGCACCATCGCCGTGACGGTCTCGGACACGGTGCCGCCGAGCCTTGTCTGTCCGGCGCCGCTGCAGGACCTGGGCGCCGACGGACCGGCGGGGCTGTCCCAGGCCGCGTCGGCCTGGACGGACTTCCTCGCCGGCATTGAGGCCACCGACCTCGTGGACCCCACACCAACCATCGTCAGCGACGCGCCCGATCCCCTGCCGCTGGATGGCGTTCAGACCGTCAGGCTGGAGGCCGTCGACGCCTCCGGCAACGCCTCGCAGAGCTGCGACCTGGAGATCACGGTGCGGCGTCCGGCGGATATTGTCCTGGTGCTCGATGATACCGGGAGCATGAACCAGTCGAGTGGTGACGACACCGGTTTGTCGAAGATTGCGTCGCTACGCCACGCTGCCGACACCTTCGCGCAGATCATCTCCCAGTATCGCCAGGGGCTCGGCGATCGCGTCGGCCTCCTTGGTTTCAAAGTCCCCCCCAACGGTGATGACACGCAGCCTTGTCAGCCAGACTGGTCGCAGAGCCTGATCGACCTCGCCCCGGCTGAGGCGGTCGTTCCCGAGATCGTCGGGACGGCCGAGGGCCTGGCCGCCAACGGCTGGGCGACGCCGCTGCGTGCCGGACTGCAAACCGGCAGCGCTGTGCTTGCCGGGCAACCGTTCTGGCGCCGTCGCGTAATGGTGTTGCTGACCGACGGAAAGCAGAATACCGACAACTGCATGATCGGGCCCGACCCGCAGGAGATCGCCGCGTTTCGCCTGGAGAATATCACCGATCCCGGCATCCAGCTTCTGTCGGTCGGTTTCGGAGCTGACAGCCAAATCGACGCCGGGCTGCTCCAGCAACTCGCCACCGACGGCCTCTACGACAGCGCCAACACCGACCAGGAACTGGCGAAGTGGTTCTCCGAGGTGCTGAGCGTGATCCTCGAACAGGCCGTCATCCTCGATCCCAAGGGTAGTCTGACCGAGGGCGCAAGTCATGCGATCGAGTTCCCCGTCACCTCGCAGGACCGCTCGATCCTGGTCCTGCTGAACTGGGCTCATAAGACGGCCGAGCTCAAGCTCAACCTTCAGCCACCGGGCGCGCAGGGCAGTCTGACGGCCGACCTCGTCGGTGTGACCCGGATCGGTGGAGACACGTTTCAGGCGGTGATCCTGCATCCCCCGGCCAGCCGCGAGCCTGGAAACTGGACGGCGCGCGTGACGCGCGGCACCGATGCGGCCGGAACTGAAGAGCCGTTCACCCTCGTCGTTCTTGCCGATTCGCCTCTGCGTCTGCGGCCCGCCGAGCCTTTTGACCCGGCCGCAACAACCGAGTTTCTACCCCTGCAGGTTGCCTTGTTCGGCGCCGAACTCGCCACCGACGTCGTGGTGACGGCGACGTTGAGCGAACCGACACTCGGTCTCGGCGCGGCCTTGGCGGCGGCCAATGGGAGCGACAAGAAAGTCATGGCCCTGACCAAATCGCTGCGGACTGATCACGATGTCCTGGCTCGTCGCCTGGTCTTATTGAAGGCGAAGCCGCGAATTGCCACCGC
Source organism: Pseudomonadota bacterium (assembly GCA_027623205.1). Lineage (GTDB taxonomy): Bacteria > Pseudomonadota > Alphaproteobacteria. The sequence continues at coordinate 11,350 of JAQBYC010000009.1, read as the reverse complement.
AAGCCGGCGAGTGAAACTGCCGGACGCCGGCAAGCAGCACAGGCGCGCTCCTGGCCTGCGTCGTTTCGGTACCCGAATTGGGCCGCTGCACCGGGACGGGACCTATCGTGTCACCTATCGGGCCGAAGGCAAGACCATCGATGGCGAGCCCTTTGTCCGCGAGTTCAGCCGCGGCTTCTTCGTCCCGGTCAAGGTGTCGCTCCCGGCCTCGGAGGTGCGGCTGAAAGAACCCGAAAATGGCGATCGCATGGCTTCTATAACTGTGCGCCCCCAGGACCTGAACGGGCAGCTTCTCGGCCCCGGTTATGGGAAGTTCGTGACGATCGAGTGGGCCAGGGGGAAGGGGCGGGGGACCACGCGGGACGGCGGCGATGGCAGCTATCGCATCTCCTTCGATCATAAGGCGGCTGACCTCGCCGGCGATGCCGCGCTGCGTGTTCTGAGCGAGACGGCCCTGATTTTCCTGCAAACGAGATAATTGCAGCGCCCGGATGGGTTTCATCCTTCTTTTGCGACTTGCGAGCGTCGGAAACGCAATCTTTGGGGCGCGTGAACACATCCCTAACAGTCCGTTTATGCAGCAGCGGCTTGGCGGCAATAGCAGGAGGCGTTGACCGTGACCTCGGCCCTGGATAGCGCCTGGTCCAATTGCTGCTTGATGTGCAGCACTTCAACTTTCTCGCCGCGCCGCTGCAGGCATTCGTGCAGGCCGTGCAGGCTCCACAAATTGCCGGGATGCTGGCAGGCCCGGCTGAGGCTTTGGTCCAGGCCCAGATCGGCGCGGTAGACGGCCTCGGCCTCTTCCAGATGGCCTTGTTCCATCAACAGGGCGCCCAGGGCATGGCGGGCCGGTTGCATCCAGCCCCATGGCTCGTCATAGGGCAGGGCGTCGTCCAGTTCCACCGATCGGCGCAAATGGCCGAAGGCCACGTCGTGGTTGCCCTTGCGATACGCCAACTCGCCTTCCAACATGGCTTCGGCAATCTCTAGAATATCCTCCACGGTGTTGTTGTGGATACGGCGGGTCTCCGGCACCTTGACCTTGGCGGCCAGGAAAGCCTCGCGCTCCTGCTCGGCTTCCGCCACATTGCCCATGGCGGAATGAGCCACCGATCGGGCGTACCGCATCATGGCGGTGGTGGCGCAATAGAGGTCCTGATCCGCCGGCAGGTCCTGTGTCACGATGTCCCGCCATTTGCCGAAGCGTATCAGGACGTGCTGTTTCATGGACAGATAACCCTCGATGAAGTCAGCCATCGGCGGGGATTCGATACGCAGCAATTCTTCCGGTGTCGTGTCGATCAACTCCTGCGCCGCCTGGATCGCCGGCGTGAACTGGCCCAGGAACATAGCGCCATAAATGGCGAAATGATGATCATGGGTGCGGTACAGGGAATATACGTTCAAGGCTCCGGCTTCGGCCAGGAACTTGCGGTCCGCGGCGATGGCCTTTTGGTTATAGATCACCACGTCACGGTACTGGCCGCACAACACGTCAATATGGGTCGGCATGTGGATCAGGTGGCCGGCGTCGGGCACCAGGTCGCGCAGGCAATCGCCGGCGCGCAGGGCCTTTTGCGGAAACGGCGACATTTCCATTAGATGGATATAAAGATGCAGCAGCCCCGGATGCGCCCAAGCCTCCGGGAATTGCTCAAAGGCCGTCTCCAGCACGACCTGGGCCTCGGCCGTGCCGGCGCCCTCCGCAACGCCGCCGGTTTTCAAATCCCACATGCGCCAGGGCGTCAAGTTCATGATCGCCTCGGCGAAAACAGTACAGACATCCAGATCGCTGGAACTTACTTTGTAGATATCGCGCATGACATCCACGTAATCTTCGTTCCAGCCGGATTGGTCATCGATCGGGTCACGCTGGGGATAGCGGGCCGGCAGGGCGCGGATCAAGGCCTGTTCAATATCCGTCGTGCCGTCGCAATGTCGCAGCGCCAATTGCATGGCGTCATAAGCCGCGCCAAGGGCCTGGGCCTTGCCGGCGGGATCCATCAGTTGCCAGGGTAGATTGTAGTTGGGGCCGAAGGCATAGGCCTTGCCCCAGTGGGCCATGGCGCAGGTCGCATCATGTTCCAACGCCTTGTCAAAGCAGGCAATGGCTTCGGCATGGTTGAAGCCATAAGTCCAATTGAGGCCTCGGTCGAACCAAACCTGGGCGTCCGGACTGTTTGTGGTGATGCTGCGTTTGAATGTGCCTAGATCATAATAGCTCATGGTATCTCTCATTGGTTTGCTCGGCTGGCTGACGGTCCGGTTCAAGGTTAATACCAACCCGCGCTGATAGGAACCCATGGGCTGGTATGAGCTGCCTGAAAGATCGGTAAAGGAGAAACACGCTGCTCCGCCAAGCCCGATGGACCGGCCGTTTGGTGGCCGTTTTGCGGATTGATGCCCATTCGCCGTAGCACAATGTCACGAAGGGATGCCAATCCTGCGTGCGATCAATGAAAACCACGAAATTGCCTGTCTTCTGATGGGGATTGAGCGCAGCACCACCTCACGCATGCATGCGCCGACCCGGCTGATATCGCGCCTCAGCTTTCAGCACGGAAGATCTGGTCGAGCTGTCGCCTATCCGGCATGTCCGGGGTGCCGATGATAATGAGGCCGGTCCGTGCGGGTGCCGTCCCCCGCCAGGGCGCGATTTCGATTTCACGGCCACTCAGCTGGACCAGAAAAAACGGCTCGTCGCGATCTTGCACGGGGACTATTCCCTTTACCCTTAGAATGGAGCTGGGCAGTGCTTCCAGACTTTGTCGCAGTATCTTCAAATCAACCGCCTCGACCTTGTCCATGGTCTCACTGCGGAACAACTCGGTATGGTTGCGTCCATGATGATGCGCCGGCATTTTTGCAACGCTTGCCGCCGACGGCGGCACGGCTGAGAGAACGTCGAACGGAACCTGTGCGTGCTGGGTTTCGATGATCGGAATATCGCCGCGCTGGGCCTGCAGCCACAGGCGGGTGGCGCGCCGCTCATCAGCGTCCACCAGGTCGCACTTGTTCATGATGATCAGGTCCGCAGCCGCGATTTGCCGCGTGACTGTATCGCTCAGGCGATCGTCCGCGGCGCGCTGACGCAGAGTTTGGGCATCAACGAGAACGATAACCAGGTCGCGAAACAGCTCGGAATCCAGCGCCGCGAAATCCGCGATCGTGCGCGGGTCGGCAACGCCGCTGGCTTCCACAAGTATTTGTTCCGGTGGCTCGTCCTGCGCCAGAAGCTGGGTGAGGGTCGCCAGCAGGTCGTTGCCGAGGGAGCAACAGACACAGCCATTGGCAAAGGTAATCGATTGACCATCATGATCGGCGATCAGGTCGCCATCCACGACGATATCGCCAAAATCATTCACCAGCACAGCGAATCGGATACCCGACCGGTTATTCAGGAGTTGATTAAGCAGCGTCGTCTTGCCGGTCCCGAGAAAGCCGCCGATGACCGAAAGAGGAACCGGTGCCGCCATCTTCACGTGTCCTTAGGCGCAGTCGATTTCGCTACAGGGGAATATTTCCCCGCCCGTTACGGTGCCCCAGATAGGGATATCCTTTAGTCGCATGGGATCGACCGTCAATGGGTCGTCATCCAGGATTGCAAAATCCGCCCGCTTGCCGGTCTCTATCGAGCCGATTTCGGTATCCAGCTTCAAGGTGAAAGCAGCCCCGAGCGTGATGGCATGCAGGGCATCCTCGACGTTGATGCGCTCGCTTTCTCCCAGCACCCGGCCCGTGGCCGTAACGCGGTTAACCGCGCACCATGCGGTGAACAGCGGGGCGAGATGGGTGACCGGCGCGTCGGAATGGATTGCGTAGGCCACACCCAGCTTGTGCGCCGTGCCAACCGCGTCCATCCGGTGCGCACGCTCCGGCCCCATGGTATGGGCGTAATGTTGGTCGCCCCAGTAATAGAGGTGATTGGCAAACAGGTTGACGCAGATGCCCAGACGCGCCATGCGGCGGAAATGGGCGTCATGGGCCATTTGGCAATGCTGCAATGTAAAACGGGCATCGGCGTCCGGCGCGTTGCGCAGGACCTGTTCTATACTGTCGATGGTGACTTCGGTCGCCTGGTCGCCGTTGGTGTGAATATGCACCTGCAGCCCGGCTTCGTGATAGGCAGCGAGGCGTCGCGGCAATTCTTCCGGGTCGATATACCAGAGGCCGTTTTCGGCGCCGTTATAATAGCCGGGCCATTTCAGGCGGGCTGTAAAGCCCTGAATGGAGCCGTCCGCAACCAGCTTGATCAGACCGAAACGCAGCTTGTCATTGCTGCGTGGGATCAGCGATTTAACCCGGGCAATGCCATCATCGGCAGAGCATGACATGCCAACGAACGCGGGCACGATGCGCAGCGGAAAATCATCGCGCGCGGTTAGGGCGGTCATGCTTTCGACGGTGGCTTCGGGCAATTCATTGGCAAGATCGGTTGCCGTCGTGACGCCGGCGCGCTGGGCTGAAAAGGCAAAGCGCCAGAGTGCTTCGCCCTTGCCCATATCAAGAAAGCGATCCTTGCCCGCCGCCTTGTAGGCGATCTGGCGCAACGCCGGGCCTTGCAGTTCACCGGTTGGCTGGCCATTGGCATCTTTCATCAGGCCCTGGACATTGGTTCGTGCGGTGATGTTGCCGCGTTCAAGCAGCATGCTGTTGCCATTGACGATATGTCCGCTGGCATGCATGACCAGCACCGGACGCGTGGTGGAGACCCGATCCAGATCAGCCAGGTTCATCCGCCGGCCATCAAAGAAAATGGGGTCGAAGCCCCAGGCCATCAGGGCTTCGTCAGGATCCGTCAGCGCGGCTTCAACCTTGATAAGCCGATCAACAACCTGGTCGATGGAACCGCAGCCCTGGTGCCGAATGCCGTTCGGTGCGGTGCGTTCCATAAACCCGACGAAGGTATCTTCCCATGCACTGCCCTCCCACGAATGGGCGTGTCCTTCAACCAATCCCGGCATGATCACCTTGTCGGCAAACCTCTCGTCCAACTCATACGAACCCCAGCCCGCCAGTTCCTCCAAGGTTCCGGCGCCAAGAATATGCCCGTCGCGAACCGCGACATGGCTGGCGACAGGCCGGCGGCTGTTCATGGTGATGACCTTTTTTGCGGCATAAATGGTGATTTTGGACAAGGGGTCAGGACTTTCATCGAGAACATCCGGCCCGAGGCTGGGCCAAATTATATCGGGTTGACTAAGATAGGCGGGCCAGAAAATCGCCTATCGCCGAACCGCAATTGTATACCGCGCCGGATGCGGCGGAAACGATCAATATTTCTGACAACACTTCAGGGGAGTGCGCATTTTTGAAACGCCAAGGGTGAGCGATAAGGTGAGATGGTTCGTGCCAGAGGTCCATATCCCATACTGCTAACGATCCTGCGGTGGGATTTCTTGTATGCGATCGCGGAGCGCCGCTATATCGTCGGGTTCATATGAAAGCTGCCGCCGCTGGCTTGACGGCGGCCGCTTTGCAAGCGAAAGGCCGGGGCGCCATTCCGACTGTGGCCGAATTGGCCGGTGCGCGAATCCCCCGCCACAGTTTGGACAGACGTTATTCAGCCGGTTCTCGACGCAGTCAGCACAAAACGTACACTCATAACTGCAGATACGCGCCTCCGTGGCGGCAGGCGGTAAATCCTTATCGCAGTATTCGCAGTTCGGTCTTAATTCCAAAGCCATTCCGAAGATCTCCCTAATCATCGTGATCGCGGTTGCCAAGAGCGATCACTATATGCATCGTTGCTCGGATGTCATGGTTTTCAGCGTCAGTTCTTGAGCCGTATGCCGCGTCGGACGCTTCGGCCTCCACTACCTTCGAAAAATGGCCGTGCTCGGCAAATCCCCGAATATCTCCGTATGGCACTCTGGGGGCTAAGCCGACGTCGTGAACGCGACTTAAGAAATTGGTTCAATTGCTCTACGCTGAGGATCTCGAGCACATCTGGATCAAACGTGCGCTGGGGAGAACCGTATTGAAGATCATTATTGATACCGATCCGGGACAGGATGACGCCGCCGCGATCATGCTGGCGCTGGGCAGCCCGGAGATAGAAGTGCTGGGCATAACAACGGTCGCCGGCAATGTACCCTTGGCCTTGACCACCCGTAATGCGCTTATCGTCTGCGAGCTGTCTGGACGGACGGACGTCAAGGTCTTTGCCGGCGCCGATCAACCCTTGCGCCGCGCCCTCGTCACCGCCGAACATGCACACGGCAAAACCGGCCTGGATGGCCCTGAGCTGTTTGAGCCGGCTGTGCCGCTTCAGGATGGGCATGCCGTGGATTTCATTATTGAGGCATTGATGAACGAAGCCTCCGGGACCGTCTCGCTGTGTCCCATCGGACCGCTGACCAACATTGCCCTGGCGCTGCAGAAAGAGCCTGCCGTGGCCGGTCGCATCAAACAGATCGTGTTGATGGGTGGCGGCTATTTTGAGCAAGGCAACATCACACCGTCGGCCGAGTTTAATATTTACGTTGATCCCGAAGCGGCCGCCATCGTTTTTGCCTGTGGCGCGCCCCTTGTCATGCTGCCTCTGGATGTCACCCACAAGGTTCTGACAACAAAATTGCGTGTTGAACGGATCCGCGCCGTCGACAATCGCGCGGCCAGGGCCCTGACGCAGATGTTGTTGTTCTACGAACGCTTCAATGAAGAAAAATACGGTACGGACGGCGGTCCGCTGCATGACCCAACGACCATTGCCTGGTTGCTCAGACCGGATTTGTTCAAGGGCCGCATGTGCAATGTTGAAATCGAAACAAAATCCAACCTCACCCGTGGCGCCACCGTCGTGGATTGGTGGGGCGTCACGGACCGCGGCAAAAATGCCCTCGTGCTACGGGATGTGAATGCGGATGGTTTTTTCGACTTGCTGACGGAACGATTGGCCAACCTGGAATAACCTGCGCTTTGGCCCATCGGAACAGGTCGTCGAATGCGAAGTTATGACGGTCTGACTCCATGCGTGCCGATGCGGTGTCATGCGATGGGCGGCGGCTGTCGCCAATAGGGCGAGCAGAGCGAATAGAGCCGCAAAACCGAAAACAAGGGCAGGTTGGTCGCCGTCCAGAAACCACCCGAACAGAATCGGAGTAAATCTCAAACCCACCGAGTATCCGACGAAGACAAAGCCGAATATCTTTCCGAATAGACCCGGCGGCGTTAGCGCGCGCGACATCAGGTCGCGTGCCGGCAGGACCGCGTCCAACCCGGCGCCGCTGCGTACCATGAGCGCGATGAGCACAAGACTGGAGGTCGGAACAAATATCGGCAGCGCCATTGCAATGACGGCCAGCAGCAACGCGACTGTTGCTGTTCGGGCTGTCTATTTAGGCTTATTCTGATAGATTGATTGTCGGAGAGGCGGACGTCGATGACAGACGACATTCACCAATGGTTGCAAGAACGCGGGCTTGGCAAATACGGCGCGGTATTTGCCGAGAACGGTATTGATCTGGATATACTTGCGGAACTTGACGATGCCGATCTAAAAAGCATCGGCGTCAACCTTGGCGATCGCAAACGACTGTTGCGCGCCACTTCCACATCGAACGTTGCCGCGGTGGCGGACAAGGCCGAACGGAAACCGACGGCGGCCGAACGACGCCAACTGACAGTGATGTTTTGCGATCTTGTCGGCTCGACAGCCCTGTCCCAACGACTTGACCCCGAAGACCTACGTGATGTCATGCGGCGCTACCAAGATGCCGTCGCCGGTGCCGTGACCCGGTACGGCGGGCACGTCGCCAAGTATCTCGGCGATGGCGTTCTGGCCTACTTCGGTTGGCCGCAGGCGTATGAGGATCAAGCCGAACGGGCCGTGCGGGCCGGCCTGGATGCGGTTCTTGCCGTTGCCGGGGTACACATGGCCAACGAAACGGCGCTTGCCGCCCGAGTCGGGATTGCCACCGGGCAAGTAGTGGTTGGCGACCTGGTCGGGGAAAGCGGCCGGGACTCGGAAGCGGTAACCGGCGAAACCCCTAATCTGGCGGCGCGATTGGAAAATATTGCGGAACCGGGTCAGGTCGTGGTCGGCGACATCACCCGCCAGTTGTTAGGTCAGACCTTTGCCATGGAAGACCTTGGCGCCCATGCGCTAAAGGGATTCGATGATGCGGTCCCGGTCTGGCGGATCGGCCATGAAATTCTGGTCGAAAGCCGGTTTGAAGCGGCTCATGGCGCGGCCTCGATCCACCTGGTTGGCCGAGATAGCGAGTTGCAGTTGCTGTTGGAACGCTGGCGCCTGGCGAGAGCGGGCGAAGGCCAAATTGTCTTGCTCTCTGGCGAAGCGGGCATCGGCAAATCCGGCTTAATCCAGGCGTTGAGCGATCAGGTGGCATCGAGCGATCACATCCGCGTCCGCTATCAATGCTCGCCCTATCACGGCAACAGCGCGCTTTATCCCTCAATCCAGCAATTGCATCGGGCGGCGAATATCGCCCCCGGTGACAATAGCGGTGCAAAACTGGACAAGATCGAAAGCATCCTCAAGCAATCCGGCGACGATATCGCCCAGATCGCCCCACTATTTGCGCATTTGTTGTCGGTGCCATTCGAGCACCGCTATGGTGCCTTGCCACAGACGCCGGAACAGATCAAGACGCGGCTGCTGGATGCACTGACCAGCCATCTTTTGAGATTGGCGGATTTGGAAACGGTTCTTTTCCTGTTTGAGGATGCTCATTGGATTGATCCGACTAGTCAGGAATTGCTGGAACTGGCTATTGGCCGGATTTCATCGGCGCAGGTCTTGATTGTTGTCACTCACCGGCCGGAATGGCAACCGCAGGCCTCCGGCCACAACCACGTCACCTCGCTGCAACTAAATCGCCTAAGCCGGAACCACGGCGCCGAAATCGTGCGTGCGGTCGCCGGCGAGTTCGTGCCCGATGACGTGGTCGCGCGGATCGTAGAGCGGACCGATGGCGTGCCGCTTTTCATCGAGGAATTGACCAAATCCCTGGTCGAGAGTGGTCTTGACATTGCTGACGCCGAAATTCCAACCACGCTACGGGCCTCGCTCTTGGCTCGCATCGACCGATTGGCTCCCAAGGTCAAAGAAATTGCCCAGATCGGTGCAGTGATCGGGCGTGAATTTGCCCATGATCTGTTGATTGCCGTCGCGGATAGCTCGGAATCGACTCTCGAGGACGTGCTCACGAAGTTGCTCCGCTCGGAGCTGGTATTCCGCACCGGTGTGCCACCCCTTGCCAGATACACCTTCAAGCATGCGCTGATACAAGACGCGATCTACGACAGCATGTTGCGTGAATTGCGCCAGGGTCACCATGCGCGCATCGCCCTAGTTTTGTCCGAGCGGTTTCCCGATATTGCGGAAACCGCACCCGAACTGCTGGCCCATCACTTTTCCGAAGCAGGCCAGGACGAACCCGCAACTGAATACTGGCATCGCGCCGGTTTGCGTTCCGCCGCCCGGTCCGCCAATGCCGAAGCTCTTGTCCAGCTCAACCACGGTCTTGAAACATTGGGCCGTCTCCCCGACACGGACGAACGAGCCAGACAGGAATTGGCCTTGTACACCGACCTTACCGGTCCGTTGGTTGCGACGGTAGGGTATGGCTCGGAAAAACTGGCGGAGAACTTTACCAAGGCCATCGCGCTTGCCGAAAAAACCGGGGAGGCTCGCGGCGTTTTCCCCATTCTGTATGGCCGCTATATATTCCATCTCGTCACGGGGCAGGTCGTAAGGGCCGGTGAATTGGCCGACGAGTTTCTGAGCCTGGCAAAACGTCAGAACCACTTTGAACCGGTTGTCCTGGGGCATCGCCTCGTCGGGACGGCGCAATTCATCAGCGGCGCGCCCAGCGCCGCAGAACCCCACGTCCTGGCGGCCGCCAATGCCGACATGCCGGAAGCAGGGCGCTCCCCACCCCACGTTTATGGCCAGGATGTTGAGGCCGCCGCTAGTTGTTACGGAGCGTTATTGGCGTGGCAGCAAGGATATCCGGAACAGTCGTTGGCTATAGCCGACCGCGCCCTGTCACGAGCAGTGAAGCTTGATCACCCAAACACGACTGGTTATGTGTTGATGCATATGGGCTTGTTGGTTTCTGGACTAAGGCATGAGGAAAAAACACGGAGCATCTTGGCAAAGTTGCAACAGCTGACCGACAACTATGATATGCCGCTTTGGCGTGTCGCCGGGAAACTGACTGAATTTTCTTTGACGGCCATCATGGGCAACAACCGCGCGGCCATCGGTCAATTTGACTGTTTCTATCCCAGTTATATCGAAGATTTTCATATGAAGTTTTTCCTGCCCGGCATGTGGGCAATGAAAGCGGAGGTCCATGTCGCTTTGGAGGAGGCTGAAGCTGCGCTGGAGAGCATTCACCAGGCGACCCTATTGGCCGATGAAACCGGCGAGCAATGGCAAATCGGGGAAATCATGCGCATCCGGGCTATCGCCTTGCGGCTCAACGGTGACCACGGTGGCGCGGCTGAAATGTTCGAACTGGCGTTGGACAAGGCCCGGTCTGGGTCACTCAGGATGTATGAACTGCGCATTGCAACGGATTTCGCCCGCTTCCTGCGCGATCAGGGCGATCCACAGGGCGCCCGCGATCTACTGGCGCCGGTCTACGGCTGGTTCACCGAAGGCTTCGAGATGCCGGATTTGATCGACGCCAAGGCGCTGCTGGACGAATTGAATTAGCGAGGTCGAATGGCAGCATTTGTGCAGGTTTCTCGGACGAAAACCAGTGCCAAGCAGATTTCCGCTCAGCCTGTAGCTTCGAGCCTCATATCAAGGACGGCGAACAGTCTGGGTGTACACCTTTCGGACATCCGATTTCGCCGATGTCTCGGCACGTAACTAAGTCAAATTGTCTGGTGAGATTTGAGAGGGGGTTCTCGAACCTAACAATTTCATTTTCCGCGACCCAAAATAGAGGAACGAAATTAACCGTATCAGTCCCAGACGAAAATTTTCCTCTATACCGTTTCGACTGTATCTTTCGTCGAGGTCGCCGTCGCACCGGCAACCTTCCCCAGAGTATTCATCGTGTTCTGGATAACACGTTACAGCATCCGCCCATCGGTCGAATGGAGAACAAAACGAGCTCATGTTTTGATCGCGTTACTCGACGTTTTCATGGTTTGCTGGCGCACCATCACCGGAATGTTACGCGCGGCGCGGCGCTTTATGACGTCTTCGATCAAAAGTAAATATTTCTTGTTCAAATAGTCGTCTGGAACACCCAGCGATGTGGACATATCATTTGGTCCAATGAAAACGCCATCGATGCCCCTAGACCATTTTCGATATTCATTGAGTCACCGAGCCACCCGCTCCCCCTCCCGACCACCCACAGGATTA
>JAQBYC010000135.1 GCA_027623205.1 Pseudomonadota bacterium | reverse complement strand
CTAGAGGTGGCGCGACAATGGATCTATTACCCGGCCGCGCCCGGGCTTAAAGGGACCATTGCTATTATATCCCCATGCGGCTGGCGATGACGTTGCGCAGAATTTCACTGGTGCCGCCGCCGATCATGCCCATGCGGGCTTCCCGGAACAGGCGCTGCATATCGCCCTGGACATAGCCCGCCGCACCCATGACCTGCATACCCAAATCGGCGGCCTTGAAGTTGTTTTCGGTCGCGACGACCTTGGCGATCGCGGTTTCCGTAACTGCGTCCTCGCCCGCATCCAGCATGGCGGCGGTCCGGTAGGTGACCAGCCGCGCCGTCTCCATCAGCATGCGCATATCCGCGAATTTGTGCGACACCGCCTGAAATTCGCCCAGATTTTTGCCGAAAGCCTGGCGGTCCCGCACGAAGTTCTTGGCCACCTCGATGATCTTGATGCAACCGCCCGCCGCCGCCGCCGCGATCAACACCCGTTCCAGATTCAGCCCGCGCATCAGCCCGTGCCAGCCGCCGTTGACCGCGCCCAGCAGGCGGTTGCCGGGAATCCGCACGTCGTCAAAGAAAACCTCGTTCAGCAGGGTCGACCGGCTGCCCAATGGGTCCATGGGCCGGGCCTCGAACCCCGGCTGCGCGGTATCGACCATGAACAGGCTAAGCCCCCGGCGCCCGGCATCCGGGTCCGTCTTGGTGGAGACGACTAGATAGTCCGCCTCGTGGGCGTTGGTCACATAGACCTTCTGCCCGGAGATGATCCAGTCGTCGCCATCGCGCACCGCGCGGGTACGGATGCCGGCGGCGTCCGAGCCGCTGTCCGGTTCACTGAAGGCGATGGCGGTGCGGATCGAGCCGTCCTGCATGCCCGTCAACAGCTCGGCCTTTAGCGCATCGCTGCCCAGGTTTTGCAGATACAGCCCACCATAGACGGCGGTGGACATGAACGAGACGCGGATGCCAGGATGGTGATAGCCCAACGCCTCGATGAAGACGGCAAGATCCTTGTGGCTGGCGTCCATGCCGCCATGGGCCTTGTCATAGGGCAGGCTCAGCCAGCCGTTTTCGGCCAGCGCCCGGTAGGCCTCGCGGGGAAACCGCCGTTCCCGATCCAGTTCGGCGATTTTTTCCGGCGGCAGGACGCGGTTCATCAAGCCCAGCACATTGTCGCGCATCAGGACCTGTTCTTCGGTGAAATCGAACGTGCTATATGGCATTGGCGGTTTCCCAATCGTTCAGAATATGCAGTGGCGGTCCCGGTCAGGCCCCCTTTCGTATCATCCAAGAGCGAAAATTTCGCGCAAATCATTGTTGGAGTAGTCGCCGATCCATTTTTCGCCCGTGGCGACGGCGCGGTCGGCGAGTTCGCGCTTGTCCGTGAGCATGTCGTCTATTTTCTCCTCGAACGTGCCGCGGGTGATGAGACGGTGAACCATGACGTTTTTGGTCTGGCCGATACGGTAGGCGCGGTCGGTGGCCTGGGCCTCGACCGCGGGGTTCCACCATAAATCGAAATGCACGACATTTTGCGCGGCTGTCAGATTGAGCCCGGTGCCGCCTGCCTTCAGCGACAATAGCATGGCTTTGACATAGGGTTTGGTCTGGAAGTCATCGACGATTTCGTCGCGCTTCCCACGCGAAAGACCGCCGTGGAGGAACAGCGGTTCGCTGGCGAATTCCGCTGCCATAAGCTTTTGCAGCAATTTGCCCATTTCCGTATACTGGGTGAAGATCAGCACCTTCTCTTCATTGTCAGAGATGGCGCGCAAAAGCTCCAGTAACAGTGCCGTCTTGCCCGAGGCTTCGCCAGTGATGGTCTTTTTTTTCATGAAATGCGAGGGGTGATTGCAGATCTGCTTCAGCGCCGTGATGAGTTTCAGTACCAGGCCCCGGCGCTCGATCTGATCGGTTTCCTCGATCTGTTGCATGATCTGATCCATGGTAGTCTGGTAAAGCGCCGCCTGCGCCTTGCCGAGCTGGCAATATTGGTTGATCTCCAGTTTGTCGGGTAAATCCTTGATGATCGACTTGTCGGACTTCAACCGCCGCAGGATGAAAGGCGAGGTAATCTTGCGGAATTGCGTAAGCTTGTGGTGGTCGCGGTCGACCTCAATGGGCGTGGCGAACTCGTCATTGAAAGCCTTGATCCCTTTCAGATAGCCTTTGTTTAGAAAATCGAGAATGCTCCAATAATCCGTGAGGCGGTTTTCCACCGGCGTGCCGGTCATGGCGATGCGCAACCCGGCCTTTAATTTTCTTACGGCCTTGCTCTGGGCCGTGCCGTGATTTTTTATGGCCTGCGCTTCGTCGATGATCACCACGGCCCATGTCTTGGATAAAAATTTCGCCTCGTCCCGGCGGACCAGGCCGTAGGTGGTGAGACATAGGTTGATGCCCTGTGTCGGTAATTCGCGGACGCCGCCGTGATAGGTATGAACCTTCAGGCTCGGCGCGAATGCTTCGGCCTCGCGCTGCCAGTTTGTCAGCAGAGAGGTCGGGACGACGACGAGCGCGGGATTTTGGTCAAGGTGGCCCTCTTCCAGCAGGTGCAATAATAACGTGATGACCTGGACGGTCTTGCCCAGCCCCATGTCATCGGCGATCAGGCTACCGAAACCAAGACGGGCGTTCTTGGCCAGCCATTCATAGCCTCGGCGCTGATAATCCCGCAATGTGGCCTGCAAGGCGGCGGGTACAGGTAGCGGTTCCGCGCACAGCATATCGTCGATGGTCTTTTTGACGTCATCGTCAAGCCGCAACGCCGCCCCCTCGTATTCCCCCGCGAGCACAGTTTTTACGGCCTCCCGCGATGTCAGGCGCGGTACAGCTTCGAGTTTTTTCAGGATCTGGCCGATTTCCTTTTCATCGAGATAAACGAACCGATCGTGCAGTTTGACGATGCCCCGGTAGCCGCGAACCAGCTTTTCAAAGTCCGCCGCCGAGAGTATCTGGTCGCCGAGGGCCACCTGCCATTGAAAATTGAGCATGTCATCAAGCGATAAATAGCTTTTTACGGGTGCGGCTGTTGACGTGCTCACCGTTGCGCTGAGTCTCGGGCGCACCAAACGGTCCAGTCCTTTGGGTAACAGGATGGGAATATTGAGCAGTTTTAAGGTCGGGAGGTGCCGGAACAGAACGGCCTCGAATTCAGCAGAGGAAAAATGCGGCCGGATTTCGCCGCCCGAAGCCAGAAAATCAGCGATCTCGGGAAGATAGTCGGCGAGCAGGGCGACATCCTTCAAGATGCCGTACTTTGCCTTGGCATATTTCTTCAGTGTGAGGATTTTTTTCAGCGGAACCGGTTCGTTGAACTCGGTCCCGCGGTTTTCCACCAGCAGCTCCAGAGCAAAGCCGCCGTCCGTTTCATCGACCTTGACGAGAGGCACAAAGCTCTTGTGGGCAATATGAAAACGGCTAAGCCAGAGCGCGATACTTTCCGCCACCTCTTGTTCTTCGAATTTTTTTGCTTTTTCAAGCACCCGCCCCAGGAAAAACATGCCCGTGGCGTCGCCGTCGCGGTATTCTGAAATGTCGTGCGCAAACCATGAGATATATTCTCCAAGAATTCCCGATAGCACGATTTTGACTTGCTCCGCCGGTGCAAGATGGGGTGTTTCCACCAGGTTGCCGGGCGACAAGGCGCAGATCGCTTCGAACATCTCCGCAACCTTGGGGTTGAGCAGCGCGGGAACCCAGCGGATGCGGTAGCCCCGTGAAATCTCGAGAATTTCCGGCATTACCGCGCCCTGCTCGAGCAAACGGCAAGCAAAATGCGCCAACAGCGATAGGGCGATTACCATCTCGTCGTGGGAGTGGTATTCCTTACGGGGAATGGCGGTCAGACGGGCGAGCAGTGGCCGGATGCCGCCATGTTTCTGGGGCGAATATGTTTGGTCGGTGGTGGTCAGCGCCAGGTGGGACAGTTCCAGGTCTGCACTGATAGCGACTGAAACGCCGATAAACCTCGGCGGCGGCGTTTCTGTTCCGGTGTCCCGCTTTGCCTCCGACCATCGCGACTCCTGGACTATTCTCCGGGCAAATCTCTTCAACGCCCTGTCCAGCAGCAGTTTGAAATCCTTTTGCAGGTAAAACAGGGGCCGATCGCCCAGCAGCGACAGCAGTTCCTCGCGAACCGCTGGAATGCTCGTAAAATCAAGCCTTTCCAGCTGCTCGTCCCGTTCCTCTCGGGTTCTTGGCCTTTCCCTGGCGGGCGGCTTCTTCAATATCAGTTGCCTGGACGATGCAATGGCGACGGTTGCATGTGCCTCCGCCGAGAGGCCTTTCCGCGCAAGTGCCGCAAAAATATCGAAATCATGCAGCTCGAACAGCAGAAACGGATTCTTGTCCACCTCATTGGCGATCAGATAGATCACCGCCGCGATATGCTTGCAGCAAAATGCCCAATCCGGGCAGGAGCAGTGCGCCGAGATATCATCCCAGGTCTTGGGGAACAGCGGCAGGTTGATTTTCTGAAAAATCTCGAATAATTCCGGTGGCAGTCCGCGATTGAGAAGCCGCGAGATAAACAGCGGATTTCCGGTGACGGCGTCCACGACCGCCCCTTTGTCTTTAGGGGAAAATTTTTTCAGCGATATTTTCACCTTATAGGGCCGCGGCCGCGACCCTTTCACGACCGCCGATACCGCGTTCCCCGATATATCGACCGACTTCACCGAGCCGTTGCGCGCATAGCGCTTGCCGCGCGGAAGCCGATTGGAATAGTCGGTGCCGGACAGCGCCGCCAACCATTTTTCGCCCCACCAGGTATTGCCGAATTCGATATGAGCCACTGCGCGCGTCTTCCCTATTGGTCGATGAATGGGATCCCCTGGCTTTCCAAAAAGTCAGCGGCGATGCGTTTCAGGGCCAGACTCCTGAACGCGAACCAGTCCTCCCGGACGCCTTCCTCGGAAATCCGGTCCTTGAAACTCCGAAACGCGCCCCTGCCTCCGATCGCCCGAAGCAGGGCATTGCGCACCCGTTCATCGTCGAGGGAATGGCAGAACCGTTCCATGATTGAACATTCATGGATGTCGAACTTGTTCGGCAGCGCCACATAGTCATCGTTCTCCAGCACAACGTTCGCCTGTTCGGCCGCTTCCTGCCGCCATTCAGAGCTCAATTCATCGGTGCCGGCGTCATCTACATCGGGCTCGGCGGCGAAGAACTCCTCATCGCTGAACGAGACGAGCGCGCCGGTTATGCGGCTGATACAGGCCGTCATCTCGTCGCTGGGCAGATCCATCTGGTCGGCGACGGCTTGCAAATTCATTGGTAGTGGCATGCTAAATCCTCCCGCCTCTCTTGCAAACTATGCTGGACTTGAGGCGTCAAGGGAAGGGGCGGATTTCGCCTGATCCACCGGACCGGCAGGATTGCGGCGCACCGCCAGAACCTGAGTAATTCTCGGCCCTGATTCGAGGTTGCTTGCAAATAGCCGCGGTATTGCGGTTTCAAATCCGATCCCGCCGGGCCGATTGCATCCGCGGCAGATGAAAATCGAAACTAACGCGTTTCCAGACCTCAGGTTTGCTTGTGTCATGGGCCAGGGGAGCGGTATTATGTGCCCAGATCGGATCGTCTGCGCAATGCCAAAGGATAGATAGCAATGAACGACAACAGCCAGCAATTCAAGTGGATCGGCAAACGGCCAATTCGGCCCGATGGGGTCGAAAAAGTGACCGGCGCGGCGCTGTACGGCGCCGACCTCAACTTGCCGGGCATGCTGGTGGGCATGGTCTTGCGCAGCCCGCACGCCCATGCCCGCATTCGCGGCATCGATACCTCCAAGGCCGAGGCATTGAAGGGCGTCAAGGCGGTTATCACGTCCGCTGACATTCTTGATCAGCCATCGGTCTATGCGGGCCCGGCACGGGTGCAGCAGAACCTGCACCATATCACCCGCAACATCATGGCGCGGGAAAAGGCCTTGTACGAGGGCCATGCGGTGGCCGCAGTCGCCGCGACCTCCACGGCGATCGCCAAGGAAGCCTTGAAATTGATCAAGGTCGATTACGAAGTGCTGCCCCATGTCACCGGCGTCGCCGCCGCGATGCAGCCCGATGCGCCGTTGTTGCACGAAGACCAGATCACCATGGGCATGGAGCCGGCGCCGACGAAGCCGTCGAACATCGCCAAGTATGCCGAATTCTCTGTTGGCGATATCGCGGCCGGGTTTGCCGAGGCCGACGAAGTGGTGGAAATGGAATTTTCCACCGAGGCCGTGCATCAGGGCTATATCGAGCCGCACGCCTGTGTCGCGCGCTTTAACCAGGATGGCCAGGCCGAATTATGGACCTGCACCCAGGGGCATTTTGTTGTCCGCAACGTGGCGGCCAAACTGCTGGGCATGAACCATGCTGACTTGAAGGTAATCCCCTCGGAACTGGGCGGCGCCTTCGGCGGCAAGACCGTGCTGTATCTGGAACCCCTGGCCCTGGCCCTGTCGCGCAAATGCGGCCTGCCGGTGAAGATCGTGATGTCCCGGATCGAGGTCTTTCAGGCCTCCGGTCCGACCTCTGATAGTGTCATGAAAGTCAAAATTGGCGCCAAGGCCGACGGCACCATCTGCGGGGCGGAGGCAACCTTGTTCTTTGGCGGTGGCGCGTTCCCCGGCGCCCCGGTGATCGGCGCCGCCATGTGCGCGTTCTCCCGTTATGATTTGGCAAATGTTACGGTCCGGGCCAATGACGTGGTGGTCAACCGGGCCAAGGCGGCGGCCTACCGGGCGCCGGGTTCACCCATCGCGGCGTTCGCGGTGGAAAGCGCCCTGGATGTGCTGGCCCGCAAGATCGCTGTCGATCCCCTGGCGATGCGCCTGAAGAACGCCGCCCGGAACGGCAGCAGCACGGTATTCGGCCAGACCTTCAACTCCATTGGTTATGCCGAGACGATCGAGGCGCTGATGGACCATCCCCACTACAAGGCGCCCCTGGGTCCAAATCAGGGCCGGGGCGTGGCCTCGGGCTTCTGGTTCAATGGCGGCGGCGATTCAGCCGCCACCCTGGCCATCAACGATGACGGCACGGCGGTGGTGGCCACGGGCAGTCCCGATGTGGGCGGCTCCCGCGCCTCCATGGCGATCATGGCGGCGGAGACCCTGGGCATCGACTATGACCAGGTGCGGGCCACCGTGGCGGATACCGCCAACGTTGGCTACACCCATGTGACCGGCGGCAGCCGGGTGACCCTGGCGTCCGGTCTGGCGGTGATCAATGCGGCCAAGGAAGTGATCGCCGAGCTGTGCGTCCGCGCCGCCAAGATCTGGAACGTGGATCCGGAGGGCGTGATCTGGGAGGACGGCTACGCCAAGCCGGCCTCGTCGAACGTTGGTGATTTCGAACCTTTGTCCCTGAAAGCGATTGCCGCGCAAAAATCAGCGACGGGCGGACCCATCGTCGGCAGCGCCGGGGTCAGTCCCACGGGCGTGGGCCCGGGTGTGGCGACGCAGATTTGCGATGTCGAAGTGGATCCCGAAACCGGCGCCGTGAAAATCCTGCGCTACACGGCGGCCCAGGATGCGGGCCGCGCCATCCATCCCTCCTATGTGGAGGGGCAGATCCAGGGCGGCGTGGTTCAGGGCATCGGCTGGGCCTTGAACGAGGAATATATCCATGGCGCGGACGGGCGCATGCAAAATACCGGCTTCCTGGACTATCGCATGCCCTTGGCGTCCGACCTGCCGATGATCGATACGGTGGTGGTGGAAGTGCCCAATCCTGACCATCCTTATGGCGTCAAGGGTGTGGGCGAGGCCAACATCGTTCCGGTCATGGCCGCCGTCGCCAATGCGGTGGCGAACGCCACCGGGGTGCGCATGACCTCGCTGCCGATCTCGCCGCCGAAGCTGCTGGCGGCAATGGATGCCGCGAAAAAGTAGATAATATCCGATCGATTGCGCGGCCGCGGCCCGATGTGGGTCCCGCGCCGCGCAATGGCTCTATTCTGAAGATTCCGCGCGCATTTGGATCAAATGCGCGCTGGCCACGGCACCTGATTTTGCACGACGGAGATGCCCCATGCAGGCGATATTCTTTCACGACGGCAAATGGCACCAGCAGCAGCCGATGCTGATCGGACCCATGAACCACGCCTTCTGGATGGCCTCCGTGGTGTTCGATGGCGCCCGTTCCATTGGCGGCCTGGTGCCGGATGTGGAGGAGCATTGCGCCCGGCTGTGCACTTCGGCCGGCAACATGCTGCTGGCGCCAAAGCTGGAAGCCGGCGAGATCGCCGAGCTGTGCCGGGCCGGAGTGCGCCAACTGCCCAAGGATATGGAGCTCTATATTCGCCCCATGTTCTATGCCCGCGAAGGCTTTCTGACGCCGGACCCCGACAGTACCGATTTCGTGCTGGCGATCTATGACAACCCGCTGCCGCCGGAAGGGCCGTTCAAGGTTTGCATGTCATCGCGCCGGCGCCCGGCCCGGGATATGGCGCCGACCACGGCCAAGGCGTCCTGCCTGTATCCCAATACCGCCCTGGCCCTGACCGATGCGGCCAAGCGTGGTTTCGACAACGCGGTGATCCTGGACCCCAACGGCAACGTGGCCGAATTCCTGTCCTCGAACCTGTGGATCGTCAAGGACGGCGTGGCCATGACCCCCGCCATCAACGGCACCTTTCTGAATGGCGTCACCCGCCAGCGCACCATCCAGCTCTTGCGGGCCGACGGCGTTGAGGTGATCGAAGGCACCCTGACCGTGGATGACGTAATGAACGCCGACGAAATCTTCTCGTCCGGCAATCACGCCAAGATCCGCCCCATCACCCAGTTCGAGGACCGCGAACTGCAGCCCGGCCCCATCAGCCGACGGGCCAAGGAACTGTATTTCGAATACGCCCAAGGGTTCTCGGTGTTTTAGGTGTCTCAGTCCTTTGCTGCTGCAAAAGGCGGCGGCGCGAAATAGCGGGGATAGGGGCCGATGGCGACCATATCCACTTCCACCAGGGCCGGGCCGGGATGGGCGATGGCTTCCGCCACGGTGGCGCCAAAGTCTTCGACCTTGCTGACTTTCCAATAGGGCATGCCCGTGGCCGTCGCCATGACTTCCAGATTGGCGCCGCGGACGGCGCCAAAATATTGCCGGCCGCCATACATGGCGTCCTGAATATGGCCGATCACGCCGTAACCGCCGTCGTTCATCACCAGAAAGGTGACGTCGGCGCCTTCCTGCACCGCCGTGGGCAGTTCCGCCAGGCCCAGGTTGAAGCCGCCGTCGCCGCACATCGCCACGGTCTTGCGGCCTTTCCCGGCGCCAATCGCCGCGCCGATGCCCAGGGCCGAGCCGGGGCCGATGCCGGCGCCGACCGGATAGACGCTGTCGCGGGGACCATACAGGGGAAAGATCCGATTGCCCCAGGTGGAGTTGTTCAGGGTGACGTCGCGCACGAACAGGGCATCGCGCGGCATGGCCTGGCGCAGGGCATCGGGAAAGCCCGCGTATTGTTCCAGAATTTCCAGATAGGCGGCGGTGGCGTCGGCCTTCAAGGTAGCGATTTCCGCCGCATAGCTTGCCGCCACCGACATCCGGCCTTCCAGACGTTCGGCCAGGGCGTCGAGGGTCAGGGCGACGTCGGCGCAGATGAACTGTTCACAATCGTAGGTGCGGCCATTGGCCAGTGCGTCCACGTCGATCTGGATGCGCCGGGCCGGCAGGGTCATGGTCATGTCCCGGGTCTCATGGCCGCGCAGGCGGGAGCCGGCGACCAGCATCAGATCCACGGTCTCGTAAAAAGCTTCCACCAGCGGGCTGCCGTTGCCGTTCAGGCCGCCCAGGGTCATGGGATGATCTTCCGCCAGGACGCCCCGGCCCTGCCACGAGGTTACCAGTGGTACGCCCAAGGCCACCAACCGGGCCACGGCCGCGCCGGCATCGCGGGCGCCGCCGCCGCACCACAGCAGCGGCCGTTTGGCGCCGGCCAGGGCATCGGCGGCCCGGTCCAATTCGCCAGCGCCTGGCGCGCGGGGGCGGGGAATGGGCAGCACCAGATTATCCAGAGCCTCGGGCCGGGGAAGGGCGGTGCGTTGCACATCGATAGGTATTTCGACGCTGACCGGCCCCATGGGCGGCGTCAGCGCCTGCGCCGCCGCTTCGCACAGCGTGGCGAACGCGGTCCGGGCGGAGTCGATACGGTAGGCGGATTTCGAAACCGCGGCGAGCATGCCCAGTTGATCCGGCACATCATGCACCGTGCCCTGGCCTTTGCCCAAATTCGCCCGCGCGCTTTGCCCGGTCAGATGCAACAACGGCGTGGCGGCGAAACGCGCCTCGACCAGGGCGCCAGGCGTGTTGGCCGCACCGGGCCCGGTGGAGGAAAACAAAACCCCAAGGCTACCCGTCACCCGGGCGTGGGCATCCGCCATATGGCCGCCGCCGGCCTCGCCCCGGCTGGGCACGAAGCGAATGGCATTGCGCCGCCCGATGCCGTCCAGCATGGGAATGTTATGAACCGAAATCACGCCATAGGCGGTGGTGACGCCGCATTGTTGCAGGAATTCGGCGACCAGATCGCCAACGGTAAAGGACTCGGTCATTTGCACCCTCTTTTGCACGTGATTGATGGTTGTTGACGGCGATCTTATACCAACCCGCGTCCGGCCGGGATGGAAATGCACGCCGCGGCATAGGCCTCAATCATGGAGAAATTCGCCGGTTTTCCGGATCGCCTCGGCCAGACCAAGGCGTTGGACCTCCACGCCGGGCGGGAAGGCGGTGGTCAGCCGGGTTGGCAGCATGGCGTCCAGCATGACGAACACGCCCTTGTCATCGGCCCGGCGCAACAGGCGGCCATAGGCCTGTTTCAGGCGCAGGCGCGCGATCATGTCGTCATAGCCGGCCCCAAAGCTTTTCTTGCGGGCCCGGTGCAGGATATCCGGGCGCGGCCAGGGCACCCGGTCGAACACGATCAGGCGCAGGGAGCGTCCCGGCACGTCGACGCCGTCGCGCACCGCATCGGTGCCCAACAGACAGGTATTCTCCTCGGCCCGGAAAATATCAACCAGGGTGCCCGTATCCATGGCGTCCACGTGCTGGGCCAGCAGTGGAATGCCCCTCTCGTCAAGGGGCTTGGCAATGCGCTGGTGGACCGCGCGCAGACGCTGGATCGCCGTGAACAGGCCCAGGGCGCCGCCCCCCGCCGCCAGGAATAATTCCCGGTAGGCGGCGGCCACCTGGTCGGGCTGGTTGCGGTTGACGTCGCCGACCACCAGGATACGGGTGGCGGCGGGATAATCGAAGGGCGATGCCAGACTGGCCCGCACCGCCGGCTGCGCCAGATGCAGGGCGCCGGTACGGACTTCCGCCGCGGTCCAGTCTTCCGGTGCATCCGGCGGGTTGTCTCGCAGGGTGGCCGAAGTGATCAGCACCCCGTGCGCCGGGCGCAGAACCGCCTCGGCGAAGGGTTGGCTGGGATCAATCCAATGGCGGTGCATGCCAACGTCCCGGTCGCGTCCGGCCTGGCGCTCTATGGCGAACCAATCCACGAAAAGGCCCGGGGTTTCCCGTCCAATATCCAACAGCATGGCGCGCCAGGCCTGAACCATATCGGCCCGGCGCTTAAGGCTGCGGGCGGCGGCCTCGATCCGCAGCCGGCTGGAGGTGTCCAGTTCGTCGGCCTCCCCATCCAGGCGGGCCAGCAGGCGTCTGGCCAATTCCAACAGGGGACGGCGCAGGGTCTCGAAGCCGGCGGCGGCCGCCGCGGCCGCCTGTAAAAGATCCGCCGGCGGCTCAACGACGGAAACCTCCAGACCGTAGGGGGAGCGGTCATTGTCGACGCGGGCCAGGACCACATGACGGACCGCGGCAAGAAAGTCTTCCATGGGTCCGCTGGCCGCGTTTTCCGCCAGCCGTTGCAGCCACCCCGGTGCAGCCAGGGTGGTGGCGGCGCGAAGACCATCCTGCAGAAGGCCTAGATCGTCGTCATCGCCGATCAGGTCCCCGATCCGCGCTTCCAGGCCGCGGGCCCGGCCTCCCCGTCCAAGTCCTCCGGCGCGGCCGCTTTCGTTGCCCAACAGCCAGCGGCGCAATTCAGCGCCCTCGCTACCCGCGACGTGGGCGGCAAAGGCGCCGTCGGCGGCGTCAAAGACATGATGCCCCTCGTCAAAGACATAGCGCAGGGGCAGTTGCCCGCTGTCCGCCTCCAACACCGCGCGGATCATCACCAGCGCATGATTGGCGACGACGATTTCCGCCTGCAGGGAGTCCCGGCGGCTGCGTTCGATGAAGCATTTCGAATAATGGCGGCAGGCGGAGTAGATGCATTCGCCGCGCCGGTCCGTCAGGCCGGCGATGGTGCCGCCGCCGAACAGCGTCGCCAGCCAGGCGGGAAAATCACCGCCCACCATGTCCCCATCCCGGCTGTGTTCAACCCAGCGCGCGATCAGGCCCAGGGCGACGGCGCCGCCGGGCGAGGTGGACAGGGCTTTGGTGGCATCGTCGAAATTCAGCAGGCACAGGTAGTTCTCCCGGCCTTTGCGCACCACCACGTTGCGGCGTTTTTGTTTTGGATCCGGGTACAGCCGGTCCAATTCCCCATCGATCTGCCGTTGCAGGTTGCGGGTGTAGGTGGAGAGCCAGACCGTGCCGCCGTTCCTGCGGGCCCATAGGCTGGCCGGTGCAATATAGCCCAGGGTCTTGCCGACACCGGTGCCGGCCTCGGCCAATACCAGGCGCGGCATGTCGGCCTCCTGGCGCGGCAGAAAAGCGCCCGCGGCGGCGGCGGCGTAATCAAATTGCTGCGGCCGGTTTTCGGCCCCGTCGCCGATCAACGCGGCCAATTGGTCGCGGGCGGCATCCGGGCCGATGCCGTGATCGCCGGGGGCGGGGGGCGGTGGGCCGTCCTCGCGCTCAGGCAGGCGTTGCCAGGCGTTCATGGCGCCGCCCAGCTCTCTGCCCGCGCCGTCCATCGGTATGCCCAGGGCACCGAGTACCGCCGGCCCCCAGCGCCAGCCGGCCCGCGCCATGGTCATGGCCAGGGCG
>JAQBYC010000008.1 GCA_027623205.1 Pseudomonadota bacterium | reverse complement strand
AGGCCGGCGCGCAGCATCAATTGCCGCACCAGTCCGCGTGCATGCCAGCCAGGGTAGGTGTTGTAGCTGATATAGATCAGGCCATTACTGGCCAGCAGCCCGCGGCACAGGGGCAACAAGGCGGTCTGCACGTCAAGGGGCACCCAGGAATAAAGGCCATGCAGTATGATGTAGTCAAACGCTTGCCCGGCCGCCGTTTCCGCCAGTGACGATGCCAGGGACAAGGCATCCCCGGCCCGGAATTCGACGTTCCCCAGATTTGCCGCCCGGGCCGCCGCCTGGGCCATTTGGATCTGCCGCTCGGATAGATCGATGCCGAAAAATTGGCCATTCGGCAAGGTTGCCGCCATGGGCAGTAGATTGCCGCCCGCGCCGCACCCCAATTCAAGCACCCTGGCGCCTGTGACCGCGGCCGGCGCGAGGCCGTGCAGACGCCCAACCAGATACAGATGATCGGGGTGCGAGAGAGGCACCGGCCGGCTGGGATAGGGCGTTGCCTGATAGCTTTCATGTAAGGACGGACGGTTCATGAAATTAGTTTACCACCATAGCGCCACCGTGCTAGCGTCCCCGCGCAATGACACGGCAGCGCATATCGGTGGCGGAACGGCATCCGCCCAAGTTTATCGCCTATCTTTGGTGAAGCTTTCCGCTTGTCCGGGCAGCCCATAAGCATCGCCCCTTCTTCTCAATCATGTAACCTAGTATTAAACCTGCGCTGTGGCGGCACTTTTCCTTTCAGGATATCCGCCTGCGGACCAAGCCAACAGGAAACCCTGTCATGACCGATTATTCCTATGTTTCGCTTTCGGGCATCGTCATCGACCGGACCGACCGGAAGATTGATTTCCAACGGGGCATCGACTTTCTGATCGATGCCCTGAACAATACCCGTGGCGCCTATCTCTCCTCCGGCGTCGAGGACCAGGACCGCTATTCGCGCTGGGAATTCGGCTTTATCGACCCGCCGCTGGAGCTGGTCGCGCACGCCGAACAGTTTCGCCTGACTGCCCTGAACCCCCGTGGCGTGCCCATCCTGGCGATCTTACGGCCCCTGCTGCTGAAGGATCCGGCGATTACGCTGCAAAGCGAGGATGACGTCAATCTGGTCCTGACCGTGGCCCGCCCCGACCGCCTGTTCGCCGAGGAAGAGCGCAGCCGCCAGCCTTCCACCTTTACCCCGATCCGCGCCTTGATGGCCGAATTCAGCGGCATGGACGACGACTTCCTGGGACTGTGGGGCGCTTTCGGCTTCGACCTGATTTACGAATTTGAGCAGATGCCCCTGTCCATGCCCCGGGGCGAGGATGACAAACTGCTGCATCTGTACCTGCCCGACCGGATCATGGTCATGGACCGCCGGTTGGAGGTTGCCCATGCCTTCGAATACGAATTTACCCGGCGCGCGCTGACCACCAAGGGCATGGGCGAGACCGCTTTCACCGGCGTTGGCCAACCGGCCAGCCCCAACATGGTCGCCGACGGCACCATCACCTCGGATCACAGCCCGGACGACTACATGGGGAAAGTGGATGGCGCCCGTGCGCGCATGCATGTAGGCGACATTTTCGAAGTGGTGTTGAGCCGTAAATATCAAACCGCCTACCACGGCCAGCCGGCGGAGATGTTCCGCCTGATGCGGCGGATCAATCCCTCGCCTTACGAGTTCTTTTTTCAGTTCGCGGGTGAGCAACTGATCGGCGCCTCGCCCGAGATGTTCGTGCGCGTCGAAGGCGACCGGGTGGAATCGTCGCCCATTTCCGGCACCGCGCGCCGGGGGGGTAACGCCATGGAAGACGCCGAACGCATCCTGGCCCTGTACAATTCCGCAAAGGACGAGGTTGAACTGACCATGTGCACGGACGTGGACCGCAACGATAAATCGCGGATCTGCCGGCCCGGTACGGTGAAACTGCTGGCCCGGCGCGCGATCGAGTGCTATGCCGGACTGTTCCATACGGTCGACCATGTGGAAGGCCGCATGCGCGAAGGTTTCGATGGCATCGACGCCTTTCTCTCGCACATGTGGGCGGTGACCCTGACCGGCGCGCCAAAGCGCAAGGCGGTCGAGATTATCGAAGAGGTGGAGGTTTCGCCGCGCCGTTGGTACGGCGGCGCCATCGGCGCCCTGATGTTCTCGGGCACCGTCAACACGGGCATCACCATCCGCACGGTGCATCTGGAAAACGGCCGGGCCGATTACCGGGTGGGCGCCACCCTGATCTATGATTCAGTTCCGGCGGAAGAGGAGGAGGAGACCAGGATCAAATCCACCGCCTTCTTCAAGGCCGTCGCGGATCTGGGCCGCAGGGGGCCGGAAGCGGTCGAGGCCCAGGCGGCACCGAAGTACACCGATGTGCGCATCGTCATGGTCGATAACGAGGACAGCTTCGTCCATACCCTGGCCGACTATTTCCGCCAAACGGGCGCGGAGGTGAAAACCTTCCGTCATGGCGCCGCGGCCCGGGCGGCGCTGGCCGATCGGCCGGACCTGGTGATCCATTCCCCCGGCCCCGGCCAGCCGAAAGATTTTGATGTTGCCGGCCTGGTGCGCACGGTGGCCGATCTGGCCATCCCGCAATTCGGCGTCTGCCTTGGCCTGCAGGGGATCGTCGAGGCCTTTGGCGGCGAATTGACGGTGATGGAGGTGCCCCGCCACGGCAAATACTGGCTGCTTGAGCACGACGGCAGCGGCATTTTTGATGGCATCGCGCCGTCCTGCCGGGTCGGCGGCTATCATTCCCTGCTGGCCGTGTCGGACAGGATCCCCAACGAACTGCAGGTCATTGCCCGCAACCAGGAGGGCATGGTGATGGCCGTGCGGCACACCAGCCTGCCGATCATCGCGGTGCAGTTCCATCCCGAATCCATCCTGTCCATGGATGCCCAGGCCGGCCTGCAAATCGTCGAAAACGTCCTGGCGACCCTGTTGCCCGAAAAAGGCGCGGCGGAGAAAGCGGCTTAATGCGGCTTGTTGTGAAACCGCGCAAGGGGCGCTCGAATGATTGAGCTTGCCGAGGCAGAACGCATTGCCGCCGATTGGATTGATGCCTGGAATGCCCATGACCTGGATCGCGTCATGGCGCATTATGCCGATGATCTGGTTTTTGTTTCGCCGCTGATTGTTGCCCGTACCGGCAGGAAAGACGGAACAATCAGATCAAAATCCGAGCTTGCGGACTATTTTGCCGCCAGCCTTGGCCCGGGCAGTCTGCTACGGTTTGAATTGATCGCGGTATGCGCGGGGGTGTCGAGCATCTCGCTGCATTACCAAAACCACCGCCAGGAAGACGTGGTGGAAACCAAAGTCCTTGATGCCGATGGCAGGGCGGTTCAGGTCTTTGTGCATCACCGCCCGTCGTAGCCGCGGCGAGGCGAAATGACCGGGTAAATGCCGCAACCCGCGACAACATAACGCGGCCTAACTTGGCGGCGGCGGCGTATAGGGCGTCAGGCGCGGGAGCCATCGCGGGACGTTACGCTTGTAATCCAGATAGGCCTGGCCGAAGCGTTTCTCCAACTCGGGTTCTTCCGAGAGCGTGAAATAGAGCGTGTTGATGATAGCGAAGGCGGCCATCCACAGGAAGATCGGGGTGGATCGCAGCAGGATCGCCTCGGCAATCAGAAACAGGATAACGCCAATCAGCATGGGATTGCGGACATGGCGATAGGGACCGAGAACGATAAAATAACGAATGGGCTGCCATGGCGCCGGCGTGCCGCCGCCGCCTTTCACCGCGAACAGCCGCACGGTCCAGAACATCAGGACGAGCCCGGCCGCCGCGAACGGCAGCCCCGCCAGCCAGATCATAATCGAGGTTGGCGCGAGGCTTGCCGCAAGGGCGGTATCTCGGGTGAACCAGATGATCAGCGCCGGCGCGTAGACCAGCGCCGTGCCCGGCAGGATGAGGACCGCTTTGAGCATGGGCATGTTCATCGGGCGGCTTGGTCAATCCCGAAAACCGTCTAGCCCCGCAATACGGCCTGCGTCTGGGTGACCCGCGCGACCCGCTTGCCAGCATCGTCGCTAAGGTCGGTATCGATCACGATGGTGCTGCGCCCGGCGTGCAGCGCCGTTGCTTCGGCATGGACATGGCCGCCGCGGACGGCACGAAAGAAGTTGGTTTTGCTTTCGATGGTGGTCGTCGCCATGGCCCCCTCGGGAAGGTTCAGGAAGGCAAGGAACCCACCCAGACTGTCCGCAAAGGCCATGATCGCGCCGCCATGCAGGATGCCGTCCGTGGTGCAACGCTCGGGCTTCCACGCCATGCGGGCCCGGACAGCGTCGGGCGCGGCGGCGTAGAATTCAATCCCCAGGGTGCCCACCAGGGGCATGCGTTCCTGCAGTTCGGCGGTCAGCGCCTGATCGATCGCGGCATCATGCATGCTAAAAGGCCTCGTCGTCCGGCATCATCAGGACCTCGGCGCCGGCCATGGCGCGCATCTTCAGAGACGCCGTATCGGGCATCACCCGGCCCATGTAGTAGCGCGCCGTGTTCAGCTTCATTTTATAGAAGGCTTCGTCGTCACTGCCCCGATCGAGTTGATCCAAGGCCACGCGGGCCATGCGGGCCCACATATAGCCCACCGCCACGGTGCCCATCATGCGCAGAAAATCGACCGACGCGGCGCCCGCCTCCTCGTGATTCTGAATGGCGTTTTGCGCCAGCCACATGGTGGTGGCCATTAGATCGTCAAGGCCCGCCTGCAGCGGCTTGGTGAAGGGGGCCATGTCCTCACCCTTTTGTTCAGCGATGAAACCGCTGATCAGCGAGAACAGGGCGCGGGCCGGGCGGCCATTGTCCACCCCCATGCGGCGGCCCACCAGATCAAGCGCCTGCACACCGTTGGCGCCCTCGTAAAGTTGCGAGATACGGGCGTCGCGGACGAACTGCTCCATGCCATGTTCGCGAATATAGCCGTGACCGCCAAAGCACTGCATGGCCATGTTGACGCATTCAAAACCGACATCGGTGAAATGCGCCTTCACCACGGGGATCAGCAGGTTGAACAGATCGGAAACCTGTTGCTTGCGCTCGTCATCGCCATCATGGCGGCCGACCACGGCCTCGTGGCTCAACCACATCAACAAGGCGCGGGCGCCTTCGTTAAAGGACCGCATTTGCAACAGCATCCGCCTGACGTCGGGATGCACCACGATGGGATCGGCCGGCTGGTCGGGGTATTTCG
Organism: Pseudomonadota bacterium; assembly: GCA_027623205.1. Classification (GTDB taxonomy): domain Bacteria; phylum Pseudomonadota; class Alphaproteobacteria. Next base: position 56,001 of record JAQBYC010000008.1, on the reverse strand, counting down.
CGCCGCTCAGGGCCCGTCCGGCGGTACGCTCGCGGGTGTACGCAGCGGCGTTCTGATAGGCCACTTCCGAGAGTGCGATGCCTTGATAACCGACGCCGATCCGGGCCCCGTTCATCATCTGGAACATCCCCGCCATGCCGGCGCCGGAACCGCGCTTTTTCTTTTTCCCATCCTCGCCTTCGGCCTTGGGCGCCGGCTTGGCGCCCAGACGATGACCGATGGCGGCGTCGTAGTGCAGCACGGCGGTGGATGAGCCCTTGATACCCATTTTATGCTCGATGCTGCCGCAGGTGACATTGTTGCCCTGGGCCAGGCTGCCGTCGTCATTGACCTTGATTTTCGGCACCAGGAACAGCGAGACGGCGGACAGGCCCTCGCCCTCGCCTTCCACCTTGGCCAGCACCAGATGAACGATATTTTCCGCCATATCGTGATCGCCGCCGGTGATGAATATCTTGGTGCCCGAAATAGCATAGGTGCCGTCGTCCTGCTCCACCGCCTTGGTTCGCATCAGTTTCAGGTCGGTGCCGCAATGGGGCTCGGTCAAATTCATGGTGCCGGTCCACTCACCGGACATCATCTTAGGCACGTAAAGCTGCTTCAATTGATCCGGCGCGATGGACATCAGCACGCTGGCCGCCCCGCCCGAAAGCCCCACATAAGTCGAGAGCGAGAGGTTTGACGACATGGCCATTTCAGAAATCGCCAGGCCCAGAACGCCGGGCAGGCCCTGTCCACCCCATTCCACTGGCGAGGAAATGCCGTTCCAGCCGCCGTCGTACCAGGCTTTGAAGGCGTCCTTGAAACCGCTTGGCGCGCGCACCACGCCGTTCTCAAAGCGGCAGCCTTCTTCGTCACCGGTCTGGTTCAACGGCGCCCAGATTTCCTCCGCCACCTTTGCGGCACCATCCAGAACCGCGTCGACCAGATCATCGCTGACCTCGCCATAGCCCGGAATATGGGTGCATTCCGTGATTGCCAACAGTTCGTTCAAGACAAAACGTAATTCCCGTACCGGCGCGCTATAACTTGGCATGTGATTGGCTCCCGATGAATGGTTAGAGCATGTTTCCTTAAAACATGCTCAGGCTCTTTAAGATTAGAGCAATTGAACCAATTACTTAAGTCGCGAAAGCGACTCGGATTAGTTGAAAATTGCTCTAGTGACGTTCGTGTTCGGCGGCCCAGCCTTCGACGGCATCCGCCAGCGCTTCGAAATCAGACATCTGACAATACACCTGAGCCGCAAGCCGGGCCCATAGACGGCCTGACCAGGCGATGATCGGAACTTCAATGTTATGTGTGTACAATAAATGATCGCGCAAGGCTTTTGCTTCTTCCGTTCCGGCGGCAAGATTTTCCGGCAACGGGGCCAGCGCCATGGCCGATATCATGGCCGGCGGCGCGCCCTGGGGACCGCCGAAGCGATCACCCAGCATGGCAGCGGCGTCTACGGCCAGGCCGTGGTTGTAAGCACGCACCGCTTCTGTACCAAAACTGGCCAGAAAATCCAATGCCGCCGGCAGGCTGAGGAACGGTGAAGGATCACGGGTCCCGGTCCAATCAAATTCAGCGGTAAATCCTTCACCCAGACGCCAGGATATGACCGCCGGATGCAGATCCTGTTGCATGCTTTCCGCAGCCCAAAGAATGCCACAGCCACGGGGCGCGAACAGCCACTTGTGCAGATTGGCGGCATACCAATCCGCCCCGCAGCCAGGAATATCCAGATCGAGAGTGCCCGGCGCGTGCGCGCCATCCACCAGAACCCGGGCGCCGGCGGCATGGCAGATCGCCACCATCCGGCGCAGGGGCAGAACGATGCCGGTTTCCGACGTGACATGATCCAAAACGGCAATGCGGGTGCGTTCGCTCACGGCGCTCTCGAGCCCGGCAATGGCGGCGGCATTGTCGCTGATGGGGAATGGTATCCGGGCCGTAATCAGGGTAGCGCCGGCCCGGTTGCAGGCATGGCGGGCCGCATTGGCGACGGCGCCATAGGTGTGATCCGTGACCAGTACCTCGTCGCCGGGTCCCAGATCGGCTGAACGCAACACCGCATTGATACCGGTGGTGGCGTTGTCGGTGAAGACATAGTCTTCGCCGCGCCCACCCAGCAGGGCCGCCACCCGGTCGGCGGCAGCACGCAATTCAGGCTTCAAATCCCGCAGCATGAAGCGGGCCGGATGCGCCTCGATCCGTAGTTTGATGGCCCATTGCGCCGCCATGACCTCGTTCGGGGTGACGCCCACGGTGCCGTGGTTCAGATAGATCGCGCCAGCCTCCAGGGGCCAAAGGTCCCGCATGCCATGTCCGAATGGTCCCGCCATGATCGCTACCTCCTGGGGCAAATTTGATCCAAATGTGCCCCGAATCTTCAAAACTGAGCAATAGAACGAATTCCTTAAAATCGCGTTCGCGACTCCAATACATTGCAAATTGCTCTAACCAACGCGACGGGCGCGGCCAGCCCAGTATGTCTCGCGCAGGGCTTTCTTGTCGGGCTTGCCCAAGGGCGTCAGGGGGATGGCATCAACGATATCGACGGATTTTGGCGCCTGCACCGAACCCTTCGCCGCACGGACCCGCTGGATCAGAGCCTCGGGGTCGATCTTGGCGCCTTGACGGGGCACCACCACGGCCTTGACCGCCTCGCCCCACTTGTCATCGGGCACGCCGATGACGGCGGCCATGGCAATGTCCCGATCCATGGTCAGGATGTCCTCCACCTCGCGGGGGAAAACATTGAAGCCGCCGGTAATGATCATGTCCTTCTTGCGGTCAACGATATAAAGGTAGCCGCGGTCGTCGGCCCAGGCCATGTCGCCCGTATGCAGCCAACCATGCGCCATGGTTTCCGCCGTTTGCTCGGGGCGGTTCCAATAGCCGTCCATCAATTGCGGCCCTTGGGCGCAGATCTCACCCACCTCACCCGCCGGCACCGGTTGGCCGTCATCGCCCAGCAGGGCAATCCGGACGGAGGCGCAGGGATGCCCGCAGGCCGCGAACAGACCGGGCTCGTCCTTGTTGTGGTCCCCCCGGCGCAGCACGGTCAGGGGGTAGCCTTCGGTCTGGCCGTAAAGCTGGCAAAAGACCGGCCCCATTCGCTCCAACCCTTCCAGAAGGCGCGTCGGCGACATGGGCGCGGCGCCATATATCAGCATTTCCAGGCTGGAGAGATCGGCGGTATCCAGTTTCGGGTGGTCCAGCAGAATACCGATCATGGTCGGCACCAACAGCGCGGCAGAGACCCGCTCGGTCCCGATGGCCTGCAACACGGCGCCGGGATCAAAGCCGTGCTGAAAATGCACCCGGCCACCGCGCAACAGGGTCGGCGCGATCTTGGTGCCGCCGACATGGGATATGGGGGCGACGGCAAGATAGACGATGTCCTGGGGCCATTCGAAATCCGCCAGCACGGCGCCCACCATGGCGACATAGGAATGATGCCGGCGCATCGCGCCCTTGGAACGGCCCGTTGTCCCCCCCGTATAACTCAACCAGGCCTCGTCGTTGGGTTCAGCCAGCAATACCGGCGACACGGCCCCGGCAGCGGCCGCGCCGGCCCGCAAATCAAGGCCGTATTCCGCTTTGCCAAGGGTGAAGACCTGGCGCAGACGGTCGGTTGCGGCGGCCAACTCGCCACCGCGTGCCAGGTAGGTCTCCGTATCGACCAACAGATAGTCGATCGCGCCATCTTCCAGAATGAACAGCTGATCCTCGAACGCGCCCAGGGGATGCAGCGCGGTCATGCACAGGCCCAGGGCCTGGGCGGCGACGCCCGCCAGCCAGGCCTCCGCCCGATTGGCGTTCAACAGCGCAATGCGCTGGCCCCGCAGCGCGCCGGAGGCCTGCATAACCGCCTGGTAGCGGCCAATCAGTTGCAGCGATTGAGCGTAGGTAAAACTGCCGCCATAGCCGCTGAAGGCGACCCGGTTGCCCCAACGGGCCATCGCCCGCAACATCAAAGCGGCCGCGGTTAATCCCTGATAAAGATCCGACATTCTGGCTCCTTCAGGTCACCGTCAGGCTGGCCTGACCCAGGCCGTCAACCTCGGTGATCATATGATCGCCCGGATGCAGCCATTTAGTGGCCACGATGGAACCGGTCATCACCACATCACCCGCACGCAACAGGGTGCCCCGCTGGTTCAGGTTGTTGGCCAGCCAGGCCAGTGGCACCAGGGGGTGGCCCAGGGCATCACCGCCCACGCCGGTGCCCACCACCTCGCCATTGATCAACATGCGGCCGGCCAGGGCGGCGAGATCCAGGTCTTGCCAATCGCCGACCTCCGGCCCCAGGATACAGCCGGCATTGAAGGAATTGTCGGCGATCAGCAATTCGGCATCGACCAGCTTGTAGTCGATCGCCCGGTCATCGACGATTTCAATCGCCGCCATACAGGCCGCCACGGCGCCGCGGATATTATCCTGGTCATAGGGGCCGCCCGAGAGCGGCAGGTCATGGGCGAGGCGCACCGCGATCTCGGATTCAACGCCGATATTGACGAAGTCGCCGTGGGACAGACGCGCCGCGCCGCGATGTATCCGGTTGGCGAAGATCGCCCCCTCGCACGGCTGCGCCACACCCACCAGTTCCTGCATCACTTTCGACGTCAGGGCGACCTTCCATCCCGCCACCGCGCCGGCGCCGGCCTCGACCCACAGCGCCTGTAACCGGTCCTGCACCAGATAAGCGGCGGTAACGTCGGGCGGCGCCAGAGCGTCCGGCAGGCGGGCGCCCTTGCGGCCCGCCCGCGCCTCGGCGAACAAATGCCGTGCGGCGCCTTCGATGGGGTCAGGGTTGGCGGTCATAATTGTCTACTCCTTCGCGGCGACCAGCATGGTGAAGATGCCGCCGATCGGCTCGCGGGCGATTTCCTTCAGGCCCGCGACGGCGAACAGCGCGCGCTGCATTTCAATGGTCGGCACCACATTGCCCCAGATCAGTTCGTTGAATTGGGTTTGCACGGCGAAATTGAAGCCGGGATCGCGCAGCCCCGCCAGATCGGAGGGATAGGTTTCATCCAGAATGAACAGAATGCCGCCGGGCTTCAGCGACCGGCCCACGTCCTTGAGTACGTCAGGCCGGATATCGTCGTCGATTTCGTGCAGCACCTCGAACATCACCGCGAGGTCGAAGTCTTCGTTGCGGCCGATGCCATCCGGGCCGATCGCTTCAACCGTGACCCGCCCGGCGACATCGCTGGCCGCGACGTTGGCGCGGGCCTGCTCGACCCCGTGGGGGTCGATTTCGACGCCATGACAGTGGCTGTTGGGCCAGGCCTGGGCGATCTTGATCATCAGGCCGGCAGTACCGCAGCCCACGTCCAACACCGATGCGCCCGCCGTCAGCTTGTCCTTTAGGCCGGGGATGCCGCCCAGCATGCGCCGTGCCACCACCGTATGGAATCCGGCGGTGGTATCACCCACATGGCGGGAGAAATCGTCGCCATGATCCTGAAACCGGTGTGTCCCGCCGGTACGGAAGAATGCCGGATAGCTGCGCAGGTCATCGCTGCCGAAATTGACCGTGCTGGTAATGTAGGGCGCCAGATTGCGTGGATCGCCGGGATCCACCAGCAACTTATCCATCATGGCGGCGAGACGAAAGCAGCCCGTATCGCCGGCTTCCAAAAAACCATAATGATAGCCGCTGCGGCACCAGACATCGACGTAGGGCGGATGCAGTTCCAGTTCCGCCGCCAGATCGGACGGCCGGCAACCGGCCGCCCCCGCGGCAAGGATTTTCTCGAACAAGCCCAATTCCGAACCCATCGCCACATGGTGCACGGCGTGAAAGCCTTTCAAATAACCCCACAACAGATCGGTGGGGTCGACCGATGGCGTTTCTGTCATAGGTGTTTCTGCCATGATTCTGTCCTGTTCTGGCTATTGCTTATGCAGCCTATTTCAAGGCGGCAAAGGCGGCGGTGAAGCCGGCCAGCGACACCGGTACGGAAATTTCTTTTTGCTGGCTGTCATGAAAGGCCAATTTGGCCTGCCGGCCTGATTTCAGATTTTTCAACAGCTCCCCTTCCAGGGCCATGCGCGTGTGGCAGCCGTTGGGCAGGCAGATTTCCACCGGTATCCGCAAGGTCTCGCCGTCATCGATCTGCAACAACAGACCGGTGGGCAAATATACCCCCAGGGGCAGGGTCAGAAACACCATGGCCGGTTGGTCTGGCTCGGGATAGCGTACGCCGACGCGCAGAACATCGCGCTTGTCCTTCAGGGTCTTGGCGATCTGCATGATGAAGCAGCGTTCAGGGCTTTCGTCGGTTTCCTTCTCGCAGCGCAGGCGCCAGTCCTGAAAATCCTTTTCGCGCGCCGTTATGGCCTGCGCCGGCGCCAGACCGGTCAGAAGGTAAAGAAGAACGGCAAAGGCCGCGATTGGTCGGGCATTGGCAAGCATAATACTGTCCTGTTGTTGTCGCCGTTGGGCTGGAATGAAATGTAGCCGTTTTCCAGCGGCGGCAACAACCGCTTTGCGTCTTCCATCAATCGCGCCCGGTTGCCATACTGGCAAATAAAAATTTTCAGGGATCACGATACCATGACCGCATTGTCACTGAATGCCGCAAACACGCTGCCGGAAGCGGGCCTGACGGGTTGCTTTGTTGGCCGGGTCTGGCTGCCTGGCGATGGGGGCGGCCCAACGCCGGTCCTGGTCGACGATGACGGGGTATTTGATCTTTCATCCGTGTCTCCCACCCTGGCGGGCCTTTTGGCCATGGACGACCCGGCGGCGGCGGCGCACGGCGCGGTCCGATCGGGTGGCGCCATGCGCCTGGGCGATGCCGGGACGATTCTTGCCAACAGCGCATATCAGAGCCTTGAACCAGACAAACCGCATTTTCTGGCACCCAGCGATTTACAGGCCCTGAAAGCCTGTGGCGTGACCTTCGTGCGCTCCATGCTGGAACGGGTCATCGAGGAACAGGCCAAGGGCGACCCGGAAAAGGCAGCCGAAATCCGTAGCGCCATTGGCGCCGAGATTGGCCAGTCCCTGGCCGATGTCGCCCCCGGCTCGGATGAAGCGGCGCGGATCAAGACGGTGTTGACGGAACGCGGCCTGTGGTCGCAATACCTGGAAGTGGGCATCGGCCCGGATGCCGAGGTCTTTACCAAGGCCCAGCCCATGTCCGCTGTCGGAACCGGGGCGGAGATCGGCATTCATCCCAAGTCCACCTGGAGCAATCCGGAGCCCGAGGTGGTCCTGGCCATCGCCCCGTCCGGGCGGATCGTTGGCGCCTGCCTGGGCAACGATGTCAACCTGCGCGACTTTGAGGGCCGCAGCGCGCTGCTGCTGGGCAAGGCCAAGGATAATCGCGCCTCCTGCGCCGTGGGGCCCTTCGTTCGCCTGTTTGATGACGATTTCAACCTGGATCACGTACGGGCAATGGAAATCAGCCTATCGGTCAGCGGCACGGACGGATTCGAGATGCAGGGCCGTTCATCAATCGCCGAAATCAGCCGCGATCTGGCCGATCTGGCTGCCTATGCCTGTGGCGCCCACAACCAATTTCCCGACGGCCTGTTGCTGTTTACCGGCACCATGTTTGCGCCGATCGAAGACCGTGATGCCCCCGGCCAGGGCTTCACCCATCACCTGGGCGACATTGTCACCATCGCCAACCCCCTGCTGGGCCGTCTGACCAACCAGGTCAACCATACGGACAAGATCCCGCCCTGGACCTTTGGCCTCGGCGCCCTGATGGCCAATCTGGCGGCGCGGGGTCTGTTATGAACCCGGATATTTTGCGCCGGCTGGCAACGATCTCCACGGCCACGGTCAGCATGCAATTGCTGAAACGGGGCCTGCGCAACTGCTTCATTCGAGGCGCCCGGCCGTTGAATGCGGCGCACTGCCGCTTCGCGGCCCAGGCTTATACCCTTCGCTTTATCCCCATGCGCGAGGACCTGTCCCGGGTCGAGGTGCTGGGCGATCCCGAATACCCCCCGCGCAAGGCGGTTGAAGATATCCCCCCCGGCATGGTCCTGGTGATCGATGCCCGTGGCGACCTCGGCGCCGGCGTCATCGGCGATATCCTGGCCACCCGGCTTCAGGAACGCGGCGTGGCGGCGGTGGTCAGCGATGGCCCGGTGCGGGATGCCGCCGAGGTGGCTGGGGGAAGATTACCCGTGTTCTGTGCCGGCGGCGCGGCGCCGGCCAGCCTGAATGTGCATTTTGGCGCCGATTTGCAATGCCCCATCGCCTGTGGCGGCGTTGCGGTGATACCTGGCGATGTGCTGGTGGGCGACAGCGACGGCGTGGTGGTCGTCCCCGCCGCCCTGGCGGCGGAGGTCGCCGATGACGGCGCCGAACAGGAACGGCTGGAATATTTTCTAAAACAGCGTGTCGCCACGGGCCATCCCACCATCGGCACCTATCCGCCCAATCCCGAGACCTTACAGGCTTACGAAGATTGGAAAAATACCGATCCAAATGCCCGGTGATATGGAAAGCTGGGCTGCATTCGGACAATACCGGAGAGACAAAATGACGACATTCATACTGCTTCATGGCTCCTACCAGGGCGGCTGGATTTGGCAACCGGTGGCGACGCGTCTGCGCGCCCAGGGTCACCAGGTCTATGCGCCGTCCCTGGACGGCTGCGCCGAACGCGCCGGGCAATTGCGCCCGGGCATCACCACCGAGACGCAGGCAGCGGAGGTCGCACAGCTGTTGTTCTACGAGGATCTCAACGACGTGGTGCTCGTCGGCACGTCAAGCGGCGGCATGATCATGGCGAAAGTGGCGGAAACTGCCCGCGAACGGGTCGGCCGGCTGGTCTTCGCCGACGCGCTTGCGCTGCGCCATGGCGAGGCGGTCAGTGATATCGTCAACCGGCCGGCCGCGGTCAATACCGGGCTGGCGCTGGGCCCCTCGCGCGAGGACGTGGAAGGCAGGCTGTTCGCCGACCTGGCGCCGGAGGTGCGGGCCTGGGCCGTGGCACGTTATACCCTGCACCCGATCGGCGTTCATACTTTGCCGGTGCAACTGGACAGCTTCTGGTCGCAAAGCTGGGAGGCCTCGGTGATCTACTGCCGCCGCGCCGTCAATCCCGGCGAAGCGCATCAACGCCGCTGCGCCGAGGCCCTGGGCGCACGCTGGCACGAACTCGACACCGGCCACTATCCCATGCTGAGCGCGGCGGAGGACCTGGCGCGGCTGATAGAGAGTGGCTAGGAGCCTGTCCGTTTGAACTTAGGGTGACCCGCCTCACAATATGCCTATCTCGCGAGTTATGCCGGATGCACCGGCACCCATCCTCCACGCATAAGAGACGGGTCATGCAAGAGACTGTCAGATATATCGGACTGGACGTTCCCAAGTAGCCCATAGCGGTCGCGGTGGCCGCTGGCGGCCGGTGTGGCGAAGTGCGGTGTATCGGGGAGATCGCGGACACGGCATCGGCCTTGAGGAAACTTGCCGGGAAGCTGTCGAAGACGGACACAAGAGAGAGCCTTTCCAGGCGCAGGCCGCCCTTTGATTGGCCCTTCGGAAAATGTTAGGTATAGGCACCCCGGGCGCGCCAATGGGACAGCCGGCGTCGCAGACGGTTTCCGGGACATGGGAGGCTGACATGGGGACTTCGCGCCAGTGGATCGACAACGCGGTGCGCAAGATCGACGCCGATTTCAACCGCTCTTCCGACACCCATCTGTTTCGCCTCGACGTTCCCGGTGTGCCGGGGGTGCCGCTCTATCTGAAGGACGAGTCAATCCATCCCACCGGCAGCCTCAAGCACCGCTTGGCGCGGTCGTTGTTTCTGTATGCGATCTGCAATGGCTGGGTCGGCCCCGAAACCACCATTGTCGAGGCCTCGTCCGGCAGCACCGCCGTCTCGGAGGCCTATTTTGCAAGGCTGTTGAACCTGCCGTTCGTGGCCGTCATTCCAAAGACCACATCGCCTGAGAAAATCGCCAAGATCAACTTCTACGGCGGCCGCATCCATCTGGTTGACGATCCGGCGACGATCTATGATGAATCCCTGCGCCTCGCCCAGGAAGCCGGCGGTCATTTCATGGATCAGTTCACCTTTGCCGAACGGGTCACCGATTGGCGTGGCAACAATAATATCGCCGATACGATCTTCGAGCAGATGGCGCGCGAGGAACATCCCATACCCAGTTGGATCGTTTGCGGCGCCGGTACCGGCGGCACCTCGGCCACCATCGGCCGCTACACGCGCTATCGCGGCTTCGACACCCGGCTCTGCGTGGTCGATCCGGAAAATTCGGTTTTTTACGACTATTTTCACAGCCATGACGTTGGCCTGACCGGCGCGCAGGCCTCGCGGGTCGAAGGCATCGGCCGCCCCCGGGTCGAGCTGTCGTTCATCGCCAGTGTCATCGACGAGATGATCAAGGTTCCCGACGCGGGCTCGTTTGCCGCCCTGCGCTATCTGGAACGGGTTCTGGGCCGCAAATTCGGCGGCTCCACCGGGACCAACCTCTATGGCGCTGTCCAGATCATGGCTGAAATGGCGGCGGCGGGCGAAACCGGGTCGGTGGTCACCCTGATCTGCGACCCGGGCGAGCGCTATCTCGATACCTACTACAATGATGCCTGGCTGGCCCAAAACGGCTTCGACATTCAACCCCACCTGGCACGGCTGATGCGCTTTCACGAAACTGGGCAATGGCTTGCGGCATAGCACTCAGGGTGGAAATCGCCGTGCCCAAAAATATGGGACCGCAGATAAAAGTATCTTCAATATGCACGTGCATCACGTTCAAGTGCCGCGACGAAACCACAGCCATCCGGTAAATTGTGACGGGCGCACGGCGCGGACAATCCCCAAATTGTGCTAGATTTGATGTCGCCGCACCGACCAGATGAAGCCGTCGTACCAGAAATGCATGAGGGAGACGACCAGGAAAACGCTGAACAACCAGTCGTTGCCGCCATGATAAAGCCCCGCGACCAGGCCGTAGGCGAGACTCGTGCCCAACAATAGGGCCAGCGCCGCCGGCACCGCCCGGGTCCGGCCCTCCTGGCGAACCGCCCGGATCAGGTGGTCCCGCTCGGACCACCAGATGATGGCGAAATATTGCCAGGCATGGAAGACATTCATGATGAAGAAAGCCATGCCGAATGGGTTGAAGCCCCAGGCATAGATCGAAACAATGCCCGTTGAGAGCAACAGTGCGACTTTTTGGAAGGAAACCCGGTGCCCCGCCCGCGCCAGCTTGCGGTAGGCATGCAGGTAATAAAACAGAAACGGGACCCCTGTACCGATCACCAGCCAGGTCAGGATGGCGCTGTTGAATTCCACATAGGCGGGGATCTCCGTGAAAAAGAGCGAATTGACCGCTTTGAACTCGGCGAAATCGTCCACGTGATCCATCAGGGTCGCCCCGGCGGCAATTGGACCGGCGTAGATGTAAAGATTGAGGGCGATATCGAGGCGTCGGCCCACCCGGGGGTCGTTGCCCGCGATCTTGTCGTAAAGACGGCCCAGACCGAAGGTCTGCAGACTGGAATGGTAGACGTCCCAAAATGTCGCGAGTACCGATCCGATCACCATGGCCCAGATGGAATATCCCATCGCCAGAAACAGCACCAGCGGCACAATGGCGAAACGAACCGGATAGAGCCGGTAGATGCCGGGGTTGAAATGGGATCGAAATATCACGATGAATAGATGCGCCATGACGAAGATCGAGAGGAACATCTCGACCCAGTTTTCCCCGCCAAGAACTTCGCCGCGGTTCAACGGTGAATGAGACAATCCAAGGCCCAGGATCAGGGCCAGCAGGGGCGACGAAATAAAGAAAATAATATCGTAGGCCGGAGAAACCAGATAGTGCGAAACAAACTGTGTCGGCGCGGCGCCGGACCCATCGGTCCCATGGCCATTGGGGGATGACGGGGGGCGGGAACGGTCTCCATGGTTTGGCGGCATGGGGCGGCTCCGCTCAATCGACGACAACGCGCAGTTCGCCTATGGCGCCCCGCAAGTGCCCCAGCAGGGCGGCGATGAAAAGGGAAAGCCCGGTAAATTCCATCATTTCCTGCACAATGTTCAGCAGGCCATAGACCGGATCGGTCCCGTACGGGGCGACCCAGTAGTTGACATAGAACTCCGTGCCGAAAGCGCCGCCGACATAAACCAGGGCGGCCAGCACGAACAACCGCCTGGACCGCGGCGGCAGGGCTTGCCGGAACCGCCAGTATGCGGCCGCCAGGATGAGCAGGAAGAATGCGGCCGGAATGACCCAGGCGTAACAGAGCGCGCCGCCGAGGTCCAGGGCGCGGCGCAATTGGCGGTTAGCGACGCATTGCCGGAAATTTCAAGAGCGTCGTCGTCATTGGAATTGGCCGCGACATCGCAATCATTAAAACCGGCGCCGGCGTTGCCACCGGCTTTGACGGCGCTGCTGGCGGTCGTGTGCAGCGCCGACACACAGGCCGCCCCGCCGCCGCCCGAACTGATGGCGATGGAACCGAGGGTGATGTCGATGGTGGAAAAGTTCACCAGGGCGCCAAACATCAATTCCACTGGATTGCCGTTGGCGGACGTCTTGCGAACTCCAACCTTGATGACATTCGCCGCCGTGCCACCGGTCACAGGGGCCCTCGCGGCCTCTCGCGCCGAGAAGAACATCACGTGACGCGCGAACATGATCGAGCCGAACTCGATAATGCCGAACAGAATCAGCCGCATGACGGGCAGGATCAACGCGAACTCGACGGCAATCGCACCGCGCCGATTGTCGCGGCCCCTGACAAATAGGCGCTTTATTGGCTGACTTGTTATTGGCTGATTTGTTATTGGCTGACTTGGCATTCGATCCGGCATTTCCGAGATGGCCCTAGCCCGCAAGCATCAGGTGTGATTTTAGCACATATGCAGTAATTTTTAGCGCCACTATTCGTGTCCTCCGACCCTTGGTCCTATTCCATCGGCAGCTTCCATCGGCGGGGCAAGCGTTTGATCTTGTGATGCCAATGGCCCTTGATATCGCCTCAGCTCGTGTACCGGCGCGGCGCTCTTCACCCCTGGGAGAACTCCTGATATAAGTGCCAAAAAATAGGCGTGCATGTCGACCGGTTTGGCGAGCGCGATTCTAATTGATTAGAGTCGCCAATTCGACTTAACGATCAGTTTAATTGCAATATTTTAAAACTTTCTTGCGCATCCCAAGCAAATGCGCACGAGGCAAGAAGCGGGGGAAATTCAGATGCGCAACGTCACCTACGATAACATCACTGAAACCGTTGTTCAGGCCTATGCCAGTACCGCGGACGGCAGAACCGGGGACATCCTGGCCCTGTTGATCCGGCGCCTGCACGATTTTGTCCGCGAAGCCAAGCTGACCCCCCGGGAGTGGGAAGCCGCAATGGCATTTTTGGCGCGCGCCGCGGCGTCAACCGACGAGCAACGCAACGAATTCATTTTGTTGTCCGATCTCCTGGGCGTCTCGGCCCTGGTCGACTTGATTGACGGTCGGCGGGATAAGAACGCGTCGATCACGACCTTGATGGGCCCTTTCTATGTCCCGAAAACACCGGTTATACTGAACGGGGCCGATTTGTCGGGCGGCAATGACGGCGAGCGCATTGTCGTGTACGGCCGCATCCGCGCTAGCGATGACGAACCGCTCGGGGGCGCCCAGATCGAAGTCTGGCAGAACGCGCCGAACGGTCTCTATGCGGTGCAGGATCCCGACCAACCCGAGCATAATCTGCGCGGCACGCTGCACGCCGACGAGGATGGCAACTACGCCTTCGCCACGGCGAAACCGATTTCCTACCAGGTACCCGATGATGGCGCCGGCGGCGAACTGGTTCGCGCCGGTGGCCGGCATTGTTGGCGCCCGGCGCATATCCACATCATGATCTCCGCCCAAGGGTGCAGACGACACGTCAGTCAGATCTTCGACGCCGGCGATCCCTACATCGACGAGGATGCGGTGTTTGGCGTGCGGGGACCGCTGGCGGTGCCATACGATCAACAACCCAGCGAAAAAGAATTGACGCGCTTTGCCGACATCCACCGCCCCTTCAACGTCGCCAATGTCGATTTCGTGCTGGCCCGCGCCTGACGGAGGTTACTGGCATCGGGCCCGCTTCTGAACTACGGCCCATGAAATACCGCAGATGTCGCAATGCTGATGCAGATGACCGGCTAGGCTGGCCCCCATCCCATGCCACGCCCGCTTTCCCGCGCTGGTGAAGGGGTTACCCTACTCAGGCAAGATTTTCCTGCAAAAAGGCAAGCACCTTGCCCCAGGCATCTTCGCTGGCCTGCGGGTGGAAGCGTTCCTTATTGGCGAAGGACTGGAAGCCATGGCCCGCATGGTCATAACGCTGGAATACATGGGGTACCTTGGCGGCCGCGAGCGCGGCCTCGTAGTCATCCACGTCTGCCGGTGACGGATTTTCGTCCTCGTTGCCAAAAAAGCCGGCGACGGCGCAGTTGATCTTCCCCGCCAGGTCAATGGCGGGCGGCGTATTTGGGCCCATGGGAAGTTTGATCCGGCCACCGTAGAAAATTGCGCAGGCCCGATAGCCGCGATTGTGGCAGGCGCCCAGCCAGGCGACCCGTCCACCCCAGCAATGGCCGACAATGCCGATGCGCGCGCCATCCACATGTTCCCGGGACGCCAGAAAATCATAGCATGCTTCGAGATCCAGCACGGTCCAGTCGTCACGGAATTCCGCGCGCTTGATCTCAATGCCCGCTTCCTTCGGCCACCAATGAAAGATGAACGGCACGGCGACGGCATAGCCGTTTTCGGCGTAGCGTTCAGCCGTCTTCAGGGTAAAGGCGTCGTTCTCGATCCCGGTATGTCCGACGGGGATATGTTGCGCCAGTACGATCCCAGGGTGCGGGCCGTTGCCTTCGGGTTCGTACAGGAAGATTTCCATCGGGCTGTCCTGGACGCGCACTGTATGAATGTCGTACATAATCTGCCTTTTCTGCTGCCAATATTTTTTACTTGTCGCCGCGGCGTCATTGCCGACAGCCGCACCCTTGCCTATGGCGGTAACGGAGGACCTGCGGCGAATTCGGCCGGCTTTTTCTGGGTCAGGGCGGCCAGCATGTTTTCCACGATGTCGCGGCCCAGATCACGGGTGATGAAGACGATGCGGGAGCGATGGTCAGCGTCGGGCCAGGCGTCCAGCTGTACCGGCGGATGGAACATGTGCTGTACCCCGTGGACGACAACGGGGGTCTCGCTTTCGGCCACGTTCAGCATGCCCTTAATGCGCAGAATGTCATCGCCGCGATAGGTGGTCAGCAATTCCAGCCAACTGGCGATCTGATCCCAGGGCAGAGGCTCTTCCAGATAGACGCAGTAGGCCTGGATCCGGGCGTCATGGCGGTTGACATCGTGGCCCTGGCCATGTTCGTGCCGATGGCCATGGGTCTCGTCACGCTTCGCATCTTCGTCATAGGCTTCCGTGCGCAACCAGCGTTGCACATCCAGGGTCTTGCTTTCGGGATCATACAGACCGGCGTTGAACAATAGCGCCGGATCGATTTCACCTTTAACCGCCCGGTGGATGCCAGCCGCCGGGTTCAGGCCGCGCAGGCGCCCCTCCAGGGCGGCAATGGCATCGGCGTCCGCCAGATCGGTTTTGGAAATCACGATACGATCGGCCACGGCGGCCTGTTTCACGGCCTCCATATGCTTTTCCATGGTGTCCATGGCCAGCATCGCGTCCACCGTGGTAATGACCCCGTCCAGGCGGTAACGGCCCATCAGGAACGGATCGGCCATCAGGGTATGCAGGATCGGCGCGGGATCGGCGAGACCAGTGGTTTCGATCACCAGGCGGTCGAAATCTGGTATTTCCTGTTTTGCACGGCGGGTATAGAGGCTTTTCAGGGTATCAACCAATTCGCCCCGGATGGTGCAGCACAGACAGCCGCTGGACATCAGCACCACATCGTCATCGACGCTTTCCACCAGCATGTTGTCGATGCCAATCTCGCCAAATTCATTGATCACGACGGCGGTCTTGTCCATCCCGGGATGCTGTATCAGGCGGTTCAACAGGGTCGTCTTGCCGCTGCCCAGAAAGCCGGTGATCACCGATACCGGCAGACTGTCCACCTCAACCTTCGCCATGTTCCTCTCCCCGCAGCTCTGCATCAGGACCCGCCTGCAACGGCTTAAAGGGTAGCACGAGCATCCAGATCAGGTTGGCGCAAATTCTACCGTTGTAGGGACGCAGACCGATCCGCATACCGGCGTGTCCCGCCGCCGGCTGTTCCTGATAAGAACCGAACAGGCGATCCCACCAGGGCAGATTGAACCCGAAATTGCGATTGTATTCCCGCGCCTCGATGGAATGATGCACCCGGTGCATATCAGGTGTCACGACCAATAGGCGCAAACCCCGGTCCAGGCCCAAAGGCAGGCGCACGTTGCCATGATTGAACATGGCGGTGCCGTTCAACAGCACTTCAAAAATCAACACGGCCAAGGGGGCCGGACCCAGGATCAGCACCGCCACCAGCTTGATCCCCATGGAGAGCATGATCTCGAACGGGTGAAAGCGCAGGGCCGTGGTGACATCGAAATCCAAATCCGCATGGTGCATCCGGTGCAGCCGCCAAAACAGCGGGATCATATGAAACAGGCGATGTTGCCAATAGACCACCATATCCAGCAGGACGGCGGCGGCCCCGATTTCCAGCCAGCCGGGCAGCGCCACCAGGTTGAACAGGCCCCAGCCCCTTTGTTCGGCCCAGACGGCGGCGCCCACCGCCAGGATGGGGAACGTCAGGCGCACCACCATGGTATTCAATGCCACGATGCCCAGGTTACCGGCCCAGCGGCGCCATTTGCTCTGGCCCAGGGCGCGGCGCGGCGCGGCAAATTCCCATAGCGCCATTGCCGCCAGAACGCCCAGGAAAATCGAAAGGCGGATCATGCCTTCGTTTTGCATTATGCTCTCAGACATGATCCATATCCTGTTCGACGGCCCGAAACAGGCCGGCCTGACACTTGTTTTGGCCCATGGCGCCGGCGCGGCCATGGATAGTCCGTTCATGACCGCCTTCGCCCAGGGCCTGGGCGCACGGGGCATCGCCGTCGCGCGCTTTGAATTCCCTTATATGGCGGCTCGCCGCGCCACGGGCAAGACGCGCCCGCCCGACCGGCAACCGGTTCTACTGCAAACCTGGCGGCAGGTCATCGCACGGTTAAGTGTACCTTCGGCTGCACGGCCCGGCCCCGGTCGCCTGGCCATTGGCGGCAAATCCATGGGCGGGCGGATGGCCTCGCTGTTGGCCGCGGCGGGTGACGGCCGGGATCTTCACGGCCTGGTCTGCCTGGGCTATCCCTTTCATCCCGCCGGCAAGCCGGATCGCCTGCGCACCGGGCATCTGAGGGAATTGTCCCTGCCCAGCCTGATCGTTCAGGGCGAGCGCGACCCCTTGGGCAACCGGGCGGAAGCGGCGGCCTATCCCCTGTCCAACGCGATCCGGTTCCATTGGTGCCCGGATGGCAACCACGATTTGGCGCCGCGCAAACGCTCCGGCTACAACCAGGAGGACAATTGGGCTGCCGCCATGGACACGGTCGCCGGATTTTTGGAGTCGCTCTAGAGGCTGGTGTGCCGGGCGCGGACGCCGCGTTCGATGGCGGCGGCGATCAGGCGGTCCAGTTGCAAACTGTCGCGCAAGGTTTGCAGAAGACGCAGCTCTTCCTGCTCCAAATGCAGATCGGCGGCGGCGACTTCACAGGCCAGGGCGTAGGCGGTCTCGCTCAACCTGGCGGGCAGGGAGGCGACGATCAGGTTCAGGACCTGATCCAAGCCGCCGGGCTGGTTCAGCCTGGCGGCGCATTCCTCGGCGAGGGGGACGAGGTCTTCCGGATCGAAATCCGAGAAAACCGGCAAATTCTGCACCTGATCGCCAATCCGCTTCAGCTCCCGGTCGGTCATGTCGTTGTCGGCGGCGGAAATCAGCACCATGATATAGATCAGGGCGCTATGGGGGTTCAGAATATCGTCGTTCATGGTGTTCTCCTCAACTAAGAGCGGGAAAATAGGCGAGGCGCCGGGTCACCGCAAGGACGCATTTCAGGCTCGTTCAGACGGCACCGGCAACGATCTGCCCCAGGCGGCGGCCGGCGGCCGCGATGGCGTCTTCATGGTGGGCGGCATAGCCCAGCATCAGGCCCTGGCGCGTTGGTTTGCCGGCATAGGTGGTGCTTAACGCCAGCGTCGTGACGCCGGCCCTGGCGGCGGCCTCGGTGATCCGCCGGTCGTCCATGCGGCCTGCCAGGGCGGCGCCCGGCCAGGCGATCAAATGCATGCCGGCTTCGTCGGCCTCGATCTCGAGCAGCCCGGCCAGATGCCGCTTTGCGGTGTCCAGCAAGGCTTCCTGGCGCGCCGCGTAGAGCCGCCGCATGCGGCGCACGTGAGCGGCAAAATGGCCATCTTCGATAAACCGCGCCAGCACCGGCTGGGCCAGCATGGCGGCATGGTCGTCCAGCACCCGCCGGGCCCGGATGAAGTGTTCCACCAGATCCGGTGGCACCACCAGATAGCCCAGGCGCAGGGTCGGAAACAAAACCTTGGAAAAGCTGCCGACGTAGATCACCCGGCCCGTGGGATCCAGGCCCTGCAAGGCTGCGAGCGGGCGGCCGGCGTAGCGGTATTCGCTATCGTAATCATCCTCCACAATCCAGGCCTGGCGGCGGCGGGCCCATTCGATCAACGCCAGGCGGCGGCGCAGGCTCATCACCACGCCCAGGGGGTGCTGGTGCGACGGCGCGACACAGGCCAGCCGGGCCAGGGGCGCGCGCGCCTCGCCGGCGCTGATATCCAGCCCTTCGGCATCCACCGGAACCAGCGCCACGCGCAGGCCGGCGGCGGTCAAGGCGCCGCGGATACCGCCATAGCCGGGTTCTTCCACCAGCGCCTGATCACCGTGATCCAGCAACACCTGGGCCGCCAGATTGATCGCCTGTTGCGCCCCGCTGACCACGATGATCTGGTCCGGGTCGCAGCGCACCCCCCGCGTCGCGCCCAGGTAGGCGGCGATGGCTGCCTTCAGCGGCGGATAGCCGCCGGCATCGCGGCTGATCGTCAGATCCGTCCCCGGCCGGCGCCAACACCGGGTCATAAGGCGGGCCCAGGTGTCGAACGGAAAGGCCGCAAGATCGGGGCCGGGGGCAAAGGCCGCGGCACTGGCGAAATTGACCCGGCTGATGGCGGCCAGGGCGCGGCCGCGGCGGGACAATCCGTAATGCCGGGCCACATCCCCCAAAGGCTGCGCCCCAGCGGGACTAAAATGCTCCGGCCGCCGCCGCTCCGGCCCCGCATCGGGCAATTCCGACGCCACATAGGTGCCGTCTCCCTGCCGGGTTGCCACGTAGCCCTCGGCCAAAAGCTGTTGCAGCGCCGTGGCCACCGTATTGCGCGATAGGGACAGGTCCTGGGCCAGGATCCTGTTCGCCGGCAGGCGGCTGCCCGACCGCAACCGGCCATCCAGGATCATTTCCCGCAAACCGTTGTATAACTGCCGATAAAGCGGGCCTTTACCCTCCCGGTCAAGGGCGAGAGCGATCAGATTGCTGGCACTGGGCATGGCCTCATCGTCCAATCTCAAAATTGGCCTTATGATATTATCACAATTTATACTTTTCTACAGGCCAATTTTAAAATAGACTAGCCGTATTCGGACCAACGCCCCGCGAGGTGAGAATTATGAAACGAGCCACCGAACCATCCTGGATGCCCGCACCCGAATATGGCCGCGGTCTGCGCGGCCTCGGGCTAAATCTGCTGGTCCGCGACGTGCCGGCCGCCCTGGCGTTTCAGACCGGGGTTCTAGGGGCGGTAGTTGTCCACGGCGATGTCGATTTCGCCGCTTTGCGCGGTTACGGCGCGGAATGGATGCTGCACGCGGACCATACCTACAGCGACCATCCGTTGAAAGGCAGCCTGGGCGCGGACATGCCCCGCGGCATTGGCGCCGAACTGCGGCTATACGGCCGCGATCCGGATGTGGCGGAGGCCCAGGCCCGCGCCTTGGGTTTCAAGGTTCTGGCCGGCGCCATGGACAAACCCCATGGCCTGCGCGAGAGCTATATCATCGACCAGGACGGCTATCTCTGGGTTCCCGGGGTGCCCCTGGAGGCCATTTGATCCAAATGTTCTCAAACTCTTTAAGGAAGAGCAATTCGACCGACGCCGCCCGACAGATCAGGGCTGGACGATTCCACCCCGCCGGGCGCCTGCCGCGACCGCACCCCACAGCACGCCGTGATCCTCGGGCAGGGCCCGGCTGTTGGGCATGGCCAGCCACAAACGATGCAGACAGCGCCGCTGCTCCAGGGCCGCGCCCGGGTGATCCTCATAGGCGGTGCGGGCATGATAAATCACATGATTGTTGATGAACTGCATATCACCCGGCTGCATGGTTATTTCCATACACAGTTCCTCGGCCAGATCATGCAGCATATCCAGGGCCTGCCACTGCTGCCTGTCCATGCGGGGGACAGCCAGCATTTCCTGGGCCGCTTCCACATAGGTGCGGGAATAGTGCGAGGTGAAACGGCCGTCGCGCTGGCCGAATACGGGCAGGGCGTAGCTTAAAAGCTCGCCGCCCCGTTCCTCGCCCAGGCGGGCCCGGTGCACGGGTTCATACAGCAGGGCCGCCAGATCGGGCCGGCGTTCCAGCATCATGTTGTGCACCGCGACGGACGAGGCGATGCGGCTGACGCCGCCAACCGGGGCCTGGCGCGCGCATAGCAGGCCCACGACGTCCGCGCGGTCCGTGTGAAAGCGCAACAGGGCGTTGGACAATGTGCGCGCCTTGGACGACTTGAAGGCGCTGCCATCCCGCGCCGTCAGGCGATGCCCCAGGACGCTGTCGGTATCCTCGCTTTCGTCCTGGATATCCCGCATCAACAGGCCGTCGCAATCCTGATAGACCGGCAGTCCCAGATGCAGGCCTATGCCGTACCACACATGCCGCAGGCCATCACCGAAGGCCCCGATGGGCAGGCCCGACAGATTGGCCAGGCCGCTGCCGTCCTCCAACTCCGCCGCCATCGCCGCCAACTTGCCGGCCAGCCCGGCCAGCGGGAAATCCGCTCTGCGCATTTGCGCCCAGGACAGAGCTTTCCGCCGCACGACAGCCAGGGCGGCCTGCAACTCGTCGATATCCGCGCCGGACAGCGCGAAACGCCAGCGCGGATTTTCCACCATATCCTTGCCGTGCCAGCCACAGACACCCGTAACAATCTCGTGTTTTGTCATTGCCATAGGCTTAGAGCACTTCCGGGCTATTGTGGGTCATTTGATGGTGACCATAATCCATTCGGGTAGGCGTGTCGCGTAGCGCGATGTGGTTCATCGGGCAAGCGGCGCAACGCATCCGAATGGCTTAGGGTCGCCACCAAAGGCCGTCCACCAAGGCCCCGTGGCGGCGTTGCGGTTCTTGGACGATGTACCACATAGACCTGCAAACCGCGCCTACCCACGGGGCCTTGGTGGGCGGTCAAATGACCCAGAATAGCCCGGAAGTGCTCTAAATCCAATACTGCAGGACGTAATCGAACGGTCCTTCCACATTGACGATATCGACCCGTTGTAACTGAATAAGGTAGCCGTCCGGGCCCTTTTTTAGCTGATGGCGATATTTGCCGGCGAAGACCCGTTGTTCATCGTTGCGGTATTCGGCGACAAGGAACTTTGAACGGACCACCAGATCGCCCGACGCTGGGTCCGCGGCCTCCACCACAACGTTGGAGACCACATGCCCGGTTCGATTGGGCGGATATTGCGACCAGGCGTTGGGATGGTTGACGCGGCCAATGCGCACCCGCATCAGATAATGATCCTCATAGAAGATATTCGGCTGGCCCTCGCCCACCAGCTGTTCCGGCGCCGCGGGCATCCAGTAATGACCATCGGGCGTAAACAGCGCCAACCAGTCATCCCATAACCGATCATCCAGGATTTCCGCCTGCCGGTAGAGAAATTGCGCCACGGCATGCTGCGTTTCCAGACCCACGGCGGCGGCGGGCAAGGGGTCCCTGCCCGCGGAATTCTCCTGTGCGCGGCTCATGCCGCCGGCTCCGCCGCCATATAGTTGCGCCAGGCCGCGAACTGGTTGCGCATGGGCGCCTCGGAAAAGCCGATATTGGTCGTGGTGATGCCGCCCTCGACCCGGTCCTGGCCGGCGTTGCGGTGAAAGCTGACCCAATCGCCCCCCTCGCTTTCCAGGCCTTCCTGGCATTTCCGGAAGTTGAACAGATCGTCGGCGTTGATCATGGTCGATGGGGAATTGACCAGATAAAAATAATCCAGCGCCCGGCGATAAATCGGCTCCGGCGCGCCTTTGAGGCGGAAATGCCAGATCTCGGTCAAGGTCCGGTCCTTTGCAATCGGCCGCACGGCGCGCAGCTGCTGCAAAGGCGATTGGATCGACAGGCAGGGATAAACCAATAGATGATGGATGTTCACGTCCAGGATTTCCTCGGTCCTTGCAGGACTATAATTTTGCCGCATTGCCGCTTCATATTCCAGGGTATCCGGATCGGTCGGGCGCAAACCCATATAGCCCTGCAGCACGCAATGGCCGTTCGGATAACCGACCACATCCAGGGCGCCCCATTTGTCGAGCTCCATGGCAAAGGCCGAAATGTAGTGATAGGACAACGGCGGCGGCTTGCCGGTTTCCGCCCGCATCTCCTGTTCCACCTTTTGCGCCGCCAGTCCGGTCGAACTATGGGTGATCGAGGGATGCACCGCGTCCAGCTGGTTTTCCAGGAAAATTTTCCAGTTCGATTTCTGCATCATGCGGAAGCAGGTTGGCACCACCTCGACCTCGCCCTCGGGCGCGCGGTCGCACATATCATCGATGCCGGCGATGGCCGCGCCCAGCCAATCCTGCAGGCCCGGTCCCGCCGCCGATAGGGAGGCAAAGACGAAGCCGCGATAGACCTCCAGCCGCGCCACCGGTTTCATATGGGCATCGGGACTGTCGAGCGAGAAGCGGGTATTCTCATAGCCGTTCTGAATGGGGATGTGGCGCACCTTGCCGTCCAGTTTGAACTGCCAGGAATGGTAGCTGCAGGTGAAGGCGGCGCCCACATTGCCCGCCCGCTGGCTGCACAGTTTGGCGCCACGGTGGGGGCAGCGGTTATAGAGCACGTGGATGGAGCGGTCGGCATGGCGCACCATGATCACCGGCTGCCGGCCGATCACCGTGGTCGCATAGTCGCCGGTCTTTGGGACCTGGGTTTCGTGGCCCACATAGATCCACGACCGATGGAAGATCCGCCGGATCTCGCGCTCGAAGATCTCGTCGTCCACATAACAGGCCCGGTGCACCCGGTCCGGCTCCACCAAGGCATCGACATTGAAACCATTGCCACCCGGCATCTGTTACCTCCCCCTATTCCCAAGCCATCCGGCGTTGCCGCCTGAAATCTTAACGCTCGATACGGCTTATACCAAATCGCCCTGATCCAAACCATCGGTCCGGGCGCTTGCTCCTGGGAAGCGAGCGTGGCATAGCAGACCGGAAACTGACGCCATAAAAAATGTTTGATGCGAATATCGTGATAAGATTGTTCCCAAGGCTCCGAGGCCGGGTTCTGCTGATTGCGTTGAGCCTGTTGGCCGCGCCGGATGCCGTCGCCAAGCAAGTCACCTTCACTTCGGCCAGCCCCTATCAACTGGCTGATCTATTAACCACGGCCAAGCCAACATACGACCTGGAGATCAGCGCCGATCTGGTCTATCCCGATAAGATTGGCGAGCGCATGCCGGCATTCGTCTTCATGCACGGCTCCAGCGGGCGGCAGTTTCATCATCACCGCTATCTCGAATTGGCGCGCGAACTTGGCTTCGTGAGTTTGCAGCTCGACAGCTTCGGGCCCAGGGGCATCGGTTCGACGGTAGGCAATCAAACCAATGTGACTGCGGCGATGATGACGGCCGATCTGCTGCGGGCCTTAAAATTCCTCGCTACCCTGCCCAACGTCGATCCAAACAAGATTGTTGTCATGGGCAGCAGCAAAGGCGCCGTGGCGGCCCTTTATGCGGCCTGGAACCCCATTCGGGAGAAAATCGCCGGCGGCCTGGACTACGCCGCCTACCTTCTGCTGTATCCGCTATGCACCAGGATTGAAGACGGCAAGGTCACCGCCAACGCCGTTCGGGTCTTCATTGGCGAGTTGGACAACTGGACGCCCCCTGCGCCCTGCATTGCGCAGGCGAGCCGAATGAAGGCGCTTGGGCGGGATTGGGCGATTACGCTCTATGAAGGCGCCTATCACGGCTTTGACGCACCAATCGAAGGCATCCGCAATATCCCCTACGCCTACGGCATGGCCGGTTGCCGCGTTGCCCTGCGCGCCGATGGTTATGAATACGAAACTGGTTCACGTTACCTGTTGACCAGGGCAGAGCGCGGAAAGGCCTTCAGAGCCTGCGCCAAAAAAGGCGATGTCAAGATCGGCGGCTATCATGCCGCCGACGCCTTGCTTAAAGACATCGGGGCGTTCCTGGAAACTGTGTCCGATTAGCTAGAGCAATTTTCAATCAATTGGATTCGCTTTAGCGATCCAATTGACTTGTTCAATTGCTCTTTTCTTAAGAGTCGGAGCATGTTTAGAAGAAACATGCTCTAAGAGGGCCCGGCGCCTTCCCAACCCAATCATTTATCGGCCAGCATCGCCTCGATCAGTTCCTGCACCGTCAAGGCACCGGAAACCAATTCAAGAGGAAAGACCCGACCCCAACATTTAGTGGGCCGTCAGCGCCTCGCGCTGGTCGAGCGCGAATTTGATCGCCGAATAAATCGGATAGGTCGGATTCGTGTAGTAGCGCAGCGGTTTATGCTCGCGGAAATAGACGTCATAGGCATCGGTAAAAGGCAGCATGCAGACGAGCGTCAGCACCGTCGCTTGTCCGATCACGGTGGCGAACGCAACCTGCCGGCGCCAAAACCCGGTCTCTTTCAACGGTATCAGGAACAGCGCCGCCGCCGGCAGCAAGCCCAACAGCAGGACGCGCAACACCAGACCGGAGGTTGCGAGATCGCGCGCCTCGCCCGCATCAGTCAGCGCCATGTTGCGGATCATCTCGCGGTCGATGATGACGCCGAAGGTATCGGTAAAATGCCCCGCAACCGCGGCCAGGATCAGCATAAAGGCGCCGACCGCGCGCACCGGAAAGACCAGCGAGAAGACCGCCGTTACGAAGGCCAGCGCACAGACCAGCACAACCGCAGCCGATAGCAGGAACGGCCAATGCTCCGCCAGCGGATAAAGGGTGAGGGTTTTCTCAAAAAAACTCTGATTGGCACTTGCGGCCAGGAACAGGGCCAGCACCCAGATCAGGGCGCGTCGACCAATCAGCCGGGGATATCGAAAGACCAGGGTCAGGTCTTTCTTCTTGCAGAAACACGTCAAGATGTTGATTTAATTTATTAAAAAATTTAGAGACCCTGCGGGCGACAGCAACAAAACCCAGGTTAAGACCGCCTTTCACGCCGGCTTTGGACGCAAATTTTTGCCTCTGTTGAGATTTCTGCCGTTCCGAATAGATGCCGAGGCGGGGCCGTCCACCCCATCGGTGTCATTCGTCTTTGCGCCAAACGGTCGCGAGCCACGGTTGCCGGTGGCGCGGGAGTCCGCTCGGGCGGTAGTAATGCCTAACCTCCGTGAAGCCGGCTGCCGTGGCGTAACCGCGCCACGTGGCAAGGTCCAGAAAGCAGCCATAGCGGTCGCCACTAAAATCCTCCACATTTTTGCCGCGCGGGTTTGAGCAGAACAGAATGCCCCGTGGTTTCAAGGCTCCGGCAAGATCAGCCAACACCCGGGGCAACTCCTGGCGCGGCACGTGGAACAGCGAGGCATTGGCGAACACGCCGTCGAAGCCGTGGGCCGGCAATCGCAAAGCAAGAAAGTCCTGGTGCAGAACGTCGCATCCGGAATAGCGGCGCGCCATGGCGACGAATGCCAGCGATCCGTCCAGACCCGTGGCGTCATGGCCCAACAAACGGAAATAGCGCAAGTCCCGTCCGGGACCGCAGCCTAGGTCGAGGATGGCATAGGGGGGCTCGCCCTCAATCCCGTCCAGGAGCGCCGCATGGTTTTGGCTGACATCGTGATTTAGCGTGCCGCCCCGGTAATCTTCGGCCACCCGGTCGTAATGGCCGATGGTTGTGTCCGATATCAGACGCAAGTGCGCTGCATCGAGCGCGGAGGGCTGCGTGCCGGGATTACCGCCCCGATTGGCCGTGCGCCCCGCCTTCCCCTCCTCGCGGTAGCGCGCGGCGCCCGGACTACTCAGAAATTTCGCAACGGTCGCGCCGTTCCAGCACCGGCCCTTGCGGGTGGTAATGCCCTTGCTGTTGAAATGATCGGCGATGGCGTCGGGCGAAGCCAGCCCGGCGGCCTCGGCAGCCTCAAGCTCGACGACAAGGCGCCGCACAAACGCCTCAATTTGTTGTCGCCGCTGGGTCATCCGGCGGCCAGCATCGCCTCGACCAGTTCCTGCACCGCCAGGGCGTCGCGGGCCGAAGGCAGGATATTGGCCCGCCCTTCGCACCAGGCGGCCACATTGTCCAACTGCGAGTGAAAGGCCTCGGCGCGGGGGTCGTCAAGCTCGGGGAATTCCTGTTGCCATTCGCCGCCGTCGCTGGACTGCAGGAAAAACCAATCATGCAGGCGATGACTGCGCCGGCTGCCCCATAGGGTCATTTCCACCCGGTCCGGTCCCGCCCCGCCACTGGAGCCGAGCACCGAGACGGGAACGCCGTTGCAGTTCAGGGCCGCCGAGATATGGGTTTCGCAGAGGGCCGGATCGGCGGGATAAACCGGACGGGCCGATAGCAGAGTGGCGGGACCCAACAGGCGCTGGGTCAGATACAGGAAATGCGACAGCACTTCGCGGCAGTAGCCGCCCTGGTCGCGAAAACGCAACCAGTCCGCGTCCGCCTGCCAATCCCGCGGCCAGCGGGCGAAATGCACGATGATATCGGCGCCGAGGATAGCGCCCAGGGCGCCGCTATCGAGCCGCTCCCTGGTCAGGGTCACGGCGCGGGAGGCTGCCTGGATAAAATTCACCACGTTCGGTGTGCCGCTATCCTCCAATGCGGCGACCAGGGCGCGGCTCTCGGCCACATCGACGCCCAGGGGTTTTTCGCAATAGACCGGCTTGCCCGCGGCCATGGCGCATTCGGCATAACCCCGGTGCCACAGGGGCGGCGTGGCGATATAGACCAGATCCGCCGCCGCGATCACCGCATCGGCATCGTCCATGATGAGCAGGCCGGGCGTTTCGGCCACGGCATCGGCACAGGCCCGCGGATTGGGATCCCAGGCACAGGGATTGCTGAAACGGGCATGGGCGGCCAGATTGCTGATCATCCGCCGCCCCATGATGCCGAGGCCAATGACCCCGGCCTTATGTCCCGCGTCCGCCATCAATCCGTCCCTCTGTCCGCCGGCCCCAGGCCAGGGGCAACAACATCGAACATCATCTCGAAATCATCGAGCATGGCGAACAGCCGCTCGATGACCGCCGCCTCGCCATCGATTTCCAGCTCGCCCCCCGCGACCGCTTCCGCCACGCTGGTCTGGCGCACATTCAGGGCGACGAGCACTTTCCGGCTGGCCCGCACGGAGGCCACGGCATCCGGGGCCACCTGGCCCGATACCTGGGTCAGGGTGCAATTTTGCAGGTTCAGCACGATTTGCTGGTCACTGTCGGTCAGGCGCCAGTTGATCTTCCAGCGCAGCCCGCCGGCCTTGGCCATGTCCAAACGTACGGCCATGAAATCAAACAGGGCGTCGGCGGTCAGGGCGGTCATCATTTCCGGGCTGAGCATGCGCCGCGCCGGCAACCTGGCCAAGCCATGGCGCAATTCCTGGGCGCCATACAGATAGGCGTTACGCCAGGTGGCGCTTTCGGCCTGATAGCCAAGCTGTTCGAAGCTGTCGGCCAGCAGGGCGCGGCCCGCCAGATTGTCCGGCTCGGCAAACACCAGATGGCTCAAGACCTGCGCCACCCAGCGGTATTCACCGGCCGCGAAATCCAGCCGGGCGCGTTGCAGCAGGGCCGCCGCGCCGCCCATGTATTCGACGGTCTTGCGGCCCGTCTCGCGCCGCGGCAACGGGTTCAGGTTGGCCGGGTTGGCGTCGTACCAACTCAGATAGCGTTGATACACCGCCTTGGCGTTGTGGCTGACGCTGCCGTAATAGCCGCGCACGGTCCATTCCCGATCCAGGCCGGGCGGCAATACCAACACCTCGGCAATCTCCGCCGCCGTCAGCCCATGGTTCATGAGGCGGACCGACTGGTCGTGGATGTATTTGTACAAATCCCGCTGTTTTTCCAGATAGCCCAGAACGTCCGCCCGCCCCCAGGTCGGCCAATGGTGCTGACCGATCAGGATCTCGGTTTGCCCGCCAAATAGCGCCATGGCATCGGAAATATGCCGCGACCAGATGCGCGGGTCGCGCACCACGGCGCCGCGCAGGGGGATGAAATTATGCAGATGCCGGGTGGTATTCTCGGCCATGTTCAGGACGCCGAACTGGGGCAGGAACATGTGCATTTCCGCCGGCGCCTCCGAATCCGGGGCCAATTGAAAGACCATCTCGACACCATCGATGGTGTGGGCTTCGGTGGCCGCAACAATCACCCGGGTTGGTGCGATCAAGGTGACCCGGCCCCGTGCCGTGACCTTGCCCAGCCCGGCATCGACCTGGCCCCGCGCGCCCTTGGCCAACAGGCCGCCGAACTGAAACTGCGCCCGGCGCATCATGGCGTTGCCGGCCAGGACGTTTTCGCCGCTCAGTTCCTCCATGAAGCGGTCCGGCGCGATGACCGCAACCTTGCCCGCGGCGACCGCGTCCGCGCTGGTCACCCCCATCACACCGCCGTAATGATCCACGTGGCTGTGACTATAGATCACGCACAGCACCGGTTTTTCCGGGCGGTGGGCGTAGTAGAGGTCCAGCCCGGCGCGGGCGACCTCGGCCGTGGTCATGGGGTCGATGACGATCAGGCCGCGCTCGCCCTCGACAATGGTCATATTGGCCAGATCGAGCCCGCGCAGCTGATAAACCCGGTCACAGACCTTGAACAAACCGTTGTTCATGTTCAGCCGCGCCATGCGCCACAGGCTGGGATTGACCGTATCGGGGGCCTCCGCCGCGTCCAGGAAGTCATAGGCCTGCAAATCCCAAAGCGCCGCGCCGCGCTCGTTCTTGACGAGGCCGTCGGGCACCGGGGCGATAAAACCACGCTGGGCCTGTGCAAAATCCACCTGATCGGCAAAGGGCAGTTCCGCAAGGACAGCTTTTTGCGCCGCCTGGGTCGCGGCCGATGCGGGCTTTGGCGCGCCAGCGCCGCTTGGTTCGGACATGACGGATTGAAACCTTTCAAAACCGGACAAGTCTGATCATATTGGACCACCCGGGCGGGCAGGGATAGCGCCCGTGGCAGCAGATCCTCAATATTGCCTTTTGGATCAAGCGTCGGCGTGTGGGGAAAACGGGAGTTACGTCATGACGATCCATCTCACCTTCCTGGGCGGCGTCGGCACCGTCACCGGCTCCAAGTACCTGTTGGAAGCCGGCGGCCGGCGGATCCTGATTGATTGCGGCCTTTTCCAAGGCTTCAAGCAGTTGCGGCTGCGCAATTGGGCGCCCCTGCCGTTCGATCCGGCAAGCCTGGACGCCGTTGTCCTTACCCACGCCCATCTGGATCATTCGGGCTATCTGCCGCTGCTCGTCAGGAACGGCTTCAAGGGTCCGGTCTACGCCACGCCGGGCACCCATGATCTCTGCGGCGTCCTGCTGCCGGACAGCGGATACCTGCAGGAGCGGGAGGCGGAATTCGCCAACCGGCACGGCTTTTCCAAACACAGCCCGGCGAAACCCCTCTACACCCGCGATGACGCGACCCTGTGCCTCAAGCAGTTCAAAGCGGTCGCCTTCGAGCAGGACTTTGAACTTGGGCCGCACCTCGGTGTCCGCTTCCTGCCCGCCGGGCACATCCTCGGGGCGGCGCTGGTGCGGTTCACCGTGGCTGGGATCACGGTCCTGTTCTCGGGCGATCTGGGCCGGCCTGGATCGGCGACCATGGTCGATCCCACGATCGTGCAGCAGGCCGATTATCTGGTTGTCGAGTCCACCTACGGCGACCGGCGACACGAGGTGACGGATGCGGAAGACCGCATCGCCGATATCGTCAACCGGGTCGCCGACCGGGGCGGCACCGTACTGATACCGGCCTTTGCCGTCGGCCGGACCCAAAGCCTGCTGTTCCACCTGCAGCAGTTGAAGGCGGACAAGCGTATTCCCGATCTGCCGGTGTTCCTCGACAGCCCCATGGCCATCAATGCCAGCGAAATCTTCTGCGGCTATCTGGGCGAGCATCGCCTGACGGCGGCGCAATGCGAGGCAACCCGCCGGGTCGCCACCTATGTCCGGGAGGTCGAAGACTCCAAGGCGCTTGACGCCAGCGCCATGCCCAAGATCATCATTTCGGCGAGCGGCATGGCCACGGGCGGCCGTATCCTGCATCATCTGAAACATTTCGCGCCCGACCACCGCAATGCCATTCTGTTCACCGGTTTTCAGGCTGGCGGCACACGTGGCGCGGCGATGACCGGCGGCGCCGAGACCGTCAAGATTCACGGCGGGAATGTGCCGATCCGCGCCGAAGTGGAAACCCTCCATATGCTTTCAGCCCACGCCGATGCGGACGAGATCTTGGCCTGGCTCGGTCATTTCCGGGCACCGCCGCGGCAGACCTTCATCACCCATGGCGAACCCGCGGCCTCGGACACCCTGCGGCGCCGGATCAAGGACGAACTGGACTGGCCCTGCCTCGTACCCGAATATCGTGACCGCATCGCGCTGATTTGACCGCGGGTACGACCAATGGCCCTTGATATTTTTATGCGAACTGAACCTACAGCATGTTTCTTCGAAACATGCCCGGACTCTTAGGAACAGAGCAATTGAAGCAAATACCTAAGTCGCAGTTTCGACTCCGATTAATTGAAAATTGCGGCGACGGAAAGGAACCGGCCGAGTGAGTGAGACATCGCCCACGCTGCGCCTCAGACGGCTTGGCATCGACACCCATCAGGAGGCGGTTATCTACATGCACCGCGACTGCCATGTTTGCCGGGCCGAGGGCTTCTCCGCCCTGGCGCGCATTCGGGTGACCGCCGGCGGCACCTCGATCATCGCGACCCTGAACCACATCACCGGGGATCTTCTGGCGCCCGGCGAGGCCGGCCTGTCGGAGACCGCCTGGACCCGGCTGGGCGCTCCGGAAGGCGCCGACATCGCCGTCAACCACCCGCCGCCGCTGGACTCGTTGAGCCTCGTTCGCGGCAAGGTCTACGGCCAACGCCTTGCGGATGGCGCGTTCGCCGCGATCATGGACGATGTCGTCGCCGGCCGTTATTCCGACATCCAACTCTCTTCATACATCACCGCCTGCGCGGCACGGGGCCTGGACACCGAGGAAATCATCGGCCTCACCCGCGCCATGGTCGCCGTGGGCAAGCGTCTGGACTGGGGCGCGACGCCCATCGTCGACAAGCATTGCGTCGGCGGCCTGCCGGGCAACCGGACCACGCCGATCATCGTCGCGATCGTTACCGCCTGCGGGCTTACCATGCCCAAGACATCATCGCGGGCGATTACGTCGCCGGCCGGGACTGCCGATACCATGGAAACCCTGGCGCCCGTCAGCCTCGACCTCAACGCCATGCGCCGGGTGGTGGAGCAACAGGGTGGCTGCGTCGTCTGGGGCGGCGCCGTCAACCTCAGCCCGGCCGACGATACGCTGATCCGGGTGGAGCGCGTGCTCGAACTCGACAGCGAGGGTCAGCTGGTGGCGTCGGTGCTGTCCAAAAAGGCGGCTGCCGGTTCGACCCACCTGGTGATTGATCTGCCCGTCGGCCCCACCGCCAAGGTGCGCAGCCAGGCCAACGCAGACTCGCTTGGCGCCCACCTGCTGGCCGTGGCAGCGGCGCTGGGCCTTGACACACGGCTCGTGCGAAGCGATGGCCTCCAACCCGTGGGCCGGGGCATCGGCCCGGCGCTCGAGGCCCGCGACGTGCTGGCGGTGCTGCAGGGGACGCCCGATGCGCCAGCCGATCTCAAGACACGGTCGGTGACACTTGCAGGCGCGCTGTTGGAACTTGGCGGCGGCGCAAGGGAAGGCGCCGGCGTAGGCATGGCGGCCGCGGTGCTCGCCGACGGCAGAGCCTGGCGCAAGTTTCAGGATATCTGCGAGGCCCAGGGCGGCATGCGGACGCCGCCTCGATCTTCGCACCGGCGGGCGATCCTGGCCGAACGGGGCGGTCTGGTCGCGAACATCGACAACCGGCGTTTGGCCAAAGCCGCCAAGCTGGCGGGCGCGCCCGACGCCAGGGCCGCGGGACTGGACCTTCATGCCCCCTTGGGCGCCCGGATCGAAACGGGCGCGGCTTTATTTACCCTTCACGCCGAGACCCGCGGCGAACTCGACTACGCCCTGGCGTATGTGGCGAGCCATCCGCCGATCATCGATATCGGAGACATCTGATGCAGACGATAGTATTTCCCCTGCCCGGCAACGAAACCTTGGCGCAGGCGCTCCGCGATAATCTTTCGGCTGAGCTTGGCAGTCTGAAACTGCACCGCTTCCCCGATGCGGAATCCCATGTGCGCCTGGCAAGTGCGGTCGATGGCCGACGCGCGGTCTTCGTCTGCACCCTCGATCGGCCCGACGGGAAATTTTTGCCGCTGCTGTTTGCGGCCGCCACGGCCCGTGATCTGGGAGCGGCAGAGGTCGGACTGGTTGCGCCCTACCTCGCCTATATGCGGCAGGACCGCCGCTTCCGGGCCGGCGAAGGTATCACCTCGACCTATTTCGCCAAGACATTGGACGGCTGGATCGACTGGCTGGTGACCATTGACCCTCACCTTCACCGGCGCAGCGCCCTGTCCGAGATCTATGCCGTGCCGGCGGCGGCGCTGCATGCGGCGCCAGCCATCGCGGCCTGGATCCGCGATGCCGTACCGAACCCGATTCTGGTCGGACCCGACAGCGAGAGCGAACAGTGGGTCGCCGCCGTGGCGGCGGCTGCCGGCGCCCCCTTCGTGGTGCTGGAGAAAACCCGCCATGGCGACCGCGATGTTCAGATCTCGGTGCCGCACCTGGCGCGCTGGCGGGCGCGCACGCCGGTCCTGGTTGACGACATCATCTCGACGGCGCGCACCATGATCGAGACCATCGGCCACCTGAAGACAGCCGCCCTGCCCCCGCCGGTCTGCATCGGGGTCCATGCGGTTTTCGCGGATACCGCCTATGCGGACCTGAAGGCCGCCGGTGCGGGGCAAATCGTGACCTGCAATACGATCCCCCACGCCTCCAACGCCATCGACCTGACCGACCTTATGACCAGCGCCGT
Source organism: Pseudomonadota bacterium (assembly GCA_027623205.1). Taxonomy (GTDB): domain Bacteria; phylum Pseudomonadota; class Alphaproteobacteria. Next base: position 22,576 of record JAQBYC010000008.1, on the reverse strand, counting down.
TCGGGACATAGGTACCGAAGCGCGAATACCGTCACGCTGAGCGCGGGCGCCGCGGACGCCAGGTGCGGCGGACGACAGATCTCGAGGCCTTATACCAACCCGGGAGATCGGTAACCGGCCGGGCGGCAACCTCGCCGGGCCGGGCAATAGGGGTCAGGGGCAGGACCAGCCAGATGCCGTCGCGGGTTCTGGCCGTTACCGCCTGCAAGACGGCGACAGGGTTGCGCCTTTGCCGCGGCGTCGTTGCCACGGCCAGGCAGGTCAGGGTCAGAATTTCGCCCGGATGCATGAAATTCCGCTGGCGGTCGTCGGGGAAATAACCAGGCGCCAAAACCTCGGCCGTACGGTCCGTGGTGTTGTAGGCCCAGTGCGAGGCGCGGCTGTTACCGGCCACGCAAATCAGGTTGGAGGCATCATAGGGCAAGCTCGGATCCTTTCGCCGATCGCAGCCCGGAATTATACTGTATCGTATACATTTATGCAACAAATGATGCGATTGCCGTATATTTTACGGCCGGCGACGGCCCGATACACCCCGTCGCAGCTAGCGGTAGACCCGGTGCGCCCCGACGATCAGATGCATGGCGGCAACCTCTTCGGGGGCCAACCTGATTTCCTTCGGGGGATTGTACTGTTCCAGAATGATGGCGCGCTCGGTGCGCCGCCGCAGCAGTTTTATAAAGGCCCGGTCATCCGTGGTCTGTACGACAACGTAGTCGTTCGGTCGTACGGGAATGTTCGGGTCCACCTCGATTATTTCGCGCGGTTCGTAGCGCGGCCGCATGGACGAATTGTGCACGATCAGGGCATAGGCGTTGGTTACACCCACCAAATTCGCCGGCCGGCCGGCATAGCCCGTAATTGCACCATTATCCAGAAAAGTGCCGTCTTCACCGGCCTCGGCATGACCCAGGATCGGCAAATCCTGGATCCGCCCGAGCGGCCCCGGAATTTCCGTTGCGATCAGATGGTCGGATTGTCCCGATACCCGCCGGGGCGCCGCCGCCGGCGGCGCGGCGCTACCCGGCTGTTGGTCCAGGGCGGTGATGGCAAGGGACTGTTCCCGGTCCGGCCCCTGCTTGCCCGCTTCCCAACGGGAGACGGTCGCCTGTGTCGTCCCCAGGGACGTCGCGAACTGCGCCTGTGTCTGCCGCCGCGCCAGACGCAGACGCCGCACGGTATCTGCCCAATCAACCATGGCACACAACATAGACCGTATTTTATACGGATGCAAATACGAACTAGAATATTTTTCTTGAATATTATACGAAATCGTATACTATTGCCGCCATGACGCAGCCTCTCAATTCCCCGCCAACCTTCCCCGTCGCGCCATCAGAAGATCCCCCCGGCAGAGGCGGGGCGGGGCGCACGGCGGCGCAACTGATCACCGGCTGCCGTTGGATCGACGGGGATGTGCAAACCCCGGACTGGCGCTATTGCCAGCTGCCGCGATTGCGGGGCCGGTCCTATTGCGGCACACACCATGCGCGCAGCATCAATCCCGATGGCGACCCACAATTCATGGCGGAGCAGGCTGAATGCGACCATTACATGCGGGATCTGCTGCCCGCTTATGGCGAATTTGATGACGAAATAGACGGTGAATAAATGGACAACGATGGCCAAGCATCGGATTTACCGGGCCGTGGCGCACCAAAGCGCCGCCGCACGTCCCGCAGGCGGGCGCAACTGGATCGCCTGCAACTGGGCAGTGATGCCGGGCCGACGAACTGGCGCATGCAGCATCATCCGTTGGGCGAAAACCATCCCGCCCTGGTCCGCACCGAAGTCACCGGCCAGGACGGCCGGGGGCCCCGCATCTATGCCATGCGCGCGCCGGACACGATTGATGCGCTGGTGAACAAGGGCCGCATCGACCACAGGGCGGAGGCCGCCGCCCGAAAATTCGAGGGCATCTTCCAGGGCGCCAGCCTACACGGCTTGGCGAACCGGGACGTCCGCGTGCTGCCGGGCGGCTTCGACCCCGGCAACGCCGCGCCACACCGCATTCTGTCCGCCCGCGAGGACGTCTGGCGGGCCATGCGCGCCCTGGGCGGTATTGGCACACCCGGCGCCAATATCGTCTGGGATGTCCTGGGCCTGGGCATGACCATCAAGGCCCATGCCGAACGCTGCCAGTTTGGTGGCGGCCGCTCTCTCAACCCCATGACCGCCACCGGTATTCTGGTGCAATCCTGCTTCACCCTTGCCGCGCACTATGGCACGTAATACCAATGGTCCTCGATACAGGCCCTATGGGAAATCGTAGGCAGGTGCGTTAGCTTGACGGCACGGCGCATACACGGCGCCGTCACGGGGATTGCATTGATGATGACGCGGATAGATCCGGTAATTCTGTCGGGTGGTTCGGGCACCCGGTTATGGCCCCTGTCCCGGGCCGCCTATCCCAAACAGCTTTTACCCCTGACCGATCATCACAGCATGTTGCAGGCGACAGTATTGCGGGTATCCGACCCGGATCGTTTCAATCCCGTCACCATGATCTGTAATGACGAACACCGCTTTATTGTGGCCGAGCAATTGCACGCCATTGGTGTCGAGCCCACGGATATCGTGCTGGAACCCATGGGCCGCAATACCGCGCCCGCGGCCGCGGTGGCCGCTCTGTTGGCCGCAACCCGTTCGCCGGATGCCTTGATCCTGATCCTGCCGTCCGACCACCACATCGCCGACACGGCCGCCTTTCAGGTCGCCATCGATACGGCGGCGCAGGCCGCGCAGGGGGGCGCCCTGGTCACCTTTGGCATTACCCCGACGGCGCCCGAAACCGGCTATGGCTATATCAGGCACGGCGGCCCCCTGCCGGGCGTCGATCACTGTTACAAGGTGGTTGAATTCGTCGAAAAACCCGAACTGGCCAAGGCCGAGGCGATGCTGGCGGCGGGCGGCTTCGATTGGAACAGCGGGATATTCCTGTTCCGGGCCGATCGGCTGCTGGCGGAGATGGAACGGCTGGCCCCGAAAGTCGTGCAGGCCAGCCGGAAGGCCGTAACCGCCGCGCAACGGGATCTGTTTTTCACCCGCCTGGATGCCGCCGCGTTCGCGGCAAACCCCAATATTTCGCTCGATTTCGCGGTGATGGAAAAGACCAAGACCGCGGCCGTGATCAACGCCGATATGGGGTGGAGCGATGTGGGCTCCTGGTCCGCCTTGTGGGAACTGGGCCTGGACGACGGCGCCGGGGGCGATGATGCCAATAACGTGACCAAGGGCGATGTCATTCTGGACGACGTCGCCAACAGTTATGTCCGAGCGGAAAAGCGCCTGGTCGCGGCCCTTGGGGTCAGGGATCTGGTGATCGTGGAAACCGCCGATGCGGTCCTGGTCGCCAGCCGGGACAAGGCGCAGGAGGTCAAGGCCATCGTCGACCGGCTGAAAGCGGCAGGACGGAACGAATCAGAACAACACCTAAGGGTCTATCGTCCCTGGGGCTATTACGAGAGCATGGATCATGGAGATCGCTTTCAGGTCAAACGGATCAGTGTGAAACCGGGGCGGAAACTGTCCCTGCAAATGCATCACCGCCGGGCCGAGCATTGGATCGTGGTCGAAGGCACCGCGAAAGTGACCCGCAATGATGAAACACTGATGCTGGAGGAAAACCAGTCGACCTATATTCCCGTCGGCGCCTGGCATCGCCTGGAGAATCCCGGAAAGATCGACCTGAAGATAATCGAAGTGCAGTCGGGCAGCTACCTGGGCGAAGACGATATTCTGCGCAAGGATGACGACTACGGCCGCGGCGACAAAAGTTAGTGTTGTCCGTTTGAAACGGAAATGCCGTGCCCTATTCCGCTACCACTTTCAGACGTTGCTTTGGCTTGATGGCCTGGTCTGGGGCAAGATCGTTCAAGACCCGGAACCAGTCTTCGTTGAAGCGGCCATAGGGCAAAGTACGGGCCAGACCGGCAATATTATCGTCTGGCCGGGCGGTCACCACCAACAACCGCTTGGCCAGCACGCCGGCCGCCGTGGCGGCGCTGATATGACGGAATGACCGACCCGATTGACGGAACGGCTCGGCCCATCGCTGGGTCTGATCAGTTGGCGTCATATACATAAAGCGGTAAAATTTTTCACTGTCCCGGCGGATCGCCAGGGCCCGGAGTCTGACCGCACCGTTTTGGCCGCGACCCTCGACCCAGCCCGTGGCGGCGTCACGACCGTCGACAACCAGGCTTTCCACATTGTGCAGGCGGGTCTTTGCGGCCCAAACATGGCGCAAATAGTCGATCGCCGTGACGGCGCCGTTCGATGGCGCCATATCGAAGATCATCTCCGCGCCGGATGGATGGCGCCCCTGAACCCGAGATGGGCTATTGCGCAGATGAAAGCCCGGCGGCGCCTCAAATTCAAAACGCAGGACAGGATGGATGAACGTCTGCCCCCTGACGACGCCCTGTTCCGGATCGTCGCCAAACATCATGCCGTCGATCTTGTTCAAATACGCATCCGCCGCCCAGCGCCCCGCCCGGCCCTCCGTCTCGCGCGCCGCGGCCCGCTGGGCTTGTCGCACCCGTTCCACCGTGCGCGGATGGGTCGACATGATATTGAATTCATCCACCGTGCCCGGCGGCAGGCCCAGGACCTGGGCCTCTACTTGGGAATGCGCGCGCAAGCTGCCCAGAAACGAGGCCATGGCGTCGGCGTTGTAGCCAGCGCGGCTCATATAACGGATGCCCAGGGTATCGGCTTCCAACTCCTGCTCGCGGGAATAGCCCGTTATCGCCGCCAGGGCGACCGTCTGGCCGACTTGCATCAGATCCGACGGCAAACCGGCGGCGCGCAGGCCCAGGGCCCCCAACAACAGGCCCAGTTGGGCGACCTGCTGGGCCGTGTGGCGTTCGGCGCCATGGCGGGCCGTGACGTGGGCCAGTTCATGGCTTAGAACCCCGGCCAACTCGGCCTCGCTGGAGGCCAGGGTCAGCAAACCGCGGGTGATATAGACATAGCCGCCCGGCAACGCAAAGGCGTTGACAATCTGCGTGTTCAATATGGTGAATTGATAGGGATATTGCTGATATTCCGTCTGTTTCGCCAAAGCCAGGCCGATTTTCCCTACATACCCGGCCACACGGGCATCATCGTAGGCGCCGCCGAAAGACTGCAATATCTTCGGATGGTTCTTGCGGCCCTCGGCGATATCGTCCTGGATGGTTTGAAAGCCGGTAAAGCTATCCCTGCCGGATGCCGCGTTGGTGCCCACGCAGGCGGACGTCCCGGCCAAGGCGGCGCCGCTGACCAGACCCGCCAGAAGCTGGCGTCGATTGAGCCGATCGAAGGGGCGGCTGGTCTGTTCAAGGCACATCTGCAGCACATTCAGCTATAGGGAGGCGATTTCCGCCGGTTCGGCGTGGGGTTTTTCATCGCCCTCCCGCCACAGCCAATAGGTCAACTGCTGTTCGGCGTTCACGGCGACCACCCGATGGCGGCCGGCGCGGTCGATGGCATGCAGGGTGATACGTTGCAGCAGGCCGCCGCGCAATTGGCGCAGATCGTCGACGGCCTCGTCGACGGCCGCTTCCAACGACAATCCCATTTTCATATACAGCACGATGGCCCGTGACGTGCCGGCGCGGATGGCCATTTCGCCCGCACCCGTACAAGCCGCCGCGCCATACCGGCTGTCGGCGTAGCAGCCCGCGCCGATGATGGGGCTATCGCCCAGGCGGCCCGGATACTTCCAGGCCCAGCCCGAGGTGGAGACGCCGGCCATGATCTCGCCTTTGCCGTCCAGGGCCAGGAAAACCGTTGTGTCCATGCCTTTTTCCGGATCGATGGCCTGTTGACACAACGCGACCAAAGGCACATCGGGCCACTTTTCCCGATCCGCCATGGGCACGTTCGCTTCAAACCACTCACGCCAGACCCGTTCTGAATCCGGGATCAGATTGTTTGTCGTCTCGGCGCCGATTTCAGCCGCAAACCTGGCCGCTCCCGCGCCCACCAGCAATTCATGAGGCAAACGTTCCAGCACCGCACGGGCGATGGAGATGGGATGGAGGAAACCCTGCAAGGCGCCGACCGCCCCGCTGCGGAAGCTGGTGCCATCGATCATGGCGGCATCCAATTCCACTTCGCCCAGCAGATTGGGCCAGCCGCCCCGGCCCACGGTGCGGATAGTGGTATCGGCCTCAACCAGCCGGATGCCGGCCTCGATCGCATCCAGGCCAGCCGCGCCCGACGCCAACATTTCCGCCGTCTTTCCAACCCCGGGCGTGCCCTCGGAGTTGGTCACCAGAATTCGCACCATGGGCGTTCCCGTATCCTTGCAAGAAAATACCATACGGCCCGCTATTGACCTGAGGGCCCCAGCCGCAACATATAGTTTGCTGCCGGCCCAGGTACAATCGGGCATTCACGGCATTTTCGCCTTCGAGATGACAGAAGCAAGGGGCTGATAGGGGGATGTCGGTGCAGGCAGCGCGCAAAATGTGGATTGTCGTGGCAATTGGCGGCCTGATTGCGCTTTTGGGCCTTGGTATTCGTGCCAATTTCGGCTTGTTCCTGGCGCCCATGTCAGCCGATTTAGGCTGGGGGCGCGAAATATTCGCCCTGTCCATTGCCATTCAAAACCTGATGTGGGGCCTGGGCCAGCCCGTCGCCGGCATGATCGCCGATAGATTCGGCACAGGCCGGGTGCTGGCGTTTGGCGGACTGCTCTATGGACTAGGCATCTATGGCATGGCGCACGCCTCCAGCCCCGCGGGGCTGTATATGACTGGCGGCCTGTTGGTTGGCCTGGGCATGTCGGCGGCATCCTTTTCCCTGGTCTTGGCCGCCCTTGGCCGCCTGGTACCGGAACGGCGCCGTACCCTGGCCTTTGGCGTTACCACGGCGGCGGGCTCCATGGGGCAATTCCTGCTGGTCCCCTTGGGACAAAAATTCATGGAGGCGTACGGCTGGTCCACGGCCCTGGTTCTGCTGGCCGTCATCGTTGCCATCATCATCCCCTTGTCGACCGCCATGCGCGGTCGCGCCGGGGAGGCTGCCGGCGCCGTGAAGCAATCCATGGGCCAGGCGTTGCGCGAAGCCGGACAGCATTCCGGTTATCTCTATTTGACCGCAGGTTTTTTTGTCTGCGGCTTTCATGTCGCCTTCATCGCCACCCATTTGCCCGCCTATATTACGGATCGGGGGCTTTCGGCGGAGGTCGGCGCCTGGTCACTGGCAACAGTGGGACTGTTCAATGTTTTCGGCGCCATTCTGGCCGGTGTTCTGGGCAATCGGTTTCAAAAGAAAAATCTTCTGAGCCTGATTTACCTGTCCCGTGCGGTGATCATCGCCCTGTTCGTGCTGCTGCCCATTGACACCATGACTGTTTTGCTGTTCTCCGCCGCCATTGGCCTGACCTGGCTGTCCACGGTGCCCCTGACCGGCGGCATCGTCGCCCAGGTGTTTGGTCCGCGTTATATGGCGACCTTGTTCGGGTTTGTTTTTCTCTCGCACCAGTTCGGCTCGTTCCTCGGTGTTTGGTTGGGCGGTTACCTGTTCGATCGAACCGGTTCCTATGACGTGGTCTGGTGGCTTGGCGTTGCCTTGGGCGTGTTCGCCGCCCTGGTGCATCTGCCGATCAACGAACGCCCCGCCGCCCGTCTGGCGGCGGCGGAATAGCGGGGCGGGTTCGATCCCGCAAATCGGCCAGAAACCATAAATCTTGATGAAATCTTAAGAATTCCAGTGGGTTAATGTCGAATCTTTGCGACTGCCCCGCGTCCATTTTGGTGGCTGGCCGGGCAGCAGCAGCTTGAGGCTTTGACATGGCGCAATTGACCGCTGATCTGATCACCCGTCTTCGCGAAAACGGTTCCCCGGACGTGCGTCGGGAAACCGCGACCCTGTTGACTCGTGAGTTTAGTAAACCGGACCTGTCGCCGACCGAGCAACGGCTGGCCGAGGCGATCTTTCGCGTTATGGTGCGTGACACCGATGTGGCTGTGCGCCGGGCCTTGGCCGAGGGTTTGAAGGACAACCCGGCGGTGCCTTCCGAACTGGCCATGACATTGGCCCGTGATGTCGCTGAAGTGGCAACACCCATGCTGATCTATTCCGTCGTATTCACGGACGCCGAACTGATCGAGATCGCGCGTAGCCAGCCCGGCGCCTGGCAACAGGCGTTGGCGTGCCGCAAGTCCATCCCGGCCGCGGTTTCAGACGCTCTCGTGGAAGCCGGCAGCGAAAGCACCGTAAAAACCCTGGTACGCAATCCCGGCGCCGAACTATCCGATGAAACGTCAAACAAGGTGATCGACCGTTTCGCGTACAGCGAAGCGGTGATGGCGGGCTTGATCGAACGGCCCAATTTTCCAGCCAGACTGGCCGAGCGTCTGCTCACCGCGGTATCGGACACCATGCGTCGGCGATTGGCCGGCATCAGCGGTCTGTCCCCGGCGATCACCGACCAATTGGTTGCCCGCGGCCAGGAAGTCGTGACCTTGGAAATCACGCGCCCGGACGAAAGGCAGGCACACTTGGAACGCCTGGTGCGTAATTTGGACGTCAAAGGCCGCTTGACGCCGCATCTGATCCTACGCGCTCTATGCACGGGACATCTGGCCTTTTTCGAGACGGCGGCCGCCCGGCGCGCCGGCATCGAGCCGGGCAATGTCCATGCGCTGATCACCAACGGTGACAAAAAGGGCGCCGCCGCGTTGTGCCGGGCGGCCAGATTGCCACGCACTGTCGCCGACGTCCTGGTATCCGCCGCCGAAATTCATACCACCATCGACGATCCCAACAGCGTGGAAGGACGCGCGCTATTCCAGGCCGAACTGATTGAATGTCTGCGGCCGCGTTATCCCGACCTGATTGCCGGTAAATCAGAAACCCTGATCGCCAAATTGGCGCCCTTGCTGAACGGTCATTGATACCAGAACAATTTCGAATTAATTGGCGTCGCCAAAGTTGAAGGGACCATAATCGCGCCGCCGCGTGCACCATTCTTCACGACAAAATGATGCGGCTGCGATGCAGTTCATGCTGGCGTGTCGAGCCAACGGTTCCTATCATCAACCGATGAAAAATCTGGCTGGCACGTTGGCGCTTCTCCTGTCACTGACTTTCGGGACGGCCCATGACGCGCGGGCGGATCAAAACGATCCGCGGCTGGATCAATTATTCGTCCATTTACAGGGTGTGGATACTTCCGATCAGGCGCGTTTGATCGAACAGTTGATCTGGGATGTCTGGCTGGAAAGCAAAAGTCCGACCTTGAAATTACTCATGGGACGGGTCGTCTCGGCCATGGGACAGCAGAAATTTGACGACGCACTGAAAATCCTGCACAGCGTGGTCACAATCGAACCAAATTACGCCGAAGGTTGGAACAAGCGGGCCACGGTTTATTTTTTGCTGGGCCGGTACGAAGAGTCGATTGTCGATGTGGAGCGTACCCTGGCCCTGGAACCGCGTCATTTCGGCGCCTTGAGCGGCCTGGGCCTGATCTATACCTATTTGCGGGATAACGCCGGCGCCCTGGACGCCTACGAACGGGCACTGAAGGTCAATCCCCATCTAGGCCAGGCCAAAACAGAGGTAAAACGACTTCGCCGCAAGGTAAAAGGCGAGAATATCTAGCCCGTTTTCGAGACTGACTTACCCGCTCGCTCCCCAACCGAAAGGACTGCCAGACCTCCATGGATCGCGCCCTCGGCGCGCCCAGGGGGCCTTGGGAAACAAGTGAGGGAACGGGGTAAGCCAATCGTGGAATGGGCTAAGGCACCCAGGCAATTCGGAGGCTATTGGTCGCGCCGGGGGTTCCAAATGGAACGCCGGCGGTGATCACCAGACGGTCGCCGGGTTCGGCTATGCCACAATCCGCAGCGGCGCGGCAGGCTCGGTCTACCATATCCGTAAAACCGGAAGCATCCGCGCTGTGCACACAAAAGAGGCCCCAGACCACGGCCAGGCGCCGCGCCGTAATCAGGCTGGGCGTCAGAACCAGGATCGGCACAGGGGGCCGCTCCCGCGCGGCACGAAGGGCAGTGGAACCCGACGTGGTGTAGGTCACGATCGCGGAAGCAGAAATGGTTTCCGCGACCTGGCGGGCGGCGGCGGTAATGGCATCGGCGGAGGTTGCCTCTGGGTCCGCATGTTCGGCATCCATGAATTTGCGGTAGCCAGGATCTCCTTCAACCTGGCTTGCCACCCGGTTCATGACTTTCACGGCGGCGAGAGGATGATCGCCCGAAGCGGTTTCGCCAGACAGCATGACCGCATCGGCGCCATCGTATACGGCGGTCGCAACGTCGGATACCTCGGCCCGTGTTGGCACCGGTGCGGCGATCATGCTTTCCAGCATCTGTGTCGCCACGACCACCGGCTTCCCCGCCCGCCGGGCGCGGCGCACCAGATCCTTTTGCAAGGCCGGGACTTCCTCTACCGGCAGCTCCACGCCAAGGTCCCCGCGCGCGACCATGATCGCATCGGCCAGTTCGATGATCCCGTCAATCTGGCGCAGCGCCGCCGGCTTCTCGATTTTCGCCATGATCGCCGCACGGCCGGCGACGAGGCGCCGCGCCTCGGCGATGTCTTCGGGCCGTTGCACGAACGACAAGGCAATCCAATCCACGCCGGCATCAAGCGCGAAGCGCAAGTCCGCCTGATCCTTGGCCGTCATCGGGCCCACGGGCAACAAAGCTTGCGGCAGGTTAACGCCCTTGCGGTCGCTGATACGCCCGCCCGCGATAACCTGGCAATCGGCGAAGTCAGCGCCGGAGCGCTTGACGGTCAGGCGGATGCGGCCATCATCGATCAATAAATCCATTCCCTGTTCCAGGGCGGCAAAAACCTCTGGATGGGGCAAGGGCGCCCGGCGACCGTCACCCGGCTCGTCGGTCAGGTCAAGGCGGTAGGCGCTGCCGGCGGCGAGATCCACGCCGCCGCCCATGATCCTGCCAACGCGGATCTTCGGCCCCTGCAGATCCGCTATGACGCCAATGGGTGCACCGGCGGATTGTTCAACCGCGCGTATCGCCGTCAGCCGGGCCTGATGGTCGGCATGCACGCCGTGGCTGAAATTAAGCCGAAATAAATCCGCCCCAGCCGCGTGCAGTCCAGCGATTATGGCCAGATCGCTGCTGGCCGGACCCAGGGTGGCAATAATCTTGGTGGAGCGTTTTCTGTGCATGGGAACAGTTTACACGGGATCGATCAAAATTGCGCGAAAGTCATTGACGTTGGTAAGGGTTGGGCCGCAAATGACCAAGTCATCCAGCGCGTGAAACAGCGCATAGGCATCATTACTGGCCAACAGGGCGCCGGGATTCAGGCCAGCCGCCTCCGCACGGGCCAAGGTATCAGGCAACACCACGGCGCCGGCATTATCTTCGGTGCCGTCGATACCATCGGTATCACAGGCGATGGCGCTGATCCCGTCGTGACCCCCCAGGGCCAAGGCCAAACCGGCCAGATATTCGAGATTGCGCCCGCCGCGTCCATTGCCGGCCACCGTGACCGTGGTCTCGCCGCCCGACAGCAGCGCCATCCGCCGCCCGGCGACCTGGCTGGCTCGCGCCAACCGGCCATGTTGGGCGCCCAGATCGCGGGCTTCCCCCTCCAGATCGTCGCCCAACAACTGCACCTCATAGCCCGCCGCCGCCGCGACTTTTGCCGCCGCCGCAAGAGCCCGCGCGGGGGTGGCGATTAACACGGTCCGGCTATTGGCCAGGCGGCGGTCACCCGGTTTTGGTGTTTCCGTTTCAGCAGCCGCCAGATGCCGGGCCACGGCCGCGGGCGGCGTAATCCGATAATTCGCCAGAATTTGCCGGGCCTGGGCAAAAGTCGACGGATCAGCCACTGTCGGGCCGGACGCAATAATCGCAGGATCATCGCCCGGCACGTCGGAAATCAGTAAACTGACGACCTGAGCGGGCGCGGCCGCGGCGGCCAGCCAGCCGCCTTTGATGGCGGAAAGATGCTTGCGCACCACGTTCATTTGATCAATCGGTGCGCCACTGCGCAACAGCGCCTGATTCACCGCCTGTTTATCCGCCAGGCTCAGGCCCGCGCTGGGCAGGCTCAGTAATGATGATCCGCCGCCCGATATCAATACCAGCAATAGATCATCGGACCCCAGGTCCGATGCCGCCGCAAGGATGCGCGCGGCTGCCGCCGCTCCCGCGGCATCGGGGACTGGGTGGGCGGCCTCGATCACTTCAATATATCGGGTCGACGCGCCATGGCCATAGCGGGTGACGACCAGACCAGCCAGGTCCTCCGGATTCCCTTGCCAATTTCGCTCCACCGCTTGGGCCATGCTGGCAGCCGCCTTGCCGGCGCCCAAAACCAATGTCCGCCCCTTGGGCCGGCCGGGCAGATGCGGCGGCAGACAAGTTGCCGGATCCGCCGCGGCAACGGCAGCCTGGAACAATTGGTTCAATAAACCCCGCGGATATTCCGCCACGGCAGTTATGCCGCCGCCCGTTGGACGAGTGGTTTCCTGGGAAAACGCTGATTGACCCTCCGACCGTCTCCCACCGCGCACGCCCGGTGACGGCACATGCGCCGATTGCGCCGCGCTGAGCGGCCCCGCACACGCCCATCGCCTTGCAAAGGCGCGCATGGTACCCAGAGAATTACGGTGGCCAGAATGTCAGGCACGATTTTATCCCTCAGATATCCAAGGATCCTCAGATGCTATTCATTGTAATAACGCAGGCAATTGTCTTCGTCAAAAAAGGCGTAACCGTCCGTGGTACGATCGACGGCGGCCAACGAATTGCCTTGTGGCATTTCCAAATCCTGTGCTAGGCGGAAAACTTCCAACTCGAAAGTTGGCCCAGCGAAATCACGCCTCGGCTTTGCTCGATCGCAATTGTTTCATACCGCAACTAGATCTTGTGACCAATACATAGCGCAATTCTTTGAACCAGAGTGTTTTAAGGTAGTATCCGACACGTGAAACAGACCTCCGAAATCGAACAAACCATTGCCGCCCAGGCACCTTTCCATGTCGTAAATGATAACGGACCGGCGCCGGTCCTGATTATCTGCGACCATGCCAGCGGCCACGTGCCGCCGGAATACGGCAATCTTGGTCTTTCGGCCCACCATTTGACGCGCCATATCGCCTGGGATATTGGCGCTGGTGACGTGTCCCGGCGGTTGGCGGCCCTGTTGGAGGCACCGGCGGTGCTGTGCGGAACCTCCCGCCTGGTGATTGATTGCAATCGTCCTTTTGCCGCGGACAGTTCAATCCCGGCCAGCAGCGATGGCGTGGCCATCCCGGCCAACGCCACGATCGACGAGGGTGAACGGCAACGTCGGATCGACCGCTATTTTCGTCCCTATCATGATGAAATCAGCCACCGCATTCAGAGCCATCTGCGCCATGATCGCCGTCCTGCCCTGATCTCCATACATTCCTTCACGCCACGGATGAATGGCTTTCATCGACCCTGGCATGTGGGCATGCTGTGGGACCAGGATCAACGCCTAGCCGCCCCGGTGATCCGCAGATTGCGCCGCGATCGAAAACTGATGGTCGGGGAGAACGAACCCTATGACGGATCCAACCCGCCAGGTTATGCCCTGCACGCCCATGCCGCCGACAACGGCGTGCCTATCGCGGTGTTCGAAATCCGCCAGGACCTGATCGAAACGGAACAGGGCGCCAACCGCTGGGCCCAAATATTGGCCGCCGCCCTGCGGCCAGTGCTGGCCGACTATGGCAGGGACCAGTCAATGGTATAAGCTGGCGAAATGTCGATTTCGAAACCAAGCTTCACCATGGGCATCGAGGAGGAGTATCTCCTCGTGGACCTGCAGACCCGGGATTTGGCGGCCAACCCGCCGGCGGAACTGCTGGCCGAATGCGAGGCCCGCCTAGGCCAGCGGGTCACGGCCGAGTTCATGCGCAGCCAGGTCGAGGTCGGCACCAAGGTTTGCGCCAATATCGGCGAGGCGCGTGGCGAATTGCAGGAATTGCGCGGCACCGTGGCCGAGGTTGCCAAACAGTTCGGTCTGGCGCCCATCGCCGCCTCCACCCATCCCTTTGCCCATTGGCGCAAGCAAAGCCACACCGACAAGGAACGCTATGCCGATCTGGCCAATGCCCTGCAGGCCACGGCCCGGCGGTTGCTGATATCGGGCATGCACGTACATGTGGCCGTAGAAGACGAGGACCTGCGTATCGACTTGATGAACCAGGCGACTTATTTCCTGCCTCACCTGCTGGCGTTGAGCACGTCTTCGCCGTTTTGGGACGGCGAGAATACCGGCCTGATGTCCTATCGGCTGACTGTGTTTGACGCCCTGCCTCGCACCGGTGTGCCGGAACGCTTTGATTCCTTTGGCGAATACGAACGCCTGGTGAACCGCCTGGTCAGTGCCGGGGTGATCGAGGACGGTACCAAGATTTGGTGGGACATGCGCCCCTCAGCCCGCTATCCGACCCTTGAAATGCGGATGACCGACATTTGCACCAGCCTGGAAGATACCTTGACCGTCGCGTCACTATACCAATGCATCCTCGCCATGCTGTACCGCCTGCGCACCTCTAACCAGCGCTGGCGCATCTATCCCTTGATCTGTGTCGAGGAAAACCGCTGGCGGGCGCAACGCTATGGCGTCACTGACACGATGGTCGACTTCGGACTGGGCGAACAGGTGCCCTATGGCGAATTGTTGGCGGAGATCATGGATATGGTTGCCCCCGACGCCGAAGCCTTGGGCTGTGCCGATGAAGTGTGCCAGGCCCGAAAAATCCTGGCCAGGGGCACCTCGGCCCAAAAGCAAATACGGATCTATGATCAGGCCATGGCGGGCGGCGCCACCAAGACGGGCACCTTCATCCAGGTAGTGGATTGGCTGATCGCTGAAACCGTTCGCGACCTATAGCCGACGGCGACCGGAAAGCTATATATTGGATCAACAACATAAGAGGACACAAACGATGAGTGAGCAAATCATAGATCCCCAAACCCAGTTGGAACTGGAAGCGGCGGCCTTTCGCCGCATGCGGGACCATCTGCGGGCGCGCACGGATGTCCAGAACATCGATATGATGAACCTGACCGGGTTTTGCCGCAATTGCCTCTCGCGCTGGTATATGGAAGAGGCCAACGAGAAAGGCCTGAGCCTGGATAAGGAGGGCGCGCGGGAAATCGTCTATGGCATGCCCTTTAGCGAATGGCGCGACAAGTACCAGACCGAAGCCAGCGGCGAGAAAAAGGCCAAATTCGATCAGGTGATGGGCAGCGGCGAGCACGGCTAGGCGTGGTTCGACTGTCATCGAACCATGCGGTACATTTTCATTCGCGCCGGCGCGCTGAAGCGCGCGGCCAATATCAAGGACCATTGGTATAAGGGGGTGGCGCGCAGGCTCCGGGCCGGCGTCGCGGGCTGAATGCCTTGTTCACTATCTGCGCCGGTTTAGCCGACGGCGCTGCGTAGGGCGTTTTGCGCCGGTCCTGCCGTGTGGGTGGCGATACGCTCTTCGGCCAGCTGGTCGGCGATCTCGTTGGTGGGCCGGCTCTCGCGTTTGGCGCGCCGGAATATCTCCGCCAGGGTGTCGTGGATCCGGGCACAATGGGCCAGAGCCGCATCCCGATCATAGGCCGGGCCTTCGTGCGAGATGTTAATGATGCCGCCTGCATTGATCACATAGTCGGGCGCATACAGGATCCCCCGTTCGGCCAGCGCCGCGCCGTGGCGGTCCTCGGCCAGTTGATTGTTGGCGGACCCGGCAACGGCGCAGACGCGCAGGCGCGGGATCGTCTGGTCATTCAAAATCGCGCCCATGGCGTTTGGGGCGAAGACATCCGCTGCCACATCATAGATGGCATCCTCGTCAACCACCTCGGCGCCCAGGCTATCCCGGGCCCAGGTCAGGCGGGATTGATCCAAATCAGCGACGGTCAGGCGGGCGCCTGCATCGGCCAGGTACCGGGCCAGATGGCCGCCCACATGCCCCAGGCCCTGCAGCGCCACATGCACGCCCCGCACATCGTCACGGCCTAATTGCGCCCTGGCCGCGGCGCGCAGGCCGTGGAACACGCCCCAGGCGGTGGCCGGCGAAGGGTCACCGTCGCCCGCACCGCCATTGGCTATGCCGGCCACAAAGGGCGTTGCGCCACGGACGATTTCCATATCAGCGGGGCAGGTGCCCACATCCTCAGCCGTGATATAGCGGCCGCCGAGGCGGTTGACGAAATTGCCAAAGGCGGTAAGCAGCGCCGGGGTTTTTCCCGTGCCCTTCGGCGCGAGAACCACCGCCTTGCCGCCGCCGAACGCCAGACCGGCCAAGGCCGCCTTGTAGGTCATGCCCCGCGACAACCGCAGCACATCATCGATAGCCGCCGCCTCGTCGTCATAAGTCCAATAACGGCAGCCGCCCAGGGCCGGTCCCAAGACCGTGCTGTGGATGGCAATAATGGCGAAAAGGCCACTGGCCCGGTCGTGGTGAAACAGAACCTGCTCATGATTACGGAAACTCTTGCCGGCGAATACGGACATCATGAATTTCCCTGATTAAGTCTGAAGACAGTCCTTATCTCACAGGAAATTCGTTAATTTTCAATTTGTTAAAGATCGCTTTGGGCAATTCGCCAGATACTGTCGCGGGTCTTGCCGGAGCCAGCACAATATTTCACTCAGATTTGATTATGTGAAATTAAAGATCGCCAATTGAGCGCCGGAATAATTAAGCAATTTCGACTTTCATCGGTCCAACGCCGGGCTGGTCCAGATTTCATCGAAAAGGATTAGAGCGTGTCGCCCCTGATCGCCTGTCCGTACAGATCGCGGTAATCCTGTTCCGTCACCGGCACCGGGTTCAACTGGGTCAATGGGTCGGCGAAGGCATCGGGTGCCAGATGCTCGATATCAGCCTCGCCGATACCAAGCGCGGCCAGGTTGTGGGGGATGCCAATTTGCTGCCGCAGGTCCAGAATCCAATCCAGCACCGCCGAAAAACCAGGCCTCGCCAGCCCCAGAAGACGGGCCAGAATTTCCATGCGTTCTTCGATCGCGGGCCGGTTGTAGGCCAGGACATAGGGCATCACGATGGCATTGGTTAGGCCATGCTGGCTGCCGTGGCGGGCCGAGCACGGATGGCTCATGGCGTGCATGGCGCCCAGGCCCTTCTGAAACGCCGTGGCGCCCATGGCCGCGGCCGTCAGCATCTCGGCGCGCGCCTCAATATCCTTGCCATTCGCCACCGCGATGGGCAACCAGCGCGCCACCAGTCGCATACCTTCCAGGGCGATGCCGTCACAAATGGGGTGATAGGCATCGACACAATAGGCTTCCAGGGAATGGCTCAGGGCGTCCATGCCCGTCGCCGCCGTCAAGCCCGGAGGCAGACCGACGGTCAGTTCAGGATCGGCGATGACCAGAGCCGGCATCAAGGCGGGATGAAAGATCACCACTTTGCGCTGGCTCGCCGCCGCCGTCACCACCGCCGAGCGGCCCACCTCGGAACCGGTGCCCGCCGTGGTCGGCACCGCGATCACCGGCAGGATGGCCGCCCCGTCGGCCCGCCGCCAATTGTCGCCGGCATCGATGAAATCCATCAACGGCCGGGTTTGCCCCGTCATCAGAGCAATCGCCTTGGCGGTGTCCATGGCGCTGCCGCCGCCAATGGCGACGATGCCGTCATGGCCCCCCGCCTGGCTGGCGGCGATTCCCGCGGCCACATGCGCTTCGCCGGGGTTGGGCGCCAATCCGCTAAAAGTCTCGACCGCCATCCCGGCCTGGCGCAATTGGTCAATGGCCTGGTTAACAAAAGGCAGGCCGACAAGGCCCGGATCAATCACCGCCAAGGGTCGGCCAATGGCGTGCGCGCGACAGGCCTGTGGCAATTCAGCCAAACGTCCGGCCCCCGACCATATTCGGGTCGGCAGCGCCCAATCCCCCTGCAGAATGCGCGGCATATCAGATAATTTCAAAATAGCGTTGCAATTGCCAATCGGTCACGGCGCGGCGGCTTTGCCGTTCTTCCCAACTCCGGCTGGCGGCGAAATGCTCGACAAAAGCATCACCGAACAAGACCCGCGCCGCTTTCGAACGCACCAGCCGCTGGGCCGCTTCGCCTAAACTTTGCGGCAGAGCCAGGCGTTTCGGTTGGCGCTGGTCGTAGGCATTACCCATTACGGGGGCCGCCGGCTCGATCCCGTGTTCGATGCCCCACAGACCAGAGCCGAGGGCGGCAGACAAGGCCAGATAGGGATTGGCATCGGCAGCGGCAACCCGATATTCAACCCGCTGTGCGTCGGACCCGCCGCCGATTACACGCAGGGCGCAGGTGCGGTTGTCCAGCCCCCAGGTCGCCTCCGTCGGAGCCCAAAAGCCAGGAATCAGACGGGTATAGGCATTCACCGTCGGTGCGATCATGGCCAGCAACTCGGGCATCAAGGCCTGCTGGCCACCCAGAAAATGGCGCATGGTGGGGCTGATGCCATCCGCCGCCCTGGCAGCGAAGAAGGCCGATTGGCCGTTCTTGATACTATTCAGGGAAAGATGGATATGGCCCGACTGGCCAGGATAGTCGGCCGACCATTTGGCCATGAAGGTTGCCATCAGGCCATGCCGCTGCGCCTCAACCTTGGCGAAGGTCTTGAATAACGCCGCCTTGTCCGCCGCCGCCAGGGCGTGATCCTTGTCGATACTGGCCTCCAACACACCAGGACCGGTTTCGGTGTGAAAGCCCTCCAGGGGAAAATCCATTTCCTGACAGGTCCGCAACAGGGCGCCATGGAAATCCGCCCAGGTCGAGGCACGCAGCAGGGAATAGCCAAAATTGCCCGGCGAGATGGGCTGTAGGCCGCGATAGCCTTTGGCTGCCGCGCTATTGGGCGTTTCATCAAACAGAAAAAACTCATATTCGAGCGCCGCCGTGGCGGCCAGACCCATATCCTTGGCCCGCGCCACAACCCGGCGCAGCACGCCACGGGGGCAGACCTGTTCTGCCGCACCAGCGAACTCGCCCAGGAACAATAGGCCCCGGCCGTCAAACTCAAAGGGTAGATCCCGGCAGCTTTCTGGCAGAATTCGCACCTGCGCGTCAGGGTAACCCGTGTGCCAGCCGGTAAAAACGGTGTTGTCGTAAAGCTGATCGGCGCTGTCCCAACCCAACACGACGTCGCAAAATCCAAATCCCTTATCCAGGGCGGATAGGAATTTCTCCCGCCCCATGAACTTGCCCCGCAACACCCCGTCGGTGTCGAATACGCCCACCTTCACATAATCCAGGTCCCGTTGTTTGACGATCTGGCGGGCCTGGGCGGCAGTGTGCACCGCGCGGGCACCAACACCAGTGGATTTAGCTGATTTGCCGGCGCCAGACACGATTAAAAACGAACACCCGCCATGATCGAACCGGTAACGAAGGCCTCGCTTTCGGATATGGGACTATCGGAGGCCTGCTGCATCAAGGCAGTGCCACGCAGTTCGGTTGCCACATAAAAGGTTTGGGTGAAGTCATAAATCACTTGAAAATAGGCGTTGACGTCGCGAAAGCCGCCGGACGCCGTATAGGCCGGGCGAGAGGGGAGCGCGTTCGCCGCCGACACGGAAAAATAGCTCTCGGCATAGCTGTCATCCATATAGGTCGCGCGCATGCCCATGATTATAGAGGACTTTTTTGTCCAGCGGCTGCCCCAGGATGCCTCGCCATTGATCAAAAGGCCGCCATGGCCGCCACCGATTTCCTGGCGGATATCGCCCTTGAAACGCCAGGAAGACACAAAACCTTCAATAAACAGGCCCGCCTCTGTTCCTAAATCTATATCCGGCAGGCCGGTCAGGCTGGGTGAATCCGATGACTCGCGGCCATAATCGAAGGTTATCCTGGGACCGGCCCGAAGCGTCCGTTTGCGCCACATATTCCAGCCGATGCCCTGTTGCGTCGATAGGAACAAGGTGCCGGCATAGTTCACATCCAACAGGGGCAGGGCCCGCGTGGTCATGTTGTCTGCGCCGAGATAATCCGGCGCATAAACCGCACCGACTGCGGCATTGACGCGAAACGGGCTCGCACCTCCCCGTCTTGCCGGCAACACCGCATTGGCGGCAGAACTCCAAAGCTCCCAATCATTATACTTGGTCTCTGCCCCGGCCTGGGCCATGGGCAAACCCAGCGCCAATAGCAGCGCGGGTAGCGCCCCGCGCCGCAAAGCAAAAACAAAGCTGAAAATCGAATGCCCGCCCATTACCTATCCTTCTATCGCCTTCCCATGCCCCTGCGCAAACTATCCCATGCTTCGCCAGAGTGACAAGCAACCCTCAATCAGACAACATTGCGGCCACATGTTCAGCAATAGCAAGAGAGGCGGTCAAGCCGGGCGATTCGATACCATAGAGGTTAATCAGGCCCGCCACGCCATGGCTGTCCGGTCCCTGGAGCAGAAAATCCTCGGCCCCACCGCCGGGTCTTTGCAGCTTGGGCCGCATGCCGCTGTAGGCCGGTCGCAGCGAATCGTCCGGCAGATCAGGATAGTAGCGGCGCACCGCATCATAAAAAACCTCCGCACGGGCCGGCTCGACGCGATAATCGATTGTGCCGTCCATATCTTCCACCGCCTCCGGCAGCCATTGCTGGTCCGGGCCAAAGCGCGCCTGGCCGCCCAAATCAATGGTCAGATGAACGCCGAGACTGGCCGAGGCTGGAACCGGATAGATCAGCCGGGAAAACGGCTGCCGACCGGCAAGGGAAAAATAATTGCCTTTGCAATAATACAACGGCGGCACCGTGCCCGGGTCCAGCCCTTCGATGGATCGAGCCAAAGGCTGGGCATACAGTCCGGCGGCATTGACCAGCCGGCGGCAGGCTATTTCCATTTCACCGCCGTCTTCTCCCCTAACCCGCAGAGCGATACCCTCGAACTTTGGCTGTAGCACCCGCCCGCCCAGGACTCGGCTGCGAAAGGCAATGACGGCGCCATGGTCCTCGGCTTCACCCTGATAGGCCAACATCAAGCCATGACTGTCGATAATACCGGTGGAGGGGGAGACCAGCGCCCCGGTGCAGAACAACGCCGGTTCTTGCGCAATCGCCTCGGACGCGCTGATTTCATACAAATCACCGACCCCATTTGCGGCCGCCTTGGCCCTGATGCCCGCCAAGATTTCCAGTTCGTCCGGAGAGGTGGCGACAATCAACTTGCCGCAATTTCGATGTGGCACGCCGTGGGTCGCACAAAACTCGTACAACAAGGCGTTGCCTGCAACGCAGAACCGCGCCTTCAGACTGTCCTTGGCATAGTAGATGCCGGCATGGATCACCTCGCTGTTGCGCGACGAGGTTTCCGTGCCAATGGCATCGGCTGCTTCCAGAACGACGACCTCATCGCCGGCAAGGGCCAATTGCCGTGCGACGGCAAGACCGACCACGCCTGCCCCCACCACGATGCTGTCCACATGATCGATCATGGCGCGCAACTTGGCCTGCGCCGATGCCTGGGTCAAGCAGCTGTGATTTGCGCGGCATCGCTTTCATGGGGACGATGGCACAAAGGGAAAGGAAAACAGCTATGCGATCATATTTCAACATGGCGGTCTTGGTGGCCCTGACCTGGCTGGCGGCGCCAGGGCAAATTCAGGCCAACCCCGGACAATGGCGTTCCGAATGGCCCAAAACGGATTTCGACAAGCATGCGGTGCCGTTTGAGCAGATCATGTCGGGCGGGGTGACGAAAGACCGCATCCCCTCCATCGATCAGCCCCGCTTCGTAGCAGCGGCCGAAGCGGAAGGCCTGGCCCAGACCGAGCCGGTGATCGGCCTGACCATCAACGGCAAAAGCCGGGCCTATCCACTGTCCGTCCTGATCTGGCATGAAATTGTCAATGATGTCTTTGCCGGGGTGCCGGTGGCGGTGACTTTCTGCCCCTTGTGCAATGCCGCGGTGGTGTTTGACCGCCGTGTCGCCGGAGAAACGCTGGAATTCGGCACCACGGGCAAGCTGCGCTATTCCGATCTGGTGATGTATGACCGGCAAAGCGAAAGCTGGTGGCAGCAGTTTACCGGAGAAGCCATTATCGGCGCGATGACGGGACAAAAATTGCTTTTTGTGCCGGCCCGATTGGAATCTTTCGCTAGCTTCAAGGCTCGCGCGCCAGATGGCGAGGTCCTGGTTCCGAACGATCCCTACATGCGCCGCTATGGCATGAACCCGTATGGCGGCTACGATTCAGCCCATACGCCATTCCTGTACCGCGGCAAGTTGCCGGAAGTCGTGGCGCCCCTGGCCCGTGTGGTGGCGGTTGGCGATCGCGCCTGGTCGGTGGATTTCTTGCAGATCAAGCAGCGCATCGAAACGCCGGACGGTCTGATCCTGACTTGGGAATATGGGCAAAATTCCGCGCTCGATAGTGAACTCATCGCCGAAGGCCGAGACGTAGGCAACGTCCTTGTGCAACGGCGAAATGCCAATGGCAAACTGGTCGATGTGCTTTACCGGGTCGACTTTGCCTTTGCCTTTTATGCTTTCCACCCGACCGCCAAGATCATCGTCGAGTAGACGGCGGGAGACAAAGGCCGCAACAACACTGTCAATGACACATACAGATGTCCGGTTTTTGTAGCACATTAAATGTCCGCTTTTATTTGCTAGGC
>JAQBYC010000134.1 GCA_027623205.1 Pseudomonadota bacterium | reverse complement strand
ATAATCCTGTGGGTGGTCGGGAGGGGGAGCGGGTGGCTCGGTGACTCAATGAATATCGAAAATGGCCTAGATGTGATCTCTCACGCGGTTATTCATTCGATCCCGCACTGAGAAGCTGATGTTTGCGAATAGCGAAGCCCCAAGGAGAGAACCGAATGAACCTGCACAAGAATGCCCGCCAGAGGTAATGCAGTTCGCCATTGATCCGCGCGAAAACCTCGTCGAACTGCCATCGCCAGGATGACAATGATTGATTATGAATGCGCCGCGTGCGGCTCTCCGCCGCGCACCGCGGGCCGAACCGTTTCATGGCTGATATCGATGCCGCGTCCGTGGCGCAAATCTTCGATCTGCCGCGGCAAAAGCGCAAACCGGACATACATCATCACGGCCAAGCGGATGATTTCGGGGGACGTCTTGAAATATCGGAATGGATGTCTCATTGAAGGACGTTGCGAAACGCGCCTCGCCAGCTATGCCGGTTGGGCCCCTTCCTGTTTGACGGAAAACACGTCCTCCCATCCCTGGAACAGTAGGAACTGGCTGGCCAGGCGGGACCGGCGACCCGATGCATATTGGAATTTGTCTACAGATGCGCCAACGGCAGGGCGGTGGTATATTTTATCTGCTGCATGGAGAAACTGGAGGAAACGTCGTTCAGTCCGTCGATCTCGATCAAGCGTTTGTAGAATTTATCATAGGCCGGCATGTCGGTGACCAATACCCGCAGCAGATAGTCCCAGTTGCCGGCCAGTCGGTCAACCTCCAGAACCTCCGGCATGGACATGATCGTACGGGTGAAATCATCCAACCAGCCCCTATCGTGACGGGCGATGCGCAAATGGACAAAGACCGTCAAGCCCAGTTTCAACTGCGCCGCATCCAATAGGGCCACGCGTCCCCGGATAACGCCGCTGGCCTCCAGCTTCTGAATACGTCGCCAACAGGGCGTCGGCGACAGCCCGGCCCGCCCGGCAACCGCGGCCACCGATAGGGAGGCATCTTCCTGCAGCACCTGCAATATCCGGAAATCGAAATCGTCCAATGCCTTTTACCTCTGATAACCGAGTTTTTGGAAAATTGAACTAATATTTTAGCATAATTGGAAAGAAGTTTTTAAAAATTAACGAATACAAGGTAAAATTGCAATAAATAACCCGGCTAAATCGTCATACTGAGCCCGTGATCCAGCGTGGCGAAATCGGGGGAATAATTCATGGCGCTAGTATCCTTTACGGAACATCCCGCCGCGGTGGGTGAAACCTATGGCGAGCATTTCGTGACGGCCTCGGGCTTCGGCTTGGCAATGCTGGTGGCCGGTCTGGCCTGTCTGTTGCATGGCATTTTTCCATTTATGTGTCTCCGCACCGGCAGCAATACCATTACCGCCCTCTACCGCCGCATGGTCACCCATCGGGTTGGCGGCAAAGCGCCGTTGCCCGGCGCTGATTTGTCCCTGGATGGAGCCATGGATCGGTAATTGCCGGCCGGGCGACCTCCGGCGGGCTTGCCCCGGGGCAGCACAAAGAATACATTTCCCGCCATCCCGCGATCCCGACACCTGACGTGATAAGCTCTCGGTTGTTCCCTGGAAAATACCAGGCAGCGCCGCCTGGTATTCGTGGCAAGGACGTAATAGGTGCCGAGCATAGACATTCATGGCGTAAGAGCCCATTACGCTGATATTGGCCGTGGCGTGCCGGTCCTGATGGTGCACGCCGCCACCAATCACGGCGGCCAATGGGACCAGGTGCGCGCCGCCATGGACCGGACCGCGAATGGGCCCTACCGCTATCTTTTGCCCGATCTGTTCGACAGCGGCCGAACCGGGCCGTGGCCGTCCGGACCATCACACCGTGAGCTGACGTTCAATGAGGAAGCAGACATTGTCCTGGGCGTGCTGGCCGTGGTGGGGGCAGCCGTGCATCTGGTTGGCCATTCCTATGGCGGCGCGGTCGCTCTGCGCGCCGCGCTGCGCGCCGCGCTGCGTGGCGGGGCGGGGATACGGTCCCTTTGTCTGATCGAGCCGGGCGGCTGTCCGTTGCTGGCGGCGGCCGGCCTGCAATCGGAATATGATGAATATGTCGCGGTAATGGACGCCTTTCTGACCGCTCTCGATCGGGCTGATCCGCCGGCCGCCTGGCGCGGCTTCCTCAATTACTATCGCGGCCATCCCGATGCCTGGGATAGCCTGGATCAGGACACCCAGGCGAAGATCATCGGGAAATCGCAAACCCAGCGCCAGGTCTATCGCGCACAGATGAGCAACCCAACGTCCTTGGTCGAACTGCGTGCGTTGAAGGTCGAGACCATGATCATCACTGGTGACGCCAGCACGGCGCCGGAACGCGGGGTCTGCCGTGTCCTGAAAGAGTACCTGCCCAACGCGATGCTGCACATTATTCCAGGCGCGGGGCATCCCATGCCCACCTCGCACCCGACGGAGGTTGCCGCCGCCTTGTCGGGGCATATCAATGCGATCCGCAACCTGCCGTTATGAAGCGTTATCCGGGTTGCGACAGGCGGGTGGAATAATAAACCGCCCATGATGACCGCGGCCTGATATCTTGCCGCCATGACCATGACCGCCGAAGCGGCTCTGACGATGCCGGCGTCGCGTCGATACATCATCCTGGCCACTGTTTCCGCCGCTACCATGCTGTACGCCATGGCGATCACCATCGCCAATGTGGTGCTGCCGCAAATGCGTGGCGCTTTGTCGGCGACGCCGGATCAAATCGCCTGGGTGATCACGTTCAACCTGGTCGCGACCGCCGTCATGACCCCCATATCAGGCTGGCTGTCGAACCGTTTTGGCCGCCGCAAAGTGTTGTTGGCGGGCACCCTGGGTTTTACCATTGCCTCTGTGCTGTGCGGCCTGGCCGACAGTCTGGAAGCCCTGGTGCTTTACCGGGTCCTGCAGGGTGCTTTTGGCGCGCCCCTGGTGCCAGTATCACAGGCCATTATTCTGGACACATTTCCCCGCCGCCAACATAGTCTGGCCACCGCGTTATGGGGTGTGGGGGTGGTCATGGGGCCAATCATCGGCCCGACCTTCGGTGGTACCATCGCCGAGGAATACAGTTGGCGCTGGGTATTTTTCATGATCGTACCGTTCGGCGTCATGACCTTTGCCGCCATTTGGATGTTCATCAAAAGGCGGCCCAACCGTCCCCCGGGCCGGCCCCTGGACTGGATGGGTTTTCTGGCCCTGGCCGCGGCGCTTGCCGCATTTCAATTGATGTTTGACCGGGGCGAACGTAATTCATGGTTCGAGTCACCGGAGACCATCATCGAATGCACCGCCGGTTTTCTGGCGGCCTATATTTTTCTGGTTCATATTGGCACGGCGAAGCGACCCTTCATCAGCCCGAAGCTGTTCCTGAACCGCAACTACTCTCTTGGCCTTGTGCTGGCATTCATGTTCGGCATGCTGAACTTCGTACCTTTGGTGCTTATGCCATCGATGCTGCAGGATTTGCGCGGCTATCCGGACTCGACGATCGGCATCTTGCTGGCAATCCGCGGCGCTGGAAATCTATTGTCTTTCCTGCTGGTCATCCGCTTGGCGCAATGGAGCGTTCACACGGCCCTGACCGTCGGTTTTCTCTGCCAGGCCGTCTCCGGCTATGCCATCGCGCAGTATGACATCAACCTGACCTATTTCGGCATGGCCTGGACCGGTGCATTGCAGGGCCTCGGGATCGGCATGTCCTGGGTACCCCTGACCTTGATCATGTTTTCCACGGTGCGGCCAGAATTTCTTGATGATGCCTCGGCCGTATTCCACATGTTCCGTAATTTTTCTTCGTCTCTCTTCATTTCCATCTGCGTTGCCGTGGTAATCCGCTCCACCTATATCAACAGCGTGGAACTGGGCATCCCGCTTTCTGAGTTTTCCAAGATATTGACCTTGCCGTGGGTGACCGGCAGTTTGGACCTGGGCACAGTCAAAGGCCTGTCCGCGGCGTCGGCCGAGGTCAAACGCCAGGCCGCGATGATCGGTTACATTAATGCCTTCCGCCTGTACGCCATTATCGCCATTCTTCCCATACCCCTGATCTGGCTGGCCCGCATGCCAAAGCAAGATGGTTAGAATGATGTTACCCGAGCGTCCTGGATCAGAAGTACATCGTATTTGGGGTCCAGGAAACGATTGCAGCGACGGAGGAGAAAATGATGCAGATTACCGTCTATACGGCACGGGCGGTGCGGACCATGGAGCCCGCCTTGCCCTTGGCGCAAGCGGTGGCGGTGTGCGATGGACGCATCATCGAGGTCGGTAGCCTGGAAACCATGCAACCCTGGTTGCAGGCTCATCCCCACACGATCGACAAGCGCTTTCGTGACCATGTCATCATGCCGGGCTTCATCGACCCACACCTGCATCCCTCCATGGCGGCGCTGTTATTGCCCATGCATTTCACCACGGCCATGGAATGGCGCCTGCCTTGGCAGGATGTGCCGGCGACCCGGGGGCACAATGAATTCCTGGATCGGCTGAAACAGATCGATTTGAGTATGGCGGATGCGGAGGAGCCGCTCTTTGCCTGGGGTCATCATCCGATCTGGCATGGCGAGGTGGACCGTCAAACCCTGAACGGCATTTCCGCCACCAGGCCCATTATTGTCTGGCATCGCGGCTTCCATACCTTGGTCGTAAATGATGCCACCCTGGATTGGATGGGCCTGGATGAAGCCGAGGCCGATCGGCATCCCCAGGTCAATGCGGCCGAAGGGCGCTTTTATGAAACCGGCTTGTCACTGGCCTTTCGCTATTTCAACCCCTACACCCTGGCACCGAAGCGTTTCACCGGCGGCCTGGAACGTTTGCGCCAAGTCGTCCACCATGGCGGCCATACCACGATCGGCGATATGGCCGCCGGCATGTTTGATCTGGATATGGAATGGAACGCCTTGGTTAAAGTGCTGGAACAGGATGACACCCCGTTCCGGGTGCAGATGATCCCGCCGGGTACGCCACTGGGCGGTGAGTTGAAGGACACCGCCAAACTGATCGAACGGACCGTCGGGCTACGCCAACGCAATACCCACCGCCTGCGGTTCTACGACCATGTAAAGCTTTTCGCCGACGGCGGCTTTTATGCCGGTTTGATGCAATTGGGCCTGCCGGGCGCCATAGATGGTTCGATCGGCGAGTGGATGACGCCGCCTGAAACCTTCGTGGCGGTGGCACGGGCCTACTGGAACGAAGGATTCAAGATCCACGTTCATTGTTCCGGCGATTTGGGGGTCGAGTTGGCCCTGGATACCCTGGAAAAACTGCAATGGGAGCGGCCTCGCTTCGACCATCGTTTCACCATCGAGCATTTTGGCGTTTCCACGCCCGAGCAGGTGCGCCGTATGGCGGCCCTGGGCGCCCTGGCCTCGGTCAATATCTACTATGTTTATGAGTTGGGGGACGCCTACTGGAAGCACAAACTGGGCTACGAACGCGCCTCGCAGATGTCCCGCTTGGGCACCCTGGCGCGCCACAACGTTCCCACGGCCCTGCACACGGACTTCACCATGGCGCCGGCCTTGCCCTTGAACAGTGCCTGGGTCGCGGCCAACAGGATTAGCGAAAATGGCCTGGTCATGGGGCCGGAAGAATGCCTGACCTTGGATCAAGCCATGCGGGCGATCACCATCGATGCCGCTTACGTTCTGGGTCTGGAGCACGAGATCGGCACCATACGGGCCGGAAAAAAAGCCGACTTCACGGTACTGGAACAAGACCCTTATGAGGTTGGGGCGGAGAACCTGCGTGAGATCCCCATCTGGGGCACGGTTTTTGAAGGGCAGCCGTTTCCAATCAAGACAGAACGATGATCCCGGTCACCGTCATCGGCGGTTATCTGGGTGCCGGCAAGACCACCCTGATCAACGGCCTGCTACGGGGCACCCATGGCCGGCGCTTGGCGGTTCTGGTCAATGATTTCGGCGCCATCGACATTGACGCCAGGCTGCTCGCTGACCATGACGGCGACACCATCAGCCTAGCCAATGGCTGTGTCTGTTGCACCATCGCGGATGCCCTGGGTGATGCCTTGAACAAGGTATCGGCCATGCGGCCTGCTCCCGATCATATTGTGATCGAAGCCAGCGGCGTGGCCAATCCGGCCAAGATTGCCATGTACGGCCAGGGTTGGCCGGGCCTGCGGTTGGACGGGATAATCGTCATGGCCGATGCCGAGAGCGTGCGGGCGCGGTCGGAGGACAAATTTGTCGGTGGTACGGTGCGCCAGCAATTGACCGCCGCCGATCTGCTGGTCTTAAACAAGATGGACTTGTTGACCCGGGATCAGTGTGACCTGGTCCGCCAGTGGCTGGAAACACAAGCACCGGATGGGCGAATTGCCACGGCCTGCCATGGCGATCTGCCAGCCTCCGTCTTGTTGGGCCAAATTGCCGCCCAGGATCGCCGATACCAGGCCCAGGGTGACGGGATGGCGCGGCATGATACCTACCGAGCCGTGCCGTTCCGCACGGCCCGGCCCTTGGATAGGATCCGGTTGGGCCTACAGATCGCGTCCTGGCCTGCCGGCATATTGCGGGCCAAGGGTCTGGTGCACATATTTGATGACCCCGGATATGCCTACATATTGCAGTTGGTGGGAGCGCGTTATACTCTCGAGAAAGGTCCGGCTTGGGGCAAGGAGCGGCCGGTAACCGAAATTGTTGTCATTGCTGCGGCCGCGGACCTGAATCCTGGGTTTTTGGAAAGTTCTCTACTGTCAGCGTGCCTGTAATTTGATCGTTCTATACCCATAAATCAGTCGCAGAGGTGCGGAAAAAACCCGGCGCCACTGCAAAACATAAGGAGGCTAATAATGTCCTTAAGAATAAATGACGAAGCACCGAATTTTTCGGCGGAAACTACGCAAGGTCCGATCGATTTCCACAATTGGATCGGCGAGGGTTGGGCAATGTTGTTTTCCCACCCCAAGGACTTCACGCCTGTCTGCACCACCGAATTGGGTTATATGGCGGGTCTAAAGCCGGAATTTGATAAGCGTAATTGCAAGATCATCGGTCTGTCGGTGGATCCGGTCGACAACCACGCCGCATGGGCCAAGGATATTGAGGACGTGCAGGGCCACGCGGTGACCTATCCGATGATCGGCGATACCGAGCTTAAGGTTGCGAAGCTGTACGAGATGCTGCCCGCCGATGAAGCCGGCTCGTCCGACGGCCGGACAGCGGTGAACAATGCCACCGTGCGTACGGTTTTCCTGATTGGCCCGGACAAGAAGATCAAACTGTCCCTGACTTATCCCATGAGTACGGGGCGGAATTTCGATGAAGTCCTGCGGGTATTGGATTCCTGTCAGTTGACGGCCAAGCATCAGGTCGCCACGCCGGTAAACTGGAAAAAGGGCGAGGATGTGATCATCGTGCCGGCGCTGTCCGACGAGGCGGCGAAAGCAAAATATCCCGACGGCTGGAGGGCGCCGAAACCTTACCTGCGCTTCGTCCCTGATCCGAGCTAGCGCAATTTTCAATCACTTGGATTCGCTTTGGCGATCCAAGTGATTGGTTCAATTGCTCTTTTCTTGAGAGCCTGAGCATGTTTAGAGGAAACATGCCCTAGCGGCTCTTAAAACAGCACCGGACCCGCGGTCATCACGCCGTGGGTCCGGAACGCGTTGGCGTCGTCTTAGAGGCGGGTTGTCGTGCGTTCCTTTTCGCCCTCCAGGAAGAACAGTTCCATGGTGCCGAACCCTTTGATGTCGTGGTGGCCCCGCTCTTCGAAGACAAATTCTTCCTGGATCAAATTATAGGCTGCGGCCGATGGCGTGATCCGCATGGGCTCCGGCATGGCTTCCATGCGCGCCGCCAGATGCACACCTGGGCCAAAATTGTCGCAGACGTAATTCTGAATGCCGACCATGGAACCGATCACCGGCCCGGTGGCGATGCCGATGCGGCAATTCCCGGCCGGCGGCCATATTCAAGGTGAACCGCTTCGATTAAGCTGCCTGTCATTCCGCCCGCCCGGCGTTAGAATATTTATTGCCTAGGGCAAATACATGCTTGCTATTGGCATATACAAAATAACGTGGGAGCAGAGGCATGGTCTCGGAAGCGGCGGAAAACAGCGAACGGGTGAAGACGGTTCTGGCCTTCAATCGTTTTTACACCGAACAGATTGGCATCTTGCGAAAAGGCCTGCCGAACCGCGGATTTCCGCGGACTGAATGGCGGGTGCTGTATGAACTGGATGCCCGGGGGGAGACAACGGCAATGGAAATAGGCCGGGACCTCAACCTCGATCCTGGTTATCTGAGCCGTATTCTGCGCGGCCTGAAGTCGCGGGGGTTGATCGACAGGCGCCCGGCAACGACTGACAGGCGAAAAAGCATTCTCAGCCTCAGCAGCGCCGGCAGCCGGGTGTTCGCGGATCTGGAAAAAACTTCCCATGCCGCCACGGCCCATATGCTTGCGCCATTGTCGAACGCCGATCAATTACGCCTGATTGAAGCCATGGCCCGTATCCGTACGCTGCTTTCAGCTGCCGACAAAGAGGGTGCGGCGTATATCCTGCGGGCCCACCGCCCCGGTGACATGGGGCAGGTCATCGCTCTGCACGGACGGCTTTATGTGGAAATGTTTGGCTGGGACGAAACCTTCGAGGCGCTGGTCGCCGGTATCGCCGCTGATTTCATCCGCGGCTTCGACCCCGAATGGGAATGCAGTTGGATCGCCGAAGTGGATGGCGATTTCGTTGGCTCGGCCTTCGTGGTGAAGGTCGATGACAATGTTTCGAAACTGCGCCTGATGATTATCGATCGGAAAGCGCAAGGGCTGGGCGTTGGCCGCGCGTTGCTCAACGAATGCCTCTGCTTTGCCCGCCGCAAGGGCTATAAAAAAATGACCCTATGGACCAATGATGTGCAAAAGGCCGCCCGCAATTTGTATGCCAGCGCGGGATTTGCTCTGGTGCATGCGGAACCCGGCCACGACTTTGGCGTTGATCTGGTGGCCGAAACCTGGGAACTGAACCTTTGACCCGGGGGGAGGTCTTGGCGATTTTTGCCGGCACCACAACGGGCGTTACGGTGGGCTCGGCAATGGTGGCGACCCGATTTGTGATCGTACAGACCGACCCTGCCTCGCTGGCCCTGTTGCGCTACGGCATCGGCGCCCTGGGCCTGATCGTACCGTTGTTGATGGTCCGCCGGGTCATATTCGACCGCCGGGACCTGCTGCCGATCGCCCTGCTGGGCATCGGCCAGTTCGGCATTCTGGTGGCCCTGCTGAATTACGGCCTGCGGTTCATCGGCTCCGGTCTGGGGGCGCTATTGTTCGCCACCTTTCCCCTGATGACCATGGCGCTGGCCGCCGCGCTGCGGTTGGAAGCGCTGACCATCGCCAAAATTGCCGGCGTGCTGTTGACCGCCGCCGGTGTTGGGTTGGCGGTTTTCGACCATATTGCCCTGCCGGACGCCGATGGGAACAATCTGCTGGGCGTGACCGCCGTGCTGGCCTCGGCCCTGACAGGGGCGGTGTGTTCGGTATTCTACCGCCCCTACCTGGAGAAATACCCACCCCTGCAAGTCAGTGTCTTCGCCATGCTGGCCTCGGTGCTTTTTCTGGTCTTGCCCGCCGCGGGTGAGGGATTTTTTTCCGACCTGCCGACCTTTACCCCCGCGGGCTGGCTGGCGGTGCTGTTCATTGGTCTTGCATCCAGCCTTGGCTACTATACGTGGCTGTTGGCCTTGAAACACGCCAGCCCTACCCGCGTCGCCATGTTTCTGGCGCTGGGGCCGGTCACCGCTACCGCGCTTGGTTCCGTGCTGCTGGACGAACCGGTCAGCCCGCTGTTCCTGGCGGGCCTCGCCGCCGTGGTCACCGGTTTATGGGCAGCCCACAGGCCTGGGCCGCGGTGACCGCTCCTGTTACACTTTATCCAGCAAATTCTTTTGGGAGTGAGACCATTGTGAGCCGGCGCGTTGCCTTGATTACAGATGCCAACCTGCATCTGGGCCCCGACCTGGCGCGTATCCTGGCGCGGCGGCAGCATGATCTGGTGCTTGGCGATCCTCTGCCGGGCCTGGTGGCCGAGGTCGAGGCCATGGGCGCGGCCGTCGCAACTCTGACCGGCATGCAGGATCTGGGCGACGGCGGCGCCATTGGCCGCTTGATCGAGGCCGGGCTGCAGCGCTTCGGGCATCTGGATGCGGCCTGCGTGCGGACCGGCGTGATCATTGGCGGCGCCTTCATGGAAGCCGGTCTCGAACAATTGCAAACCCTGCAACGGGCGAATCTGGAAGCTGTCTTTCACAGCTTGCAGGCCCTGTTGCGGGTAATGGTGCCCGCCGGCAAGGGCCAGATCGTGATTGTGACTTCGGCCACCGGCCGCCGTCCCATGCCCAATGCCTCGCTCTATTCGGCGACCCGGGCCGGCGCCAACATGATGGTCAAGGCGGCCGCCCTGGAAGTCGCCGACAAAGGGGTCAGTATCAATGCCCTGGGCACCGCCTATTTGGACTATCCTGGCTTTATCAAGGCGACAGGCTCCGATGATCCCGAGGTGCGCAAAAAGGTCGAGCGGCAAACACCCATGCACAGATTTGGCCAACCGGAGGAAGTCGCCCATTTCGCGGCCGCCTTGCTGGACGGCGGCAACCGGTTCCAGACCGGGCAGTTCTTTTCCTTGAGCGGCGGCTGGAGCGACTAATGCCAGAAATCGGATCAAGGGGAGCAATATGACAGAGCAACCAGATACCGGCAAAAACAGCGGCCAGTTCGAATTCTGGAATTCCGCCAGCGGGGAAAAATGGGTGGCCAACCAGGTCGCGCTGGATCGCCATTTGAGTGCGTTGACCGATCGCCTGTTCCATTATAACGCCATTCAGCCCGGTGAGCGGATCATCGATATCGGTTGCGGCACCGGGACTACGGCCCTGCGCGCGGCCGCGGCCACCGGCCCCGACGGCGCGGTGTTGGGCATTGATCTATCCCATCCCATGCTGGGCCTGGCGCGCCGGCGGGCTGAAACCCAGGGCGGCGTCACCAACCTGACCCTGGAAATTGCCGACGCGCAAAGTCATGCCTTCGAACCGGGCGCTTTTGATCTGCTGCAATCGCGCTTTGGCGTGATGTTTTTCGAAGACCCGACGGCCGCTTTTGCCAATCTGCGGACCGCCTTGCGCCCCGGCGGGCGGTTGTGCTTTGTCTGTTGGGGGGCGCTGGCGGACAATCCCTGGTTCAGCATTCCACGGGCGGCCGCCATCCGCCATTTGGGCGAGCCTGAAGCGGAGCCGCCACGGGCGCCGGGACCCATGGCCTTTGCCGAAACCGACTATGTGGCCGGCATCCTGAACGGCGCCGGTTTTAAGGATATAGACATCAAGGCAGAGACCTGTGATCTGATCGGTGCGTCCAATATCGCCGAGACGGCCGCCTTTGCCTTGAACGTGGGTCCCGCCAGCCGCCTGATTAGACTGCATGACCCTGCACCCGCCATCATTGCCGCCATCCGTACGGACATAGAGCAAGCGCTGGCGCCCTACGACGGCGCGGGTGGTATAAAAGTTCCGGCGCGGCTGAATTTCGTCCGGGCCAGACAGCCATAGCCGTGAAGGAACCTTATACTTTATCGATCTGTAAAACGGTCTAGGTCTCGGCGTATTTGTCCACCACATCGCGCCAGGCCAGAACTTCATCGGGGTTGCCAAGGCGTGTCTGCAGGCCGGCCATGGGCGTCACGGGGACCAGCAGGCGGCCAACGCCGGCGGCGGCCAGGGCCGGGATCTCGTCCAGATCGTTGGGCAACGAGGTGGTAATTTCGATCGCATCGGGATCACGGCCATGCGCCACCGCACTGGCCCTGGCGATGGCAATCAACTCCGCCGGCGCGCCTCGGGCAGGGAAAAAACCATCGCCCAGGCGGCCGGCCCGCCGGGCCGCCGGCTTGGAATGGCCGCCGACGATGATCGGGACGCTGCCGTTGACGGGTTGCGGCCGGCAATAGACGTTGTCGAAGCTGACGAAGTCGCCGTGATAGGTGGATTTCTCCTGGCTCCACAGGGCCCGCATGGCGCCGACATAATCGTCCGCGCGTGGACCGCGGTCATCGAACGGCGTGCCGATGGCGTCGAACTCTTCACGCATCCAGCCAACGCCAATGCCCAACAGCACGCGTCCGCCGGACATATAATCCAAGGTCGCGATCTGTTTGGCCGTGATCACCGGATTATGCTGGGGCAGGATCAGGATGCCCGTCGCCAGATTGATGCGCTGGGTCGCCGCCGCCACGTAGGCCATCCAGATCAAGGGATCG
Organism: Pseudomonadota bacterium; assembly: GCA_027623205.1. Classification (GTDB taxonomy): domain Bacteria; phylum Pseudomonadota; class Alphaproteobacteria. Next base: position 1,316 of record JAQBYC010000134.1, on the reverse strand, counting down.
GGCAGGGGCACATCGTCGTGACCCCCGGCCATCTTGCCGTCATCCGAATAGGGATAGGCCGATTGGTATCCCTCGGGCACCACGGTGTGTTCGACCGTCCAGGCCGACTCGAAACCGGCTGCCTCTCCGGCCTGCACCAGTTCAACCGCCCGCGCGGGATCAATATAGCGACCCGTGTTGCAGTACCGTAATCCGAATTTCATGGCTTCCTCCCGTTGGCTTTCGACCATCATGGGCGCGGATGCGCCGTCAATCAACCACCCTGCATCAGCTTGGACGCCGCCATCCACAGCAGACGCAGACCCAACAGGGTCAACAGGATGGTCAGGGCATATCGGAAACGACTGTCGCCCATGCCATGCAACAGCCGTCGTCCTGCCAAGGTGCCCAAAAAGCCCGTGGCGATCATGCCGGCGACCAAGGGGAGATAAGGGGCGTAGTTGAAGCCCAGCAGACCGAACACGCCAATTTTCAGGCCATGCTGCATTACCATGGTGCCGGCCTGGGTGCCCACATGGGCCATGCGGTCAAGGTTCAACGTCTTGATGACCGCCGTCACCAGGGGACCGGTACCGCCGATAAACATGGTCAAAAAGCCCGACGCACCGCCGCCCAGCAACAGGATGGCGCGGCCCCCCGCCATGGGGACCTTGCCCCAGGCGGACCACAGGACGAACGAGCCCACGGCCAGGAACAACAGCCACTCGGGCAGGCGCACGGCGATCAGGCCGCCGATCGTGGCGCCGATTATCCCGCCCAGGGTAAGTTGCAAAACAGCCGGCCAATTGATGTAGCGCGCCATGACCGTCGCCCGGCCGAAGTTGGAGCCGATTTGCACCACGCCATGAACCGGCACCAGGGCGGCAACCGGCATCACGGTTGCCATCACCGCCAGCAGGACCAGACCGCCGCCAAGTCCAAAGGCAGCCGAAATCAATGAGGTGAAGGCGCTGATCGCCAGCAAAAGCAACGCGACCCACGGCGCCAATTCGCCGGGCAGCAGAATGGCCCAGTCGAATTCGATCAACAGAACGTCCCAGAGCAATTTTCAATCACTTGGATTCGCCTTAGCGATCCAAGTAATGGGTTCAATTGCTCTTTTCCCAAGAGTCCGAGCATGTTTAGAAAAAACATGCTCTGAAGCAATTTTCAATCACTTGGATTCGCCTTAGCGATCCAAGTAATGGGTTCAATTGCTCTTTTCCTGAGAGTCCGAGCATGTTTAGAAGAAACATGCTCTAGGCGGCGCCATCAAGGCGATAAATCCGGGTGGCCGTGTCATGAAACAGCTTGGCTTTTTCGTCGGCCGAGAAGTC
>JAQBYC010000133.1 GCA_027623205.1 Pseudomonadota bacterium | reverse complement strand
ATTTCGCGGGCGGCCGGGTGAGGGAGAGGCTGGCCGGGCGGTCCACAAGAATGATTTAGCCGTGCATGGTCAAGCCGCCGGAGACCGAGATCGTCTGGCCGGTGACATAAGAGGCATCATCGGAGAGAAAATATCCCACCAGTCCCGGATAATCCTCTGGCTCGGCGACACGGCGCATGGGGATGGCGCGTTCCAGCGCGGCTACCAGCTTCGGCCCCTGTTCCGCGAGCAATGGTGTATTGGTCGGCCCCGGACAGATGGTGTTCAGGGTGATGCCCTTGCGCGAGAGTTCCCGGCTCATGGTTTTGGAAAAGGCGATCAGGCCGCCTTTGCAGGCGGCATAGACCGCTTCGCCGGAGGAGCCGACCCGGCCCGCGTCGGACGAGATATTGACCACCCGGCCGCGGCCGCGTTCCGCCATGCCTTTCAAGACCACATGGCACAGGTTCAACGGCCCGTACAGATTGATCGCCACGACCTTGTGCCAGAGGGCCAGATCCGTATCCAGGAACGGCATGGATTTGTCCCAACCGGCATTATTGACCAGCCCGTCGGTCGGCCCGCAATCCGCCTCGAAGGCGGCGACCGTACTTTCGACAACGCCGTAATCGCTGATATCGCAGGCATAGCCATGCGCCGTGCCGCCCGCCGCGTGAATTTTCTCGGCCACCCCCTTGGCGCCATCGCCGTTCAAATCAAAAATTCCGACATTGCAGCCCTCTTCACCCAGGCGCAGGCTGATCGCCTGGCCAATGCCGCTGGCGCCACCGGTGACAATGACATTTTTACCTTTTAATCCGCGCATACCACGACTCCTATTCCGCATTAATGTCTTTTGCCAAAGCATAAAAGCAAACATTGTTCATGTCTCATATTTGTTGGACCCTGCTACAATCAGCCGCAGCGCCGGATTGCCGGGCAAAATGGAGTGAGAAAGCACAGCGATGACCGTTCGACTTTTCGCCATGACCTGTGGCTGGCTGACCATGCCCCTGCGCATGTTCCTCGATGGGGAAGAGGGCGAAATTCGCCTGCCCGTGCCCGCCTATCTGATCGACCATCCCAACGGCCGGGCCCTGTTCGATAGCGGCCTGCATACGGATATGCAGAACCCGACGGACGAACGCATGATGGGTCTTGCAAAACGCTTCAGGTCTGAATTCAAGGCAGGGGAAGAGCTTGGCGCGCGATTGGAACGCTGCGATGTGGACGTCGGAAAAGTGCGCTATCTGATCAATTCGCATCTGCATTTCGATCACGCGGGCGGCAATCAGCAAGTTGAGAACGCCCAATTGGTGGTGCAGCAACGGGAATGGCAGGCGGCGCACGATGCGGATCTGATGCAGGCCAACGGTTTTGCATCCGAAGACTACGACCATGGGCATGATCTGAATTTGGTTGATGGCGAGCATGATTTGTTTGGCGATGGCAGCGTGGTTTGCATACCTACCTATGGCCACACGCCGGGCCATCAATCGTTGAAGGTGCGCCTGGGTAGCGGTGATGTCCTGCTGACCGGCGATGCCTGCTATTTGCGCCAGACCTTGGAAAACCTGCACCTGCCCCGGGTGCTCCACGACCGGGACCAGATGCTGGAAAGTTTGCACCGCATTCGTGCCCTGCAGGCGGCCGGCGCGCGGATATTCTATGGCCATGACGCCGAGTTCTGGAAAACCGTCCCCCAGGCCCCGGCCGAAATACTGTAGAAGAATATTCAATTATCAGAGTTGCCAAAGCGGCTAGAAGTAATTGGTTCAGTTTCTCTTCCCTACTGCATCGAAGAAGGAAAGGATCACAGAATGGAAATTGAAGTGGCAGGCGAAAAACTGCCCATACGCGATAACCTGGTCCGCGAAATCGAGGCGGCCTGGGAAAGCCTGGCGCGGGCAGGCACCTGGTGGACGGGGGCGGAGCGGCTGGCAATCGCGGCAGAGGCGCGGGCGGCGCGGGCCTGCGGTCTTTGCCAGCGGCGCAAGGCGGCCTTGTCGCCCTATACAGTCGATGGCGATCACGATGCTGTTGGCGAATTACCCGCGGCGGCGGTGGAGGCGGTCCATCGGCTGGTGACGGACGCCGGGCGGATTACCGAAGGCTGGATAGGCACACTGTTGACAGGCGGCGAAATGCCGGCACTGGCGGAAACCGAATATGTGGAGATCGTGGGCGTGGTTGCCGTGTTGACGGCGTTGGACACGCTGCATCGAGCCCTGGGCTTGCCGCTGCGCGGCCTGCCGGCGCCCATTGCCGGTGCACCGGGCCGGCATCGCCCGGTGGGCGCGCGGAGAAAATTGGCCTGGGTATCGACCCTGGCGCCGGAAGATATTTGCGCGGATGACCCCAATCCCTATCCGGTACATGGCGATAAGAATATTCATCGCGGCCTTAGCCTGGTTCCCCAGGAAGTGTTCAATTTCTTTGATCTTGATGTGGAGTTATATTTGAAGGATCACGAAATCAGGGACTTCGCGCATGAGTACCGCGCCATCAGCCACGCCCAGATCGAGCTGATCGCCGGGCGTACCTCGGCATTGAACGGCTGCTATTATTGAACCACCTCCCATTCGGCTCTGCTCCGTGAGAGCGGCAATAATTCTGGTGATCAATATGACCTCGCCGCGATCATGGCGAATGGCAGGGCCGACAGCGTGCCCCATGGCCAGGTCCTGATTGATCTGGTCGAGGCTGTTCACCGGGGCGAGGCGGCTGCAACGACGACGGCGCGCCGGGTGGTGCGGGAACATCTGGGTGACGCCGCCTTTGTCGATGTTTGCGCCACCATCGCCTCGTTCAGCGCGGTGGTGAAGATCGCCGATGGCACCGGCATCCCGTTGGAGGACTACAAGGCAGAAGCAACCCGCGAAATGCGGCAGGAACTGTCAATCAACGATTTTAAAAGCTAGGCGCGTTTTGATCTTCATCGCCCGGCCCATGAAACAAGTCAACATCAAGGATCGTCGATATGACTTGCCCGGGGACGGTGCGCGGGGCGTCACCGCACAAGATCTTCATAGACGACGTGGGCCAGGCCAAGCAGTTCTTGACGTGGAATATCACCCGCCAACGCATAGGCGAAAGGCGCATCAATCCAGTAAAATGTGGATATGTCTCTGTTGCCGGAAAACTTGAACGCCGTCTTTTTTCCTTGATGCGAGCGAACATAGACAGTGACGCGGCGCCCGGCATCGTCCTCATACATGAACTGCGCTGCCGGTTGTCCAGCATCCTCAAGCAGCCGGCCGCCAACAAGCTCAAAACCGGCATTTCGTAGCAATGGCGCGCGCAAAGGGTTTCCCAAGCGTTTCGACAACCAGTCGACCAAATGGTTTTGTTGCGCCGCATCGACTTCGACCGGGTGGCGAATTTCGGCAGCGTAGACGATGTGCGCGCCTACCGCCCTTTCAACATATTCCGGCAATCCGAAAGGTGCTGCCGGCGAGATATCGAGCCCACGCAAACCCCAACCACCCACCGCGCCTGCGAACAGCAAAAGCAGCGTGGCGGCGATGCGCAGCAAAACCGATGAAAATCCATTCGTGCGCGCGTTCGCCAGCCGGGCCATCATCTCCGCCGGAACCGGTTCGTCTGCCAGGCGGTCAAAATAAGCGTGTAATTCCTCGTTCTGCCGCCGGTAGGCCGCAACCCGTTGGGCAATCTCCGGATTGTCGGCCAACCAATCCTCGAACTTTTCCCGCCGCAATGCATCGAGCCCGCCGTCGACAAAGGCATGAATGTCAAATTCGTTGAACGGTTCCCGTGGGGTCATTTTACTCTCCTCAAAGAGGGCTTGTCGTCCAGACCACCGTCGTTCATCAAATTCCTGAGTGCTTCACGGCCGCGCGACAATCGCGACATGACCGTACCGACGGGAACATCAAGGATTCGGGCCGTGTCCTTATAGCTCATGCCTTCCAGCCCGATCAGCAGCACGACTTCCCGCTGCGGCTCCGGCAAACTCGCCAACGCCTGGCTCAGGTCACGCAGTGCCAGTTGCTGCTCCTGTGCCGGTGCGCTTGAGATGCCGCTGACTTCATCGATCGGCAACTCCGGTGGCCGTCGGGACGATTGGCGAAGCCGATTTTTGTGCAGATTGCGCAGTATAGTGAACAACCACGCCCGCATGTTGCCGCCTTGCCGCCAAAGACCCAACCGTCCAAGTGCGCGCAGCAGGCAATCCTGAACCAAATCATCTGCGACGGATGAATCGCCAACCAGGGCACGGGCAAATCGCCGCAGGCGCGGTATTTCCGCGATTATCGCGTCCCGTTTTCCCATATCCGATTATCCCCGGCGGTCACCGGGGCGAAGTGGACCCTCACACTTCGCCCCGCATTCATCTGACTGGCTCCATATCACATCGGGCCAGTGCTACATGCCTTCACCTTTGGCCATGAAGCCCATGTGCTTGTCCGCCTCGTTCAAGCCACCCTCACCTTTTTGCCAGGTGATCTTGCCATCCCCGTTGGCGTCCGCGCCGGTAAGCAGCTGGTCAGACAGCATTTTCAGCTTCTTTACGTGCGGGGCGGCGGCAGCGGCATCGTTCGCGGCCAGGATATTGTCGCCAACGGCAATAATCTCCTTTGCTCTGGCGACAGTATTGTTGCAAGCGGTTGCAACATGAACCGCATGAGCCTTCACATTATCGGAGGCGCCGTCGCTGTTGGCTGCGAATTCGATATGTTTGGCACAGCCCGTGGCGCCCCTGACCACGCCATAACCCAGACCCGGCCCCTTATTTTCGAGCGATGGATCCACCGCATGCAGCACATGATGGGTATGGGTTTTCATCCAATTGAGATTATCTGGCTTGCTCGCGGCAAAGCCGGCATGTTGCGCCGCCACTTTGCTTTCCGCGATTGCCGTCAGTAGCAGGCCCTTTTTGTCCGGTGTATCATTCCATCCCTTGGTAACGTGTCCCATGTGAGCATGGGCCATATTTTTCTTAGCCATTTCGTTGGAGCCCGCACAGGCACCAACAACCAAAGCCAATCCCAACGTCCATACAGCAAGTGGTCGCATGGCAAAATTCTCCCCTATTTTATCTAACCCAATGTTGAGGCGATGAACGCCCGTAATTGGTAAACACCAAAGATCAGGCATTATTCCATTGCCGACGAAATAATTTTTTCAAGGCCATCGCGACATCGCTCTCGCGTTACGGCACAAGGCCATTTCCTCAGATTTGAATTCTAAGATCTCCGCCATTTTCGATATACATTGAGCCGCGCCACACGCGACCCGCCCCGACACCGGCAGGTCCATAGGCTTTGGGTGGTCGGTCCGTGGAACAGATAAGGTGCTGGTTGGTTCAACGGATGTTAAAAATGGTCCAGAACAGCACCGAATATGGACCGCATTGATGTTTGGGAGGTTAAATCATGAAACCGCATCTGCGCATTGGGGTCGTCTATGATTTCCGTAATCCGCCCGCTTCGGGCACCGACAATCAAGATTTTTATGCGGAGATACTTGATCAGGCGGTTTGGTTGGACGGGCTGGGCATCGATCTGATCTGGTTCACCGAACATCATTTCGTCGAAGACGGCTATCTGCCCTCCTGGATTCCGGTCGCCGGGGCCATGGCCGCGCGGACCCGGAAGGTCCGTTTTTCGTCTGATATATCCATCCTTCCGCTCTACCAGCCGGTGCGTCTGGCCGAAGACCTGGCGGTGCTGGACAATCTGAGCGGCGGCCGGATCGAAATTGGCGTCGGCCTCGGCTATGCGCCGCGGGATTTCGCCGGTTACGGCATGCCGGCCACGCACCGTCTGTCGCGGACCGACGAAGGTCTGGAAATTCTTAGGCGCTGCTTCAGCGGCGCGCGCTTCAGCTTCAAGGGCAAACGATATCAGGCCCAGGACGTGATCATCAAACCGGATTATGTGCAACCCGGTGGCCCGCCGCTCTGGGTCGCGGCGTCGTCCAGGAACGGCGCGCTGCGCGCGGCCCACTTCAATGCCCATCTGCTGCCTCAGGGCCCATACGAGACCACCGTTCAGGTTTGGCGCGACGCACTGACATCCGATGGCCGCGACCCCGATGGCTATCGCGTAGGCATCATCAAACCCTGCTATGTAACCGATGAAAAAGAGCGCGACTGGCCGGCGGTGCGGGCCGCCGAACGCTTCCGCATGGAGTTTTACGCCCGTGCCTTCGCGGCCGCGGGTCGTGGCGCCCCGCCGGACCAGGATCGCGAACGGATCTCTCAGAACTGGGTGGTCGGCGATGTCGATCATTGCGTCGCCGAATTGAGCGCATTTATCCGGCAAAACCGGGTGACAGATTTGGTGACCTGGGCGGTTCCGCCGGGCCTGCGCCCGGTTGACGTCAGACCCGCATTGGAGCAATTCGCGACAAAGGTAGCGCCGCGCCTGAAGGCGGCCGTTGATGAAGCGGCCTGACACGGTGGAATTGCACCGGTAATGCCTGGCATCGAGCCCGCTTGATGGAAACGCGCTAGACCGCAGTACACGGCCGGTCTGGCGTGACCAAGATCAAAGCAGCACCGGCATCACGAACGGCGTTCAATGACAGGGCTATCTCGACCGCCCCGCCCCCCGCTGCCCTCTGCCGGCGTGCCTGACATCAGCATTGATCTTGAGCCCCTTGATCGAGCCCGATCCTGGATCGAACTGCCCGGGCCGGATGTGACTGGGCTGATCGGCGTTGGCCTCTCGCTTTCCGATTTTTTGTGCCGCTTTCGTTTTGGCCCGTTGCCGGGCCTTAGCTTTTGTCATGTTCTATTCACCTTTGCACAATGCTTTGTGGAGCCTTTCTGACGTGCCATCCCGCAGTCTCAAACTTCTTCTCGAGAGCAGAAACCGGATCGGCAGGGCGGCAACCGCTGAGGGGACAGCCGGATTGTGATTAATTATCGAGTGGGCGCCAAAGGCGGCTCCAGCCGCCGATAAAAGTTCTCGTCACGCAAAATGGAAACGGCCAACATACGTGTTTCGCTGCGGACTTTTTGGTAAACGACAACGGCATGAGGCAGGATGTATCGGGATTCGATCAGGCGGGTGACAATCCAGACGCTACCGGGAAAATCAACCTTCTCCAATTGATCTCCGAGCCCAAGCGCGGCGCTCTTGTTTGGCCGACGCATATATTTTCTTCCTTGCCATGCAACGCCGCCCCTTCATGGTGCGGTCAATGGCCATATTGCCACAAAGGCTGGTAAAGGGAAATGAGGACGTCCTATCGCCCGCTTTCCATCGTGATTGTTAGACCAATTTTTCAATCAACCGGAGTCACCTTCGCGACTTAACTAATTGGTTCAATTGCTCTAATCTTAAAGAGCCTGAGCATATTCTAGGGAAACATGCTCAGCGATCACCTGCCGCATTATTCCACGGGGTGTACTGGTAACGTTGCGGGACGGCCAGCCTGAAGCGAACCTAATGACCTTGTCTTCTTGCCGCGCATTTTTGTAATTAGCCGAATGAGACTCGGTCTCCTGAACAGGTTAAACTTAAGCTGCCGCATACGCGGTGGATGTCAGCGTGAAAAAACGAGAAGGATGCCCCTTGGAACTTCAACGGCCGTTGCCAACCCCCATGACCCCTGAAGCCAAACCCTATTGGGATGGCCTTCGGATAGGAAAACTGATGCTGCCAAAATGCGGTGACTGTGGCCGCGCGTTCTTTTATCCCCGCATTTTGTGCCCCCATTGTCATTCTCGGAACGTTGGCTGGATACAGGCCAGCGGCAGGGGCAAACTATATTCGTTCGAGATCGCCTACCGTTCATTCAACCCGGCCTTCAAGATTGCGCCGCCCTTTGTCCTGGCCATGGTCGAGCTTGAGGAAGGTCCGCGCATGATGTCGAACCTGATCAATGTCGAGGCTGACCCGGCGGTGGTGAAATGCGACATGGCTGTCGAGGTGGTGTTCGAAAAGCAGACCGACGAGGTCACCATTGCGCTCTTTCAGCCGGCCCGTTGACCTGCCGTAGGCGAAAGAGCCACCGCAAGATCCCTTGCGCCCTAAATCTTGATGGAAGCGTGAAATGAAAGAATTATCCAACTCGGTGGCCATTGTCGGCGTCGATGAATCCGACGAAATCGGCAGCCTGCCGAATGTCAGTCAATTGAGCCTGCACCTGCAGGCAATCCACAACGCCGTGGCCGACGCCGGTCTAAAGGTTTCGGACATCGACGGCATCTTTACGGCGGGTCAGCATTCGCCCGCCCTGTTGGGCGAGGCGCTGGGCCTCACCCCACGTTATGTGGACGGCACGACGGTCGGCGGCTGTTCGTTCATCATCATGGTGGGGCATGCGCTGTTGGCGCTGCACCACGGGCTGTGCGATGTCGCCGTCGTCTCCCACGGTGAAAGCGGGCGGTCGGGAACCGGCGTCACCCGCAGCCGCGACACCTCCCTCAGCGGCCAGTTTGAAACGCCTTACGGGTTCGGGGGCGCCGCGACCAATTTCGGCATGATCACGACCCGCCACATGCACGATTATGGCACCACGCTGGAGAATTGGGCGGATGTTGCGGTCTCGACCCGCGCCTGGGCCTGCCTCAATCCCAAGGCGAAGTTCCGCGATCCTATTACGGTGCAGGACGTGTTGGAGTCCCGTCCTCTGATCTATCCGTTCAATCTGCTGAACATCTGTCTGGTGACGGATGCCGGCGGCGCCGTCGTCCTGACGCGGGCGGACCGGGCCAGGGATTGTGCCAAAAAACCGGTCTATGTCCGGGGCGCGGGCGAAGGCACCGAGCATGTCATGGTGACGAACATGGCCGACCTGCCGTTAAGCCGGGCGACCAGAAACGCCGGCAACAAGGCGTTCGAGATGGCGGGGGTGACGCACGGCGACTTTGATCATATCATGCTCTACGACGCGTTTACCTCCGGTCCGCCGATCATGCTGGAGTCCCTCGGCTTCTGCGCGCCGGGCGAAGGCGTCTCCTTCTTCGAGGACGGCAGATCGACACCCGGTGGATCGCTGCCCATCAACACCAATGGCGGCGGGCTGTCGTACACCCATTCGGGCATGTACGGCATTTTCCCGATCATCGAGGCCGTGCGCCAGCAACGCGGTGAATGCGGTGACCGTCAGGTCCCGGGCGCGAAGCTGTCGCTGGTCAATGGTATGGGTGGCATGCTGTCGGCGGCCGGTACGATCATTTTGTCCCACGAAACCTAGAGGACATATGACCCGAATGTGCCCGGAATTTTCAGAATGGGGCAATTGAAGCAATTACTTAAGTCGCGGCCGCGACTCCAACTGATTGAAAAGTTCTCTTGGCGCAGCCGCCGGGACGGATCGGGAGACAATGATATTTTTCCGCCGCCGTCTTCCGCCACGTACGCCGTTGATCAATAGGACCGACCATGCCAAGTACCCTGGATGGGATCATCATACTCGACCTGAGCACGGGCGCGGCCGCGGCGCTTTGCACCATGCTGTTGAGTGACCAGGGCGCCCGGGTCATTCGTATCGCCGAACCGGATGCGCCGGTGTTCCGCGATGGCGGATTTATTGTTTGGGACCGCGGCAAGGAACGCCTTGTGCTTGATCTCGACCGGGCGGCCGGAGAGACCGGGGACGCTGCCAGGTTCCGCCAATTGGTGGCGGGCGCGGACGTGCTGGTCGAGGATTTCGCCCCAAGTTCGAAGCGCCAGCAATTGGTTGCCCCCGAATGGCTGGCGCGGATAAACCCTTGCCTCGTCAACTGCTCCATAACGGCATACGGCAAGCGCGGTGCGCTCAGGGATGAACCGCCGATCGAGGATCTGGTCCTTGCCCGCATGGGCGTTCTAGGCGGGCTGCCGGGATTCCGCCCTGCCCCGGTGCATCTGGTGCATCCTTTGCCCAATGTCGGCGCGGCGGTTTTGGCCTGCCTTGGCATTGCCGCCGCGCTGCTTGCCCGCGAGCAGACCGGCCGCGGGCGCTCGGTCGAGACCTCATTGATGGCGGGCGCGCTGCTCTATCATCCGAAGGTCATCGGCGAACGCCTGGAGCCGCACGTCTTTCAAACCCACCCCTCGGGCAGCGCGCCATTCTACAGCGTCTACCAATGCGCCGACGGTAACTGGGTGCAACTGGGTTGTGTGCATACCCGTTTCATCTCTGTCGCGGCAGCATTAATGGGGATCGGTGAACTGATTGCAGAGCCAAGGTTTGCAGGCGGGACCGGAGGCATTACCCCGGAGGACGAGGCTGAACTGCGCGATGTCGTGGCCCGGGTGATAGCGGGCAAGCCGCTCGGCGAATGGGTGGAAGCGTTCGAAGCGGCGGATGTTCCTTTCGCGCCCGCGCAACAGACCGAAGATGGCATGACCGACCCACAGGTGATCCACAACGAGATGGTGCTCACCCTGCAGGATCCCGCGCTTGGCCCGGTGGTGCAGATGGGCGTGCCCATTGTCCTTAGCGAGACACCCGGAAAAATACAGGGCCCCAGGGCGTCGGAGGGGAGCGGGCAGGGCATCACTTTGGACGCCATTCAGGCGACCTCAGCAACAGCGCCTGGCGCGCCGCGGACCGCAGCCAAAGCAGATCCGCCGCCCCTGGCCGGTATCCGCATTCTGGAGATCACCAATCTCATCGCGGGGCCGACCGGGGGCCGGCTTTTGGCGGATCTGGGCGCCGACGTGATCAAGTTGGAGCCACTGGGGGGAGATCTCTCCAGACCGATCGGGCGGACCTATTTTTACAACCTGAATTTCAACAAACGTTCGGTTTCGGTGGACACCAGCAGCGAAGCCGGCCGGGAGGTCGTGCAGCGCATCGCGGCCTCGGCCGACGCATTGCTTGCCAATCTACGGCCTGGCGCGACCGAGCGCATGGGTATCGGACCGGCTATCAATCCGCAGCTGATCGAGACCCATCTGACCGGTTATGGCCGGACTGGTCCTTATGCCCGCCGGCCTGGGATTGATCCCTTGGCACAGGCACTGATGGGTATGTCATGGGCCCAGGGCGGGCCGGAAAATGCGCCGGTGTTTCCCGCCCAGTTGGCCCCAACCGACTACACCAACGGCGCCTTGGGGGCGTTTGGCACAGTGCTGGCGATTTTCGCGCGTACCCGGCACGGCATCGTGCAGCGGGTGGATGGCAATCTTTTGAACAGCGCCGCGCTGTTAAGCTCGGCCTGGTTCTCGTCCTATGCCGGCCGGCCGGAACGCCCGCTTGCCGACAAGGATCAATATGGCCTCAATCCGTTCCATCGGCTGTTTCGCCTGAAGGACGGATGGATTTATGTCGTTGCGGAAGGCGCCGCGCCGCGCCGCGCGCTCTGCCGGGTTGCCGGGCTGGAAGCTTCGGAGCTTGAAGGTTTGGATTTAGACAGCTTGAAATTTGCCGGGACCAGTCCTGGCGAAGGTCGCCATCCAAACGAAACGCCCCTTGCCCGGCAACTCGCAGCGGCGTTTGCCGCGCGTGGACTGGCCGAAACCCGCGCCGATTTGCAGCGCGCGGGCGTACCCTCGGCGGAGGCGCAATCGGGCGACAGCGAGCTGTTCCTGAATGACCCTCATACATTGGACAACGATATGGTCGCGATCACAGAGCATCCTGTCGTGGGCAGGCTGTCGGTCGCCTGGCGGTCCGTTCAATTTGGCGGCACGCAGCCCACCCAGAAACGGCCGACGCCGCTGTTGGGCGAACATACGGATGAAGTCATGGCCGAGGTCGGATACCAAGAGGCCGAAATTAGGGCGCTGCACGCGGCCGGAGTAATTAAAAGAGAAATGCCGTGATGGCCATTTCACCACTGGTCCGGCATCTCACGGCTCGCGGCGTTCAGTCGACCCAACCCAGCACGTTGCGGATATTGACCATCGTGGCTCGGCACGAGGGGCCCGGTTCGCCCGCGGCCCCGTTACTTTGCACCGCGATGTGTTTCCGGCGCGAATTTCAGGAAAAGCATACCAGCGGCAACGCTGATCGCCGCGCTCAGCAGCAGGGCGGCTTGCGCCCCTCGGGCATCAACCACAAGACCCAGAACGATCGGCCCGATAACATAGCCAAGATCACCAAGCATCCGAAATGTACTCATGGCCGCCGCGTTCATGCCGGGCGGCGCGGAGTCGGCGGCATAGGCCGCCGGCGCGGTGCCGCCAACGGACGCGGCAACGCCCCATACCACGCAACTTACCACGAACCAAAGATAGCTTGGCGCCAGCATGAACAACAGCATCGATGCGCCACTGATCAGCGTGGCGGGCACGATCACCGCCTTGCGCCCAAAACGATCAACCAGAATGCCCGAAGGATAGGCAGCCACCAGGCCGAAGACGCTGCCCAGGGCCATGCCAAAACCGATTTCAGCGACCGAAAGCCCCAATCTGACGCTGACGAATACCGGAATAACAGTGAACAAACCGCCGGTCCGTGTGATCGCATTGGTCAGGGAGATAACGCTGACCAGGGCGAACCCGACCTGACGCAAAAGGATGCCGATCTGCCGCATGAAGGAAAACGCCGCGCGGCCGCCGTGGCTGGGGCCTTTCAAGCCCAGGCCTCTGGTTTCCTTGACCGCGAACCAGGCCATCGCCGTTGCCAGCAAAGAGGCGATACCATAGGCCTGGAAGGGCGCGGCAAGGCCGAAATGGGTTGCCAATATGCCTCCGGGCAAGGGCCCGATACCGACCGCGAACAGAAAACAGCCCTGATAGATCGAGATCATCCGGCCACGCCGTTCCGGCGTTGAGATGTCGGCCAGCACTACCTGGCCGGTGGTCAGGATAATGCCCGCGCCGGCGCCTGATACAAACCGGGCAATGATGAATTCGGGGTATTCCGTCGCCGCCGCGCACCAAAAGCTGCCGGTGGCCGAAATCAGGCCGCCGATGGCGAGTGTCGGGCGCCGGCCAAGCCAATCGGAAAGCTGCCCGGATGGGACGGCAACGAAGAACCGCGCCAGGCCATAAATCGCCACGGCCATGCCAATGGCGGAGGCCGGCACGCCGAATGATTGCGCATAGAGCGGCAGTACCGGAATGACACTGCCAAAGCCCAGTTGATTGACGGTAATCAACCCGCACATGGCAAGCAGTACCCGGCTTTCAATAGTCATGACCGCAAAGTCTCCACGCGCGCGCGGACGTTGGAACGCTTGTGTCTCAATGGAGATGGCCTTGATTAGGTTGCCGCGCGGGACCAGCCAACCTTATCATGGCTATTTGGAGTGTCCACGGCATCAAATTGGATTATTCGGCGCGTTTTCGCGTCGATCGCCAGGATATGGATAGTAATACCAACCCGCGCTGATAGGAACTCATGAAGATCGTCTCCGCGCAGCCTCGGACGGCGTCGTGAAGGCTTGACGATACCCCGTATCGCTGCGTCGCACGCTCCTACCCGAAAGCCCCCGCACGGCGTCTCCATGGGTCCCTATCAACGCGGATTGGTATAAGTCAACGCGTCGGCTTTTGCCCGCCAAGCCGCGGCGCCCGAGGAAGCGGGCTATGACCATGAATGAAAGCGGGATGGCAGCACCGCCGCCGACACGTGAAGGCCAAGCGGAATGAGCATGTCACGGCGGACACCGAAGGCCTGCACCAGGGCCGGCACCGGGGCAGCTGCCAAGTTAGCTGTTGCACTATAAATGCCGGCGGCGCGTACATCGCGGAATTCTATGACCCAACCGTTTCTAGACCATTTTCGATATTCATCGAGTCGCCGAGCCACCCGCTCCCCCTCCCGACCACCCACAGGATTATGATCAATGGGTGGTCGGG
>JAQBYC010000132.1 GCA_027623205.1 Pseudomonadota bacterium | reverse complement strand
TGGAACGCTTCCAAAGACCGGACATATCGTCTGCTACAAAATCCGGACATATCATTCGCTACTGACACAAGAGCAACGGGCGCTTGACGGCGCTGCAATCTGTCGCTTTACTGCGCATGGCGTTATGCATAGTTGAATTCGATAAGCTGAAAAATCAGCGCTCGGTTCGGCGTACTTTGATGCGGCTAACGGGCGCGTTTCGGTGAAGATCGTGCCAGCACATAGTGGACTGCAAAGCGTTTGTACAGGGGTCGGCGTTGTGGATTTCCCAATATGAAGTTTGAAAATCTTGCCTCGGTTGAGAATTCGACGGCCACGGAAATGTGTGACCGAACGGTTCAATCTGTTCGGCGCTTGGGCCATGGCCGGCTAGGATTTGCTTTTGTGAACATAAGGGTAGCGGCGGCATGACTGAAACGGCTGGCTCCGGCGGCGGCGTGAAGCTCCAAATTCAGGGCGCGGCCAAAAACTTTGGCGGTGTCCGTGCCGTGTCGAACGTCAGCGCGGACGTTCAGGAGGGCGAGATTTTTGCCATCATTGGCCCGAACGGCGCCGGCAAAACGACCATGCTGAACATGATTTCGGGTTTTTATCACCCGGATGAAGGCAGTATCCTTTTCGAAGGCCGTGATATATCCCAAACTGCGGCGTCGGGCATCGCGGCCCTGGGGATTGGCCGGACGTTCCAGAATATCGCCCTGTTCCGCGGCATGACCGTTTTGGAAAACCTGATGCTGGGGCGCCATGTGCTGATGAAGTCGGGTGTGCTTGCCTCTTTCCTTTATTGGGGCCCCGCGCAACGCGAGGAAGTGGCGCACCGGGAACGGGTTGAGGAAATCATCGATTTCCTGAATTTGACCGACCTGCGCAAGGCGCCCACCGGTGCGTTGGCCTATGGCCTGCAAAAACGCGTCGAACTGGGCCGCGCCCTGGCGGCGGAGCCGCGCTTGCTGCTGCTGGACGAACCCATGGCCGGCATGAACCAGGAAGAAAAAGAAGACATGGTGCGTTATGTCCTGGACGTGAACCAGGAATGGGGCACCACCATCGCCCTGATCGAGCATGACATGGGCGTGGTGATGGATATCTCGGACCATGTGATGGTGATGGATATGGGCGAGAAAATTTCCCAGGGCACGCCCGACCAAGTGCGGGCCGATCCCAAGGTGATCGAGGCGTATCTGGGCAGCACCGACCACAAGGAGGTTGCCTGAGGCGATGGCAGAGCTAGCAACATTACCGGAATATATGCTCCAGAATGCCCAACAAATGGGCGATCAGCCGGCCATTCGGTTAAAGGAACTGGGCATCTGGAAAAGCTACACTTGGTCCCAATATGCAGCGCAAGTGCGTGAATTGTCATTAGGCTTGGCATCGTTGGGTTTTGGGCGCGAGGACAAGCTGGGCATTATCGGTACAAACCTGCCCCGGTTGTATTGGGCGCAGGTCGCGGCTCAATGCCTGGGCGGCATGGCGGTGCCGGTTTATCAGGATGCGATCGCCAAGGAACTGGCGTTCGTATTGCGCCATTCCCAAGTCAAGGTGATCGTGGCGGAGAACCAGGAGCAGGTCGATAAGATCCTGTCAATCAAGGATGAACTGCCCGATCTGCAATGGCTGATCTATTGCGACGACCGCGGCATGGTCGGCTACGACGAGGATATCTTGAAATCCTATGCCGAGGTGCAGGCCGCCGGGCGGACATTCGATAGCGCCAATGCTGGCTATTTTGATGCCGAGGTGGGTAAGGGCAAAAGCGCCGACGTCGCCCTGATATGCTACACCTCCGGCACCACGGGCGATCCGAAAGGCGTAATGCTGACCCATGGCAATCTGTTGTCCTGCGGCCGCATTTTCGTCGCCAACGAGGATGTGCGCGCCAGCGATGATTTTCTCGCCTATCTGCCCATGGCCTGGGTTGGCGATACGGTCTACGGCCTGGTCATTAGTCTGCTGGTGGGCGCGACCAATAATTGCCCGGAAAGACCATCGACCGTGATGCGCGATCTGCGCGAATTAGGTCCGACCGGCATTATTGCCCCGCCGGCGATTTGGGAGGGCATGCTGTCCAACCTGCAATTGAAAGGGGCCAGCGCATCACCCATGAAGCGCAAGGCCTTCACATATTTCAGCGGCATCGCGCAGCAGATTGAAGATCTGAAATTTGACGGCAAGACGATCCCCTTGGGCCTCCGTCTGTTGGGCAAGCTGGGTGAATTCATGGTCTTTGGTCCTATTCGCGATCAGCTTGGCATGCGCCGCGCGCGCTGGTGCCTGACCGGCGGTGCGCCCATGGGGCCGGACACATTCCGCTTCTTCCGCGGCTTTGGCATCAACCTGAAACAAGTTTATGGCATGACCGAGGTTGGCGGGCTTGTCAGCCTGCAGCCTGACAATCAGGCCAGTCCCGATACGGTGGGCGCGCCCTGCGCGGGTATTGAGGTGCGCATCGCGGAGGATGGTGAGGTCCAGATCAGAGGAAAGGGTGTTTTTGCCGGCTACTACAGGCAGGACGACAAGACCGCCGAGGCCATGTCGGAAGACGGCTGGTACCGCACCGGTGATGCCGGGTTGCTTAACGAAAAGGGCCATTTGGTCATAATCGACCGGGCCAAGGATGTGGGTAAACTGGGTGATGGTACGCCATTTGCTCCGCAATTCGTTGAATTGAAGTTGAAATTCAGCCCCTTCATCAACGAGGCGGTTTCGTTTGGACATGGCCACCCTTTCATCTCGGCCATGGTAGCCATTGATTTTGAAACCGTGGGCAAATGGGCCGAAGGGCAGGGTCTGCCTTATACCAACTATATGGATCTGAGTCAGAAACGGGAAGTCGTGGCGCTGATCAGCGAAGAGATCCGAAAAATCAATCAGGGCCTGCCGGAAGTTTCCCGTATCAAGCGGTTCCTGCTGCTGAGCAAGGATCTGGACGCCGACGACAACGAGATCACCCGGACCCGCAAATTGCGGCGCGGTTTCATCGCCGAAAAATATGGCCCCGTGATCAAGGCGTTTTACGGCGGTGAAAAAGAAGTAGCGTTACGCTTGGCCGTCACCTTCGAGGATGGTACCGAATCCTTCGTTGACGCCCGCATGATGATCCAAGAAGCGGCTTAGGGAGACCCGGCATGCAGTGGCAATTTTTTATCGAATTGGTGACAAACGGCGTTTTGACTGGGTTGATGTACGCCCTGGTGGCCGTGGGATTCGTGCTGATTTACAAATCCACCGATGCCATCAATTTCGCCCAGGGCGAATTTTGCATGTTCGCCGCCATCATCGTCGCCGGCTTTTTGAACCTGTATGGCTTCCCTTTGTGGGCTGCCATCGCCGCCGCTTTATTGTTCATGCTGGTGTTCAACTGGGGGCTGGAGCGGGTCGTTCTGCGCCCGATGATCGGCCGCCCGGTCGTGGCCATCATTATGGCGACCATTGGCCTGGCGCTGATTTTCCGCGGCCTGGGCCCCTTGGTGTTCGGCGCGGAGACACAGCCCATCCCCTTGCCAATTCCGGACCAACCGATCGTTTGGGGCCCGTTTTTTGTGAGCCCGATCGACCTGCTGGGCGGCGGCATTTCCATCGCTTTCATGGCGGTGTTCGGCTGGTTCTTCATGAAAAGCCGCAAGGGTGTCGCCATGCGGGCGGTTGCCGACAGCCATCAGGTTTCCATGGCCATGGGTATCAATGTGGAGCGCTATTTTGTTCTTGCCTGGATGCTGGCCGGTTTTGTCGCGCTTTTGGGCGGCCTGGTCTGGGGCAGTGCCATTGGCGTCGATACGCAATTGGCGCAGCTTGGTCTCAAGGTGTTCCCGGTGGTCATTTTGGGCGGCCTCGATTCGATCGTGGGCGTCATCGTCGGCGGCATCATCGTCGGCGTGGTCGAGGCTATTTCGGCTGGATACATAGATCCCTATGTGGGCGGCGGCACCAAGGACTTCACGCCGTATGTGTTGATGATTATCGTGTTGATGATCCGGCCATATGGGATATTCGGCAAGCCAATCATTGAGCGTATCTGAGCGTCGGGGAAAATTGCGTCATGTTTCATCGCGAGAGCGGCTACTTCAAGACCAGCTACAAGGCCGATATGGCCCTGTACCCGTTGCCGATCGGCAAGGTGGCCGCGACGGGCTTCGTGCTTCTGTTCCTTGTCGTCGCACCCACGGTCCTGGACGAGTATTATCTTTCGATCATAAATATCGCGGCCATCGCGGTGGTCGGCGCACTGGGTCTGAATATCCTGCTGGGCTATACTGGGCAGATTTCCATCGGCCATGCCGCCTTCATGTCGGTTGGCGCCTATACGGCGGCCAATTTCGCGGTGCATTTCGACATGCCGTTTTGGGTGACATTGCCGGCCGGCGGCTTGATGGCGGCGGCGATCGGAACACTGGTCGGTCTGCCGTCGCTGCGGGTCAAGGGCCTGTATCTGGCCATCGCCACTTTGGCGGCGCAGTTCATCATCGAATGGGTGCTGAACCATACACCGCTGATCTCGGGCGGCGTGCAAGCCTCGATCGAGATGCCGCGGCCGGTATTCTTTGGCAATGTGCTGAATACCCAGTCAGAGCTATATTTCTTCATTCTGCCCGTAACGATCGTAGCGATCATTGCGACAATGAATTTGGTGCGCAGCCGGATCGGCCGCGCCTTTGTCGCCATCCGCGATCAGGATATCGCGGCCGAGATTATTGGCATCAACGTTTATCGCTACAAGCTTCTGGCCTTCGCCATTTCGTCCTTCTACGCCGGGGTTACCGGCGTGTTGTACACCTATTATTTCGGCATCGCCAATTACGAAGCTTTTCAATTGCCCATATCCATCGACTATCTGGCCATGTGTATTATCGGTGGTCTCGGCTCGGTCCTGGGATCAATCTTCGGCGCGGTCTTCATCACATTATTGCCCATCGTCATTCGCGTATTCATGGAAACAGTCGGCGTTTTATTCGTTGACGGCGTCTATTTGGCGCAGGTCATCGCGCAAATGCGCCTGATCCTGTTCGGCGGCTTGATCATATTTTTTCTGGTGGTGGAGCCGGAGGGCTTGAACAAGCTGTGGCGGAATATCCGGAATTATTTCCGGGTTTGGCCCTTTTCCTATTAAGGTGAGGGGGAAAAGCCGGCGCGCAGCAGCGCGGCGGTGTCTAACAAGGGAGAACAAGGCATGAGACACGTAAGATTAGGTCTGATGGCAGCGACCGTGTTAGCGGCCGCCGCATTTCAGGCTGGCACCGCCATGGCCGGCGAGATCGTCGTCGGTCTGCAGTGCGACAGAACCGGTCCGACGCAAACCGTCGGCACGTTCCTGTGCCCAGGTTATCATGATTATGTCAAGCTGGTGAACAGCAGGGGCGGCATCATGGGCAACCAAGTGCGGGTGATGGAGATCGACCATGAGTATAAGGTTCCGCCTGGGATGGAGGCCTATCAGCGCTTCAAGAAAGAGGGCGCAGTGATCGTGGGCATCTACGGCACGCCACATACCCAGGCGCTGACGCCGCTGTTGCACGAGGATCGCATCCCCGGTACCAGCCCTGGTTTCGGTTCGGCGGGCGCGGCTAACGGCGAAAAGTATCCCTATCTGTTCCCCATCGCGGCCACCTATTGGTCACAGGCCGCGGTTGGCGTCAAATTCGCCAAGGAACAACTTGGCGGCGTCCTGAAAGGCAAAAAGATAGCCTATATCTATTACGATAACCCTGCCGGACGCGAACCCCTGCCCGTACTACATATGCTGCGGGACTTGGAAGGATTCGAGCTCAAGGAGTTCGCGATCCCACCACCAGGTGTCGAAATGAAGGTACAGGTGCAGGACATCGCGCGCCGTTACCGGGCCGATTTTGTTCTTAACCACACCTTCGGCAAGGCCCCGTCTGTCTCGATCAACGAATTCACCCGCCAGGGCTATCCGTTGAAAAAGATGATCGGCTTTGTCTGGGCCGCGGGCGAATCCAATATCATGGGCGCGGGCGGCTGGGCCAAGGCGCAGGGCTTTCACGTCATGCAGTTCGCCGGCGCCGGTTCCAAATACCAGGTGCTGGATGACATCAAGGCTATGTATAAGGCCGAGGGCAAGGATGCGCCGAAAGAGATGGAATCGACCGTGTACTATAACCGAGGCCTGATGGCCGCGGCCGTGCACCTGAAGGGGATCGAGAATGCCGTCAAGGCCAAGGGCGGCAGCAGCAAGATCACCGGCGAGGACGTCAAGAACGGCTTGGAGCAAGTCAAGGACTTCTCCTTAGGTGGTATTCTACCGCCGATGACCCTCACCGCCAAGGATCACGAAGGTGGTGGCTGGATTCGGGTCTTCCAGGTCCAGGGCGATGGTTTCGTTCCGGTCTCCGAATGGCAGCACGGCTATCGCGAAGCGGTCATGGAGATGGTCACGAAAGGCCATTAGATGAAGCTAATGGAACTAGGGGCTGGCCCGGCGCTCCGGGCCAGCCACCTTTTTTTCCATTTAATTCAAGATTTCTGTATTTTTTCGGGGAGTGGTCGTGCTCAATCTCAACAACGTCGAAGTCATATATGATGGCGTCATTCTGGTTTTGAGAGGCATTTCGATCGAAGTGCACGATGGCACCATCACCACCGTTCTGGGCGCCAACGGCGCCGGCAAGTCCACGACCCTGAAGGCGATCTCGGGCCAGTTGCGGGTCGAACGCGGCGAAGTGACCCGCGGCTCCATTGAATTCGACGGCCAGCGTATCGATCACCTGCAGGCCTACGAGGCGGTCAAGATGGGCATCGTGCAGGTGTTCGAGGGGCGCCGGGTGTTCGAGCATCTGACGGCGGAGGAAAACCTGATTGCCGGCGGCCATATCGTGCCCAACGCGGTCATGAAGCAGAATATGCAAATGGTATGGGAATATTTTCCCCGCATATTCGAACGCCGGAATGTTCAGGCCGGTTACCTGTCGGGTGGCGAACAGCAGATGCTGGCCATCGGCCGGGCCCTGATGTCGGACCCCAAGATGGTGATGCTGGACGAGCCGTCGTTAGGGCTGGCGCCGATGATCATGGAGGAAATTTTCGGTATCATCAAACGCCTGAACGAACAGGAAAAGACCACATTTTTGCTGGTGGAGCAGAATGCCACCGTGGCCCTCGACATCGCAGAGTACGGCTATGTCATGGAAAACGGCGCTATTGTTTTAGAGGGCAAGGCCGATGCCCTGCGCGAAAACGCCGATATCAAGGAATTTTATCTGGGCATCTCCAGCGGCGAAAAGAAGAGCTTCCGCGGCGTGAAGACCTACCGCCGGCGCAAACGCTGGCTGGGCTGATCCGCGCCGCTTGCCGCCAGGGCGGCTGGCCATCCTATGCCGATAGGGGTACGAGCCATGAGCAGTGCTGACGAATTTTATGACAATCTGGAAGTCCGCGATCCGCAACGGCGGGAAGCGGATTTGATGGCCGCATTGTCGGCCCAAATCGCCCACGCCAAGGCCAAGTCCACCCATTATGCGGCGGCCTTTGCCGATCTGGACCCGGCGGAAATCAACAGCCGCGCGGCCCTGGCCACCATGCCGACGACGCGCAAGTCCGATCTCGCCGCATTGCAAAAGAAAAACCCGCCCCTGGGCGGTATCAACACCGTTCCGCTATCGGAACTGTCCCATATCTTTGCCTCGCCTGGCGGTTTGTACGAGCCGGATGCGGACCGCAAGGACTATTGGCGCTACGCCCGCGCCCTGTGGGCCGCGGGGGTGCGGCCGGGAAATATCGTCCACAACACTTTTTCCTATCATTTGACGCCGGCGGCGATGCTGGTGGAAAGCGGCTGCCGGGCGATCGGCTGTCCAGTGGTGCCGGGCGGGGTGGGTAACACGGAAATTCAGATCCAGTTGATGGCGGATCTAAAACCGGACTTCTTCATCGGTACGCCGTCCTTTCTGCGCATCGTCCTGACCAAGGCGAAAGAGCTTGGCCATGATCTGTCCAACCTGAAAAACGGCCTGGTCGGGGCGGAAGCACTGCCGCCCAGCCTGCGGCAGGAACTCTCCGATCTGGGGGTTTCCGTGCTGCAGGGCTATGGCACCGCCGATCTGGGATCGGTGGCGTATGAATCGAAAGCGATCGACGGCATGATCATCGACGAAGGGGTGATCGTGGAAATCGTCGAACCCCAGGGCAGCAAGCCCGTGGCGGCGGGCGAAATCGGCGAGGTCGTGGTGACCTCCCTGAACCCGACCTATCCTCTGATCCGCTTTGCCACCGGCGATCTGTCCGCCGTGTTGCCGGGGATCAGCCCCTGCGGGCGTACCAACATGCGTATTCGTGGTTGGATGGGCCGGGCCGACCAATCGACAAAGTTCAAGGGCATGTTCGTGCATCCCTCGGCCATCATGCAAATTGCCGCCCGTCATCCGGAGATCACCAAGGCCCGTTTGGTCATCACCTCCGAAGACAACAATGACATCATGACCCTTAAATTCGCCGCGCCCGGCGCCGACCCCTCCCTGCGGGAGGCGGTGGAAGCCTCGATCCAGACTGTGTTGAAGCTGCGTGGCGGGGCCCGGTTGGTGGCGGCGGAAAGCCTGCCCGACGACGGCCTGGCCATCGAGGACGCGCGCAGCTACGAGTAATCGGTGTAGCGGAGGACGCCATGGACGACTTCCTGCTGGCGCGCGTCGTTCACATGATCGGCGTGGTGCTGTGGATTGGCGGCGTGGCCTTTGTCACCCTGATCCTGTTGCCCGGATTGAAGGGTCTGCAGCCGCCCGGCGAACGGCTGGCGATGTTCGAACGCCTGGAAAACGGTTTCGCCTGGCAGGCCCGCCTGACCACGCTGCTGACCGGCGTCTCGGGTCTTTATATGTTGTATGTTCTGGATGCCTGGGAGCGGTTTGGCGACCCAGGCTATTGGTGGTTGCATGCCATGTCGGCGCTGTGGCTGGTTTTCACCTTGATGCTGTTCGTGCTGGAGCCGTTGGTTTTGCACAAATGGTTTGCACGGCGGGCGCGCAGCCAACCCGATCGCACCCTGGCCTTGATCCAGCGTCTGCATTGGGTCCTGCTGACCGCCAGTCTGATCACCGTGGCCGGCGCCGTCGCCGGCGTGCATGGCGGCTAACGAGAACGCGGGGCGCGCCATGCCGTTGGTCATTGTGGAAAAAACGTTGCATTACGAGGCATCCCTGGCGCGTCTGTGGCCGTTGATCGCGGATAGCAGCCTAATGAACGAAACCATCGGTCAACCGGCCTACCAGGCGGTGGATGAATTGCAAGCCGACGGCAGCGTCCTGCGCCGGGCCAAAGGCCAATTCGGGCCGCCGATGGCGGCGGAATGGACGGAAGACCTGGGCGAATGGGTCGAGCAACGCTATATTCGACAGCGGCGCGAATTTAGCAGAGGCGCGTTTCGCTATGTGGAGTTCATGGGTGACATCCGCCCGGCGGCAAACGGCTTTGACCTGCGCATGCGCTTTACAATGGATACCTGTGGCGCCGTTGGCTGGCTTGGCGCCCGCTTAGGTATCATGCGCCGGGCGGCACTGAAGATCATCACCGCGTTGGACCGGATCCTGCAGATAGAACTGGCTTCACCGTCAGTCAAGGATGATGAGACGGCCCTACGGGCTGTTGCCTTCGATCCCGCTCCCTTGAAACCGGCAGTGCAAATGCGTCTGGATGGGGCACTGGCCGCAATCGGCGAACGGCTTGGCAATCCCGCGCTCGTGCGGCGGTTGGCTGACTATCTCGGCCAGACGCCGGAAACCTGGCTGCAACGTATTCGCCCCCTGGCCCTGGCGCGGAAATGGCAGGCGGACGAAGCCGATGTCGTGGCGTTGTTTCTGGCCGCCCATAACCAGGGTTTGCTGCGTTTGCGCTGGGAAGTCTTGTGCCCCCGCTGCCGCAACGCCACTGATGTTCCAGACAATCTAGCCGACCTGCCCCAATCGGTTCATTGCAGCACCTGCAACGTGGATTTCGAGCAGGATTTTTCCGCCAATGTGGAATTGACTTTTCAGCCGGAGGCCTGGCTGCGCCCGTTGCCGGAAGGTGCTTTCTGCATGATGGGTGCGCCCTCGGTGCCCCATATCAAGGTGCAGCGCCATGTCGGCCCCGGCGCGAGCCTGGAAGTTGACCCGCCCCTGCGCCCCGGCGGCTACCGCCTGCGCACCACCCAGGCGGGCCCGCAAACCGACGTGGATTGGGGCGGGGAACAGGGGTTTCCGTCCCTGCTGGCCGTGGATGGACGGATCAGTACCGGGCCGCCGTCGCCGCCGGGCAAAATTCGGCTGGAGAACCGGACGCCGCGCAACCTGACCTTTGTGGTTGAGGAACTGGCCTGGCGCCAGGATGCCTTGACCGGGGACCGGGCCATCGTGCTGCCGGCCTTTCGGCAATATTGCCCGGAACAGATCTTGCGCCCGGGCGACGATGTGGCCATTGCCAATGTGGTGCTGCTGTTCACGGATTTGAAGGGCTCGACTTCGCTCTACGAAGCCCTGGGTGATGCGGCGGCCTATAATCTGGTGCGTGATCATTTCGATTATTTGACGGCGTTGGTGGAGGGTCACGGCGGTGTATTGGTCAAGACCATTGGTGATGCGGTGATGGCGGCGTTTGCCAAGGCGGACCAGGGGGTACAGGCGGCCATGGCGGCGCAGATGGGCATCGCCGAATTCAACCGGAACCGTAAAGACGGCGGCGTGATCCTGAAGCTGGGCCTGCATCAAGGTCCCTGTATCGCGGTGACGACGGACCGCCGCCTGGATTATTTCGGCTCTACCGTCAATATCGCCGCCCGCCTGCAGGGGGAAAGCCGGGGCCATGACGTCGTGCTCTCCGATGCCCTGATGGCCGCGCCCGGGGTGCGGGAAATACTCGCGAGCAGCCCGGTGGCCGCGCCGGAGCGGGAGACGGCAATCCTGCGGGGCGTGGAAAAACCGGTCCAGCTGTGGCGTATCCAGATGGCGCCACCGGACAGTTCCGAAAATTAGGGTTACAGCGACCGGCATGTCCCCTGTATCGCCGTCCCGACAGGTCAATCCAGGTACCTCGGTCAGTCCCCCGGTCGGCCATTACCGTTGGCTGTTGTTGTTTGGCGTCTGGATTCTGTACTTCGCCTTTGGCCTGACGCTGGCCGCCATGGCGCCTTTGGTCGGCGCGATCCGGTCTGACCTGAACCTCGGTGACGGCGCCATGGGTCTGGTGCTGGGCGCGTGGCCGCTGATCTACATCGCTTCGGCGATGCCTTGCGGGGCGTTTCTGGACCGCGCCGGACCGCGCCGGGCCTTGTTCGCGGCGGCCGTGATCATCGCTTTATCCGCGGCGGCCCGCGGCCTGGCCAGCGATCAGCTTTCCCTGTTCCTGGCGGTCGCCTTGTTCGGTATCGGCGGTCCCCTGATTTCCATCGGCGCGCCCAAGCTGGTCAGCCTGTCGTTTGAAGGCGCCGATCGCGGCATGGCCATGGGCATCTACATTACCGGCCCGGCCCTGGGCGGGATCAGCGCCCTCGCCTTGACCAATAGCGTCGTCATGCCCCTGATGGAACAGAACTGGCGTCACGTCATGTTCCTTTACGCCGCGATCAGCCTCTTGATCGGTCTGGTCTGGCTGGCCATCAACCGCCATCCCCAGGCCCGTGCCCTGGAACGGCTGGCGAAGGCCGACCGGGGCCAGGGGCAATTGTTGGTATTTCGGAGCCTGCTTGGCCTGCCCGCCGTCCGTGCCGTTTTGGTCATGGCCATCGGGGCGTTCTTTTTCAACCATGGCCTCAACAACTGGCTGCCGGAAATTCTGCGCCGTGGCGGGATGACGGCGGTCCAGGCCGGATATTGGGCGGCAATTCCCACCGCGGTAGGTATTCTGGGGTCGTTGCTAATTCCGCGCCTGGCGATCCCGGCCAGGCGCCAGAAGATCCTGTTCGCCTTGATCGTGGCGGCCGGCCTGTCGACCCTGTTGTTGCAAAGCGCCGGCAACGCCCTGCCCCTGGCGCTCGGATTGATCCTGCAGGGTTTGTCGCGCAGTTCGTTGATGACGGTTTTGATGCTGTTGCTGGTGGAAACCCCCGGCGTAGGCAGCCGCCATGCCGGCGCCGCCGGAGGGCTGTTCTTCTCCGCGGCGGAAGTCGGGGGCGTTCTGGGCCCCTTGACCCTGGGCGCGTTATCGGACCTGACGGGCGGTTTTTCCGCCGGGCTGTACCTGCTGACCGGCATTTGTTGCCTGCTGATCCTGCTTTTGCTGCGGTTGCGGCGCCATCATCCATAGACGGGCCGGGTTCAACGGGCGACAATAGACACTTGTGGAAAATATACATGATGAGGAGATGACATGGCGCGCATCGACCAGTTGGACCCCGATCTTGGGGCGTCTCTTAGAGAAAAATACGCCATCGTCGGCGTGGGCGAGACGGAATATGTCCGCGGCTCGGGTACGACCACGCGGGCCATGGCCACGCGGGCCGTACGCAATGCGATGGCGGATGCCGGTCTGAAGCCGGGCGAAGTGGACGGCATGATGTCCTATTCGGCGATGGATTCGACCCTGTCCACCTTCGTCTCCGCTGATCTGGGCATCCGTTTGAATTTTTACATGGATGTCCTGGGCGGCGGTTCCAGTACGGAAGCCATGGTCGGCATCGCCATGGGCGTGATCGAGGCCGGCATGTGCGAGACCGTGGTGATCTTCCGCTCCATGAACGGCCATAGCCAGACCAGGGTGGGCGGTACGGGCGCCCGCGCGGTCGCCCCGGTGGTTGCCGAGTTTTTACATCAACGCAGTTACGGCTGGCAAAGCCCGGGGCAACTGTTCGCGCCCAGCTTCATGCGTCATATGCATGACTACGGCACCAGGCCCGAGCAGGTGGCCATGGTGAAGGTGGCCCATTCCCACCATGCCTCCAACAATCCCAAGGCGCTGTACAAAAACCGGGTTACCGTGGATGACGTGTTGGGCAGCCGGATGATCTGCAAGCCACTGCATTTGCTGGATTGCTGTGTCGAGACCGATAACGCCACGGCGATTATTGTGACCTCCGCCGCGCGGGCCAAGGATTGCCGGCAGGTGCCGGCCCTGATCCGAGGCGTCGTGGGCCGGGTGTCCAAGCCGCGCGCCGATCTTCACTACGAGGCCGGCCCGATTTCCACCGTCGCCGGGCATTACGCCGCCCCGCGCCTGTGGCGCAACGCCGGCGTCGGTCCCGAAGACATCGACGTCACCGGCTCCTACGATGCCTTTACCTTCACCACCATGATGCAGCTGGAGGACTATGGCTTCTGCAAGAAGGGCGAGGGTGGCGACTATGTCTCGGATGGCACCACCTTCCTGGGTGGCCGGCGGCCCAACAACACCTCCGGCGGCCATCTCTGCGAAGGCTATACCCATGGCGTCGCCATGGTGGTGGAAAATGTCCGCCAATTGCGCCACGAGGCCGACGATTCCTGTCCTACTGGCCCGGACGGCAAACGCCGGCATACCTTTGATTACAGCGAAGGCGGCTGCCGCCAGGTCAAGGATGTGGAGGTCAGCGCCAATCTGGGTTGGGCCACGCCGGGTACCGGCTCGGCCATGGTCATGCGCCGCGGCGCCTGAGTTAGGGGAGTTGACACAATGACGGAAACCATCGTCGCCGATTACCTGGGCATGACCCTGCAGGTCGATGCCCTGGACAACGAGAACCTGGCCTACTTCGGCCATTGCGCCCGGCACGAATTTCATCTGCAGAAATGCGATGCCTGCGGGTTGA
>JAQBYC010000131.1 GCA_027623205.1 Pseudomonadota bacterium | reverse complement strand
TTGGAACGCTTCCAAAGACCGGACATATCGTCTGCTACAAAATCCGGACATATCATTCGCTACTGACATAAATTCAGCCAGCGGGTTGGCTCACTCGGCGTCGATAGGTTAAGCTTTTGCGCTTGCCCGGCGCATCGGAGTCCTGGAGTGCGATACCGTCGGGTCATTGGTTCACTGGAAGGCGGGGCGCATGAGCTGGCGGGTAGGCGTGGATATCGGCGGCACCTTTACGGATGTCGCCTTGGTGGACGAAGAAACCGGGCAGATCGGCATTGCCAAGGTGCCGACCACACCGCGGGATTTCGGCCTCGGCGTGGTGGAAGGTCTATCCATCGCATTGCGGGAGCACGGCATCGCCGCCAATGCGGTTTCTCTGCTGTCCCACGCAACCACGGTGGTCACCAACGCGATCCTGGAGGGCAAGGGCGCCCATGCCATGCTGGTGTCGACGCGGGGCTTCCGCGATGTGCTGGAATTACGGCGCTCCTCCCGCCCCAGTCTGTACGATTTGTTTCAGGATGCCCCCTCCCTGCTGGTGCCCCGTTATTGTCGCCTGGAAGTCAATGAACGGCTTGATGCCGCCGGCCAGGTCGTGACGCCTCTCGATGTTGGCGATATTGACGCCATCATCGACTTCGCCCGCGAGAACAAGATCGAAGCCATCGCGGTGTCCCTGATGTTTTCCTTCCTGAACGACGTTCATGAACGCCGCATTGGGGACATATTGCGTAGCGCGCTGCCTGATATCCCGGTCTTTCTATCCTCCGAGGTGTTGCCGGAAATTCGCGAGTTCGAACGGGCCTCCACCACTGCTGTCTGCGCCTATGTGGGGCCGATCCTGGAATCCTATCTTCGCCGTTTGGAAAATGCGACCGGCGAGATGGGCCTGCCGGGGCTCTACGTGATGGGATCCTCGGGCGGGATCTTCGATGTGGCGGAAGGCCTGAAGATGCCGGCCATGGCCATTGAATCCGGACCCGCCGCCGGCGTCATAGCGGCCGCCCTGATCGGCCGCCAGTTGAACAAACCGAATCTACTCTCCTTCGACATGGGTGGCACCACGGCGAAAGCCAGTCTGATCAAGGACGGTGTGGTCGAAACCACCTCGGAATACGAGGTAGGCGGCGACGGCAATGCCAATCGCTGGATGAATGGCACCGGTCACCCGATCCGCGTGCCGGTCATTGATCTGGCCGAGGTCAGCGCTGGCGGTGGCTCCATTGCCTGGATCGATCCAGGCGGGGCATTGAAGGTGGGACCACAAAGTGCGGGCGCCGAACCGGGCCCGGCCTGTTACAACGCCGGCGGGACCATGCCGACGGTGACCGATTGCAATCTATCCCTGGGCTACTTGGATTCAGGGGCCCTGCTGGCCGGCCGCCTGGCCATTCGCGGCGACAAGGCGATAACGGCGATCGAGGAGCACCTGGCCAAGCCCCTTGGCATCAGCGTCGATGATGCCGCCGCCGGCGTCCTCCGCGTGGTCAACGCCTCGATGGCGGAGGCGTTGCGCATTGTCTCGGTGGAGCGCGGCCACGACGCGCGGGAATTCAGTCTGGTCGCGTTTGGCGGCGCCGGCCCCATGCACGCGGCGGAACTGGCGGCTGAACTGGGCATCCGCGAGGTCATCATCCCGCCCATCCCCGGCGGCTTCTCCGCCCTGGGTCTGGTGGCCACGGATCTGAAACGGGACTATGTGAAAACCCATTTCACTTCCCTGTCGGAGGCCGATCCGGAAGCCGTTGGCGCGACCTATGGTATGATGGAGGCCTCGGCCCGGCAGATGCTGGCAGCAGCCAGAATACCCGAGGCGGATTGGGTCCTGGAGCGTGCGGCCGATTTGCGCTATGGTCGGCAGGCCTACGAGTTAACCGTGCCGGCCCGATCTGGCACCGTGACGCCCGAGACCCTGGCCGAGTTGGCGCACCTGTTCCACGAAAAACACCGTCAAACCTATGGCCACGACAACCCGGACGAAGGCATACAAATGGTCAATCTGCGCCTCACCGCCATCGGGCGTATCGAGGCCCTCGAATTGAGCCATGGCGCCGATGCCAATGACGGCGGGGCCGAGGATGCGCGCAAGGGCGCGCGCTCGGTCTGGTTCCGCCAGGGCGGACGCTGTGACTGCGCCATTTATGACAGCGCCAGGCTGGGCGTGGGCGACGAAATTTCTGGACCGGCGGTAATCGAAGCGCTGGACACAACCATTGTCATCCCGCCGGGTTGGCAGGCGCGGGTCAATGCCGCGGGCCATATTCTGATGGAGAATAACAATGACGCTTAATGAGAAGCCCGCGCATGAGAAACCGGCCGGCGCGCCTGTCAGGACCGACGCCGCCACCTTTGAAGTCGTCAAGAACAGCCTGTATGCCGCAGCGGAGGAAATGAAAATCGTGCTGGCCAAAACGGCCTATTCGCCGCTGTTGAAAGTAGCGGGCGACTATTCCTGCGGCCTGTTCGATGCCAATGGGGAGATGATCGCCCAGGGACCGGATCTGCCAATCCATCTAGGCTCCATGCCCGATGCGGTAAAAGCGGTTATCAAGGCCTTTGAGAGTTTCGAGGAAGGCGATGTCTTCATTCATAACGACCCGTATTTCGGCGGCTCCCATCTGCCGGATGTGAATGTGGTCTCTCCGTCCTTTCATAAGAACGAACTACTGGGCTTTGCCTGTGTGCGGGCCCATTGGCCGGACGTGGGCAGCGCTACCCCGGGCAGCTATGGCGCGGTCACGGAAATATTCGGCGAGGGCCTGCGCCTACCCCCTACCCGCCTCTATGCGGCGGGGGTCTTGAACCGGGATGTGGATGCGATCATTTTCACCAATGTGCGCACCCCCAGCGAACGCCGGGGCGATATGAATGCCCAGATCGCGGCCAACCGGCGCGGCAGTGCCCGGCTGTCTGAACTGGCGGAGAAATACGGCGTCGACAATCTGCGCCGCATCATGGCCGAGGTAATGGACTATTCCGAACTGATGATGCGGACCTTCCTGTCCCAACTGCCCGACGGGATAGGCAGTTTCGAAGATTTCTGCGACGGTGACGGCGTTTTGGAACCGGGCGCGGTAGAAGACGATATCTTCACCATCCGTATGCGGGCGATCAAAAAAGGCGATGGCCTGACGGTGGATTTTGCGGGTTCCGACCCGCAGGTAGCCGGGCCCATGAACGCGCCCCTGTCGGTGACCGCATCGGGGGTCTTTACCACGGTTAAGATGGTGGTTGACCCAAACGGCATGATCCCGCCGAATTCCGGCTGTTGGCGCGCCATCACGGTGCTGGCGCCCGAGGCCTCGGTGGTCAATGCGGCCTTTCCCGCACCCGTGGTCTATGCCAACCATGAAATGTCCCATCGGGTTTCGGACATGTTGTTCGGTGCCCTTTATGAATTCCTGCCCGAACGGGTCATGGCCTGCTCTCAGGGCACCTCATCGGTTCTGACCCTGGGGGGCGTTGATTACCGCAACGGTGAACGTTACGTCAGTTATGAATCCATCAAGGGCGGCTTTGGCGCCCGGCCTACCAAGGATGGCATCAATTGCGTCGCCGCCGGGATTTCCAACATGATGAACACGCCCATCGAGGTTTTGGAAATGAGCTTTCCTGTGCGGGTCGAGGAATATTCGGTGCTCACGGACAGCGGCGGTGCTGGTGAATTTCGCGGCGGCTGCGGCGCACGCCGGGTTTGGCGAATTTTAGGCAATCCATCCCTTGCCGCCATATGCTGCGAACGCAGTAAATCACCGCCCTTCGGCCTGGCTGGCGGCATGGCCGGTTCCCCCATGCGCATCACCCTGCAAGACCCAGATGGCGGCCTGCGCCATCCTTTGAGCAAGGGCGCCTTTTCCGTTCCCGCCGACGGCCTTATTATCGTGGAAGTCCCCGGTTCCGGTGGTTATGGCCCACCCGCAAAGCGGAACCGCGCCGCCCTGGCCGATGACCTGAAAAACGGCTACGTCAGTGCGGCGGCGGCAAAGCGGGATTACGGGATTGAGCCCTAAAACCAGACAAGAGCATGTTTCTTCTAAACATGCTCGAACTCTTAAGAAAAGAGCAAATGAACCATTCACTTGGATTGCTAAAGCGAATCCAATTGATTGAAAATTGCTCTAAAGCACAACCACCAGACCATCCTCGGCGCATTCCTCGGGCAGGTCATCGGCCTTGTCCAGCATTTCCGGCCCTAAATGGGTCAGGATGGTGCGTTTTGCAGCGAAGTCCTGTTTGTGCTGCCGGAATGTCGAATAGTCCAGGTGGCCCTTGACCGCCTTGCCATGAAAGTAGCACTCGGCGATGAACAGGTCGGCGCCCCGGCTGGCCTGGTTCAATTCCTCTGTCCACTCGCCGTCGCCTGAATAGGTCACGGTTTTGTCGTCAACCATGACGCGCAGCGCCGTGGGGTCGGTCTGCGGGGTATGCCGGGCGGCGTAGGGCGTGATCGCCAGGCCCAGGATGTTGTTTGCCTGGCCCACGGCCAATTCCACATAGTCCAAGGGGAATTTCGGCGTCATTATGTTGGATCCTGGAAACAGCGCTTCGGTAGCCGCCGCGATCCGCGCGGCGAGATTTTTCGGGCCCGCGATGGTCAGTGGCCGGTCCCGCCGGGCCCCCAGCATGGCGTCCAGCAGCATGAAGGGGATGCCGCCGAAATGGTCGCCGTGCATATGGGTCAACAGAATCGCATCGATGGAATTATGGGCGATGCCCAGCTTGTTCAGGGCGGTCAACGACGTGGCGCCGAAGTCGATGGCGAAGCGGATGTTCCTGCCATCGACCAGGATGCAGGTATTGAAACGCCCGCCGCTGCCAAATGCATCGCCCGCGCCAACGAAGGTGACCGAGACCGCCATGCCTTACACCGTGGCCGTGACCAGAAATTGCGGGTTCAGCGCAAAGAATGTGCCATCCGCCACGGCCTTAGCGGCGACATCGACCACCCGGCTGACAGTTTCCTCGTCGTACGCTCCGCCCTCGCGGGCATAGCCGGCCATATTCTTGATGAAATTGAGCATGCGACCGGTGGTATCCGGCGCTGCGATCACCTCCACGGCAACATCTGTAAAACCCGCCTGCAGCGCAAGGCCATACATTTTGCGTCCGATCGCCGGCGTGCGAAAGGCGTGGATCCCGGCATCCAGAACCGCACGCCAGTCATCCACATCAATGGGATCGAATGCGGCCATGTAGAAGTCGCTGTCGATGGCGTGCACCTTACCGCCCGGTTTTACCACGCGGCGAAATTCGCGGAAGCTGGCAATGGGATCGTCGACATAAACCATGACGTTCTTGATCACCAGCCGGTCGAGACTATCGTCGGCTAGCGGCAGCATATCGCCGTGCAAATGGTGGACGGTAACGTGGTCGGCCAGGCCTGCGGCAGCCACCCGGCCGCGCGTCCGGCTGACGAAATCCGCGTTGATATCAAAGGCATGCACCCGCCCCGTCGCACCGACCCGATGCGCCAGTTCGAGCGACAAATAGCCCGGCCCGCAACCATAATCCGCCACCACTTGCCCCGCCACTATGGCCGCCGGTTCCAACAGTCTATTGCCACGCGGCCCCCAGACGAACTGCGCCTCGTAGCGGTCCAGCCGCTCGGGCTCAATCTCGACCCAATGGTCCTTATAATAGGTGTCCTGCGGCATGACCGTTCTCCGTTGGCTGACCTGTTCTAAAGCGGATAGACCAAAAGGATATCCACGCGGCGGGATTCCAGGATTACACGACGTTCCTGAAATAGCGGCCGGCCGTCCTGGACCCTAATCACATCAAGATACTTTCCGACCGCGAACATCTCGCTGCCGCCATCCTGCATGGTGCGGATTACGTTGAAGTTGGTACGGGCCTGATAATGATCCGTTGCCTGCGCGCTGATCTGGGATCGGCCGAGTAGATGGCAATAGCTATGCGCTTCGTAAATGTTCGCCGTCCGCAGGGCCTGGACGCGGTCCGCCATCATGCCCCGGCCCTCGCAAAGCATGATGCCCAGAGGCAAGCCGGCCTCGAAAGTTTCGCGGGTTATAATCTGATAGATCCCTTCGGGGGTAAAATAGTCCGGCCAGCCGTCCAATGCGCCATCGTCGATAGCATGGGCATAGGCAGTGATGAAATCCTCAATCTCCGTCCGCACATCCCTATCGCCGCGCATCAGGCGAAATCCATGATCTTGCGATAGCCGGTCCAGAAGCCGCGGATTGCCGCCTCGGTGGCCCGGCTGGCAGCCGAGGATTCAACCTCACGCCCACCCATTTCCGCCAGCCCCATGCCGTCCGGGCTACCCCGCGTTCCCCGCTGCACGAATTCATTAATGCAGCCGTCCTCCAGCGAGACCAGTCCCGACGCCCCGGTCAGATTGCCCTGCATCACCCGCATGCGGGTCTGTTCATCGTTGTCCGCTTCGTAGCCTACGTAGAACCAGAATAGTTCTGTCTTATCGATGCCACGGGGCACGAAGAAACGCACGGCGAGGGAATTCAGGGTGAACTGGATGGCAAGATTGGGAAAGATCGCCTGGATGGAATGGGTAATACCGTCGTCGAACTCGTTCCAGGAATCCAGCAAATGCGGACCAGCCAATTTGGAATCATAATTCGCGGCGTGGATCTGATCGCGCTTGTATTCCGGCGCCTCGTCAAATGTGGCGCGCTTGGCATAGCTGATGTGGTGCCATTTATCCTCGGCCAGGACGATACCGCCATCCATGTCCAGACGATTGATCTTGAAGGTGGTGTAAAAAGTATGCAGCAAGGTGGCGTGATAGGAATCCCGCACGTTCTCGGCATACAGCTTCCAATTATTGTGGATGATCTGGCTGTGCATGCCCAGGGGCTTCAAGGGTCGGCTCAAATTGCGGGTCATGAATTCGGCCATGGGCTTGCCCAAATAAGCTTCGACAGTGGGCGTGGCATCGGAAAACGTACCGAAGACCAAACCGCAGAAGACTTCGACCCGCAATGGTTCCAGGCTATGCTGGCTGGCATCGAAATCCTTGGGCAAGCCGCCCTTGCCCTGCAGGCCGTTGCGAAACGCGACCCCCTTCAAGCGGCCTTGGAGATCGAATGACCAGGAATGATAAATGCAGGTCAGCAGCTTGGCGTTGCCCTTTTCCTTGAGGCAGACCAGCGCGCCCTTGTGGGCGCAGCGATTGACCATGGCATGCACATCGCCATTCTCGTCGCGGGCGGCGATGACGGGAATTTCGCCGACCGTAGAGGTCTTGTAGTCGCCGGCTTTTGGGATATCGATTTCGAGGCAGAGAAAATTCCACACCGGACCACGAAAAATTCGCTGTTGCTCCAGGGCATAGATTTCCGGGTCCGAATACAAACGATAGGGAATCCGCGTGACGCCGTCCGCCGGCCATCGCAACGGTTCGCTTAATTCATCCGCAGTCGACACTGCCATTGGGATCCTCACGAAGGCTGGTTATCTGGTACTGACTGTTATACCACTTTGATCAGGATTTCTTGGTCTTGAAATATGGCGCCGTGCCGGCACCATGATCGGTTTCATCGACAATCGCCAGGATCCCCGGAATTTCTGCCGTAAGGATCGGCGCAATGCCCTGGCGCAGAGTCAGTTCAGCCATGGCGCATCCCTGGCAACCGCCTTCGAAACTCAGGAACACGGTATCCCCCTCGATCCTGTTCAAGACGACCCGCCCGCCATGGTCGTCAATAGCCGGATTGATCAGGTCATCCAGCAGTTCACGTACTTTGTCGGATCTAGACGCATCCTTGCCGGATGGGTTTTCCCGGCCGGCAACAATCCGCACCTCTTGTACCTCGGGCATATAGTGCCGGATAGTATTGGTGATGGCCGTCAGCAGCGGGACGGACGCACCGGGCGAACCAACCATGCCCAGCACCAGTACGCCATCTGCAAATGCGCGTATTTCGAGGTCGCCGCCACGCTCTTGCACCATGGCGGAAATATGCTTTTGCAAGACCGTCTCGATGGGTGATAGAGGGGCAGCCGCGACGTTGGCGCCGGGCGGATCATTCGGCAGATCATCCGGCAGGCCAGCCAGCGCCTGTTCCAAATCGGCGATCAAATCACCTGGATTTTCCAGACCAATGGACAAACGCAGCAGATCCACGGGCACCGGGCTTGCCGGACCCTCGATGCTGGCGCGATGTTCAATCAGGCTTTCCACGCCGCCGAGGGAGGTGGCGCGCTTGAACAGTTTAACCCTTGCGGCCACCGCCATGGCCGCCGCTTCCCCGCCCTTGATGCGTAGGGACAACATGCCGCTAAAGCCGCCCTGCATCTGGCGGGCGGCAATGGCGTGGCCGGGATGGTCCGGCAGGCCAGGATACAAAACGCAGGCAACGCGGGGATGGCTGGAAAATCTCCGGGCAATGGCCAGGGCGCTTTCGGAACTGCGGGCCATGCGCACAAACAAAGTGCGCATGCCCCGTTGCAACAACCAGGCTTCCAATGTACCCAGCATGGCGCCGCCATCCCGCCGCCAGGCGCGAATGCGCTGCCAAAAGCCGTCATCGCGGGCGCCAACCACCGCGCCGGCCAACACATCGCTATGGCCATTCAGATACTTGCTGGCGGAATGCACCACCAGATCAGCGCCCAATTCAATCGGCCGGGTCAACACCGGCGAGGCCACCGTGCTGTCCACTGCCAGGCGAGCGCGGGCGGCGTGGGCAATCTCCGCCGCCGCCTTGATATCGGTAATCTCCCAGGTTGGATTTGCCGGCGTTTCGAGCCAGACCAGCTGGGTTTTGCCCGGACGCATGGCGGCCTGCAAAGCGGCCAGGTCGTGGGTATCCACGAACTCCACCTCCAACCCCCAGGAGACGGCAAAATCCACCAGCCATTTGCGCAAGGCCCAGTACATGACCTTGGGCGCAACCACATGATCGCCGGGCAGCAGCGCCTGAAAGACCGCATTGGCCGCCGCCATGCCGGATGCGAACAACAGGCAGTCGTGTCCCCCTTCCAAGGCCGTCAAAAGATCCTCGGCCTCGTCATAGGTGGGGTTGTGGGGGCGGCTATAACCGCGGCCGGAACTGTAGCCGCCGTCGGCATCCCTCTCGAAGGTGGTCGATGGGTGCAGCGAAGGGATCAGCGCCCGGGTTATGGGATCAACCCGGCCGAGGGCCTGTGCGCTCAGGGTTTCGGGCGAGAGCTTCGCCTTATCATTGCCAAACCTATCGCCACTCATGTTGCGTCCCCATGGGATATGACCTGTCCAAAATGGACGTACCGACGGTTTTGAAGCTTTGCGGAAGCTTATCGCGCCTGATCCCCGCATGCCATAGGCGGACGCAAGAACGTGATGGCAGCGGGGTAAGTGTTGATCGATCCCTGCGTTGGCTTCAATTTATTCCGTAGTACCGGCCTAATCCAGCTGTCCGCCGGCCCGATGCAGATGCACGTCGCGTTGCGGGTAGGGTATGGAAATGCCGGCCTGGTCCAGGGCCGCCTTGGCTGCCTTGTGCAAATCAAATTGCAGGCCTCTGAGGTCGGCGGAATTGCACCAGTAGCGCATGTTCAGATCAACCGATGAGGCGCCCAAGGCGACGACGGCGGTCTCCGGCGCCGGGTCTTTCAAGGTACGCGGGTCGGCCTGCATCAGGGCCAGCAGGATGGCCAGTCCCTGTTCAATATCGTCGTCATAGCCAATCCCAATGGTGATATCCACGCGCCGGGTCAGGCTGCGGGAATAGTTGGTGATGGCCGTATTCCAAAGCTGGCTGTTGGGCACCGACAGAAACAAGCCGTTTCCGGTCATCATTTCCGACGTAAACAGACCGATGCGGTTTACCGTACCCGAGACGCCGCCACCTTCGATGAAATCACCAACCTTGAAGGGTCGCAGCAGCAACAGCATCACGCCGGCTGCGATATTTTGCAGGGTTCGCTGCAGGGCCAGACCGATGGCCAGACCGGCTGCGCCCAGGACGGCAATGATCGAGGTGGTTTCGACCCCGAACTGCGACAGTACCGCCACCAGAGTGATCGCGAGGATGGCATAACGCACAAGCGAGCTTAGGAACGGCTTTAATGTCGCGTCCATGCGCGGCACCTTGCCCAGGCCCCGGTCCGTGGCGCGTCCCACCATGCCGGCGATCCACCAGCCAGCCAACAGAATAATTATCGCGCCCACAACATCCAGGCCATAGGCCAGGATCAGGCCATAAACCTCCTCGGTCAGCGCGGAAACATTGACCTCAAGACTTTGCATATGGAGCTTCTCTGGTTAGCGGGTGGACGACAGGGTTGTGGTGTACTCCCTGCGGCCTGCTGTTTTCAACCCGTATCGTTTCTGGGCAGCGGGATGCCCAACTCCCAAAACTTTCATCCCTTACGTTACAATGGCGCCCATAACGGCAAATTCCGGAAATTGGTTACGATTTAATCTCGTATTTGATGCTAAAGGGCGCCAATATTTGATCGATTTTCCGCTTCAGTTCATCATTGCTGTTCGCACCCGTCCCGGTGATGGTGGCCAGTGTGCCGTGGACATCGCTGGCGCCGGCCGCCACCGCAATCTCGACATCGGCCGCCTCGGCCACCGGGGCCAGCAATTCCGTGAAGACCCGTTTGATCGCATCCCAGCGCAGGGCCGGTTTGAAAATCTTGCCCACGGCGGTTTGCGGCATGGCATCCAAGAGCCACAGGTTCACCGGATTGGCCGCGCGTTCGGGAATATGCGCCCGCGCGAAAGCCTGCAGTTCCTCGGCGCTGGCCTGGGCGCCGGGTTTAAGCTGCACATAGGCGATGGGTAGTTCGCCGGCATAGGAATCCGGCTTGCCAATGGCGGCGGCCAATTCAACGGCGGGGTGCCGATGCAGGGCTTCCTCGATGACCGCCGGATCAATATTGTGGCCACCGCGAATAATCAGGTCCTTGGCCCGCCCGGTCAGCCACAGCCGGCCGGCACCATCAAAGCGGCCAAGATCGCCGGAGTTCAGCCAACCATCGGGCAACAGGGCGTCGGCGTTATACTGTTCCTGAACATAGCCGGGCGTGACGCTGGCCCCGCCCATGATTACGACGCCGATCTCGTCCACGTCGCAGTCCCGCACGATGCGGCCATCGTCGGCCAGTTCCACCGCCCTGACCCGGCAATGGGGCATGACGATGCCGGCACTGCCCACGGCCGCTTCACCGTTGCGCGGCAGCATGGTGACGAAGGACGTGGTTTCGGTCATGCCATAACCTTCCAGCAGGGGCTTGCCCAGACGTTTGATCAGCGCCCGTCCAACCTCCGTCGGCAGCGGCGCGCCACCCGTGAAACCATGGCGGATGGAGGAGATATCGGCGTTCCCAATGGGAATATTCAATAGCGCACCGAATACCGTGGGCACGGTGCCCAGAATGGTGATCCGGTGCTGATGGATGAGCCGCCACATATCGCGCACGGTGGACGGATCGCGGTAGCCGTTGGGCGCAAGCACCACCAAGGTCGTGCCATGCGCCAGCGGCACCAGACCGCAAACGATGGAGCCGCCAATGTGGAACAGCGGCAGACCCGTGGTCAGGCTGTCCTCGGGACCATAATCTATGGCGACGCCGGTGCTCCAGATCTGGCTGGCCTGCATGTAATGAGTATGCTGGGCCAGTTTCGGCGTGCCGGTAGTGCCGCCGGTGTGGAAATATGAGGCAATATCGTGCGGCTGGATCCGCCGGCCGCTGATCAAATGGTCGTCGGGATAGCTCGCGCGGGTCTCGGCAAAGGATTTGATCCCGTCCGCCAAATCGCCTCCGCCGACCTGAAAGGTCACGGTTAGTTCCGGCAGGGCCG
Organism: Pseudomonadota bacterium; assembly: GCA_027623205.1. Taxonomy (GTDB): domain Bacteria; phylum Pseudomonadota; class Alphaproteobacteria. The sequence continues at coordinate 2,044 of JAQBYC010000131.1, read as the reverse complement.
CGCGCAAGGTTGCCACCTTGGCCCAAATTTCCGGGCTCATCTCCGGACCGGCGGCAACCAGAATCTTGCAATTGGCTGCCTGCAGGATTTTGACGATCTGCCAGTCTTCCAACATCGGATTTACCGCGTTGACGATACCCGCAGCCTCGCCGCCGACGATGGTGCAGTAGGCCTCTTCGCACAGCGGCAGCAGAAAGGATACAACCGCACCAGGGCGCAAACCGTGATCGTGAAACATATTCGCCGTCTGGTAACAAGCGGCCATGAACCGGCCAAAGCTGACCTCCCGCGCCGGCGCCTCAAGATCGCCGGGCACCAGGAATTTCAACGCGATATTGTCCGGGTCTTCATCGGCGCGCAGACGAATAGCATCGAAGGCATTGGTCGCGGTCAGCAGATTTTCCAGCGGCGTTTGTTCCAGTGCCCTGGCATCGGCATTGTCACGGAGCGGGCTGCGCATGGTTTTCGAACTCCCCTTTGGCGTTGTCCTGCATATACTATTTCTCAAGCCAATAGGCCGCTTCTCTAGGCCGGCCCGGTTGCGCAACCGCCCGGCACCTCGTCAACGCCGCGGTTCTCCTATATCCGCCTAACCGCCAGGACCCGCGGCGACGCCATTCGCCAGCAGACCGGCCACCTGATCTTCATCATAGCCCAGTTCCGCCAGCACAGCCTCTGTATCCTGGCCCAGGCGCGGCGGCGGCGCGGTGACCCGCGCCCCGTCATGGGCCATTTTGAAGCCGACGCCCGGCACCCGGTAGCTGCGGCCCGTGGTCTCGTCGGCGATGGTGTGGAGCATGCCCCGCGCGGCCAGCTGCCCGCTGTCCATGATCTCGGCCAAGCCACGCACCTTGCCCGCCGGAACGCCGATGGTGCTCAACCGTTCCTCCCACTCCAAAGCCGTGGCGGTGGCAAATGCCGCCGCCAGCGCATCCTGAACCGCGGCGACAAATCCGGGGTTGGCGCCCCATTCCCGAATGCGTGGGTCTGAAAGCAGGTCAGGACGCCCAATGGCCCGCGCCACGGCATGCGCCTGGGCCGGCGCGTTGGCGGCCAAAGCCAGCAGGCCATCCGCCGTCGCAAACATGCCCGAAAATGGACTGCCGCTGGCTGCCCGGTCACCTTGGCGCGGCGACGGTGTAATGCCTTGCAAAAAGGGCGCAAGCATGGGCGCCATGATGGCGATAGCGGCATCCAACATGGCCACATCGATGACCTGCCCCACACCGGAGCGTTCGCGCTGAAACAGGGCCGAAGAAATGGCAAAAGCCGCCGACAGGCCCGCCACATAATCGATCATGGGAAAGCCGACCCGGCGCGGCCGGCCGGCAGCGTCCCCATTGACAGCCATCATGCCCGAGACCGCCTGAACCACATGATCATAGGCCGGGCGTTGGGCCATGGGACCATCCTGGCCATAGCCCGAGATGGCGCAGTAGATCAAACGGGGGTTCTCACGCGCCAGATGCGCCGCGCCCAGTTCCAGGCGATCCATCACGCCGGGGCGGAAATTCTCGGTCAGGACATCCGCCCTGGCCGCCAGGCGCCGGACGATTTCCTTGCCTTCCCGTGCCTTGAAATCAACCACAACGGAACGCTTGTTGGCATTCTGCGCCAGAAAGCCGGGCCCCAGGCCCGCCGCGGCCAACCGCGGATCGCCGCCGCCAAACCGTACGAAATCCGAGGTCCCCGGTTGTTCAACCCGTATCACCTCTGCCCCCAGCAGAGCCAATTGATAGGTGCAATAGGGACCCGCCAGCACACGGGTCAGGTCCAGAACGCGGATTCCACTAAATGGCCCGCTCATATTGCCACAACTCCCATACATAGGTTTTCAAGCTATTGCTGTTGCGCCCAACACCCGAAGAGGTATCATATCTCTGGTCTCGACACTGGCTGACTGGGATAGGCCAAGCAAAAACAAATCACCTGAGACGGGGAGATTATCATGAACAGGAAAGACGCAGTAACCATCAATCCTTGCCTATCCGCCTTTCACCCACACCTACCACCTATAGTGTGCTGCCATTCCCCGGAATAGAGT
>JAQBYC010000130.1 GCA_027623205.1 Pseudomonadota bacterium | reverse complement strand
ATTGTTTTAGGCAATGATCAGCCAGCGGCCGCCACTGCCCGCTTGGCCATGACGGTCACCAGATGAGCGCGGTATTCCGCACTGCCATGGATATCGCTGTTCAGACCACTGGAGGGAATGGAAATACCGTCCAGGGCAGCCGCCGACCAATTCGCCGACAGCGCTTTTTCCATCTCGGTCGCGCGGTGGACGCAGCCCGATGCTCCGGTCACCGCGACGCGGACGCCGGAAGCGGTCTGGGCCACGAAGACACCAACCAGGGCATAGCGTGAGGCCGGGTTGGGGAATTTGGCATAGGCCGCCTTGATGGCATTCGGAAAAGTCACGCTTTTGATAATCTCACCATCGGTCAATGCGGTATCGAACATGCCGGTGAAGAAATCATCCGCCGCGATGTCGCGCTGATTGGTGGTGATGGTGGCGCCCAGGCCCAAAAGGGCAGCCGGATAGTCCGCCGCGGGGTCATTGTTGGCAACGGAACCGCCCAAGGTACCGCGGTTGCGCACCTGTGCGTCGCCAATACCCTCTGCAACCGCACGCAGCGCGGCGGGGACATCGGAGGATTTGGCCACATCGGCATGACGGGTCATGGCGCCGATGGTGACGCCATCGCTGTTGGCCGTGATGCCTTTCAATTCGCCAATGCCGGACAGGTCAACCACGTCCGACGGCTTGGCCAGACGCTGTTTAAGAACCGGGATCAGGGTTTGGCCGCCGGCCATCACCGTGCCATCCTCCGCCGCGCCAAGTTTGGCAACGGCGTCATCGAGACTGGAAGCGGTATGGAAGTTGAAGTTGTACATTTATAATTCCTCCCCTGGCCTAACCAGCCGCCTGCGCGGCGCGCCACACTTTTTCCTGTGTGGCCGGCATGTCCAGATGTTTGATCCCCAAGGCGTTGACGATGGCATTGATAACCGCCGGTGGCGCCGCTATGGCGCCCGCCTCGCCGCAACCTTTAACGCCCAATGGATTATGAATGGGGATGGTTGGCGCATAATCGACGTCGAATGATGGCAGATTATCGGCCCGCGCCATGCAGTAATCCTGGAACGAGCCGGTAATCAGTTGGCCGCTGTCATCATCATAGACGCAGCCTTCCAGCAGGGCCTGACCGATGCCATGCGCCAGACCACCATGCACTTGACCTTCCACGATCATCGGATTGACCAGAACCCCAAAGTCATCAACTGCCGTGTACCTGACAATCTCCAAGGTACCGGTGTCCGGATCAATTTCTACCTCGCAAACATGCGCGCCGGCGGGAAAGGAGAAGTTCAAGGGATCGAAGAAGGCAATCTCGTCCAGCCCAGGCTCCACCCCTGCCGGGTAGTTGTGGGGTACATAGGCCGTGAAGGCCACTTCGGCGATACTCATGGTCTTGTCCGTGCCGGCAACCGTGAAGTTGCCTTCGGCGAAATCGATATCGTCCTCGGCTGCTTCCAGACAATGAGCTGCTATCTTCTTGCCCTTGGCGATGATCTTGTCACACGCATTGACAATAGCCACGCCACCCACGGGCAGGGAACGGGAACCATAGGTGCCCATGCCGAACTGCCCCTTGTCGGTGTCGCCATGGACCACCTCGACATTTTCCACGGGTACGCCAAGACGCTCGGTCACCAATTGGGCAAACGCCGTTTCGTGACCCTGACCATGGGAATGAGTGCCGGTGAAGACCGTTACGCCACCCGTTGGATTGAAGCGGACCTGGGCGGACTCCCACAGGCCAACGCCGACACCAAGCGAGCCAACAGCCGCCGACGGCGCCACGCCGCATGCCTCGATATAAGCCGACAGACCAATGCCGCGCAGTTTGCCCCGCCCCTTGGCTTCCGTCCGCCGGGCACCAAAGCCGTCATAGTCGGCGTTGGCCAGGGCTTTATCCAGGCTGGCGTCATAGTCACCGGAGTCATAACACTGCACTACTGGTGTCTGATACGGCATCTGCTCTGCCTTGATGAAGTTGCGCCGGCGAATTTCCGCCGGATCCAGCCCCATCTCCAACGCCGACACATCGACCAGCCGTTCCAGCAAATAGGCCGCTTCGGGCCGGCCCGCGCCGCGCGCGGCATCCACCGGTGCCGTGTTGGTCATCACCGAACGCATTTCCAGATAAATCGCCGGGGTGGTGTATTGCCCAGCCAACAGAAATCCGTGAAACAGGGTCGGGATGGAGACCGAGAACAATTGCAGATAGGCCCCCATATTGGCATGGCTGCTGACCCGCATGGCCAGGAACTTGCCGTCCGCGTCCATGGCCATTTCCGCCTTGGTCACATGATCCCGGCCATGGGCATCCGATAGAAAGGCCTCTGAGCGATCGGCCGTCCATTTGACTGGACGGTTGATCTTCTTTGCGGCCCAGGCGCATATCGCCTCTTCGTTATAGGTGAAGATTTTGGAGCCGAAACCACCCCCCACATCAGGCGCCACCACGCGGAATTTATGCTCCGGCGCGATGTTCATGAAGGCCGACATCACCAGACGGTGTACATGCGGGTTTTGCGAGGTCAGATAAAGCGTGATCTCGTCCGTACCCGAATTATATTCGCCCACCGCCGCGCGCGGCTCCATGGGGTTGGTGACCATACGGTTATTGATCAGATCAACGGACGCCGTTCTGGCGGCAGCGGCAAAGGCCGCATCGACGGCAGCCTTGTCGCCCAATTCCCAGTCCAGGGCCACGTTGTTCGGGCATTCCACATGCAGTTGAGGCGCGCCGGGCTTGTCCGCGGCGGCAGTGGAAACCACCGAGGGCAGTTCCTCGTAATCCACCGCGATCAGTTCGGCGCCATCCTTGGCCTGGGCCAGGCTTTCGGCGATCACCACGGCGATGGGGTCGCCGACAAAGCGTACCTTGTCCATGGTCAGCACGTTGCGCGGCGGCGTCTTGTTGACCTCGCCACCTTTGCCGGTGACCGAAGCACCGCAAACCAAGCCGCCTACGCCGTCCGCCACCAGGTCCTGACCGACGAAGACGGCCACCACGCCGGGCGCCGATTTAGCGGCCGAGAGATCGATTGAATTGATGTTGGCGTGAGCATGGGGCGAACGCAGCATATAGGCATACGTCTGCCCCGGCCGGTTGATGTCGTCGGTATAGTTGCCCTTGCCGGTCAGAAAGCGATTGTCTTCCTTGCGCCGCAAGCTGGCGCCGATGCCATTCTCAACCATTTCAGCCCCCCATGGTCTTGGCGGCTTGTAGCACCGCCTTGACGATATTATGATAGCCAGTGCAACGGCAGATATTGCCTTCCAGTTCGGACCTGATCGTGGCCTCGTCCGGGTTCGGGTTTTTTGCCACCAGGTCGATGGCGCTCATCACCATGCCCGGCGTACAAAAGCCGCATTGCAATCCGTGGTTATCCATGAAGGCTTGTTGCATGGGGTGCATTACGCCGCCCTTCGCCAAGCCTTCGATAGTGGTCACGTCAGCGCCATTGGCCTGCAAAGCCAGCATGGTGCAGGACTTAATGGAATCGCCGTCCACATGAACCACGCAGGCACCACACTGACTGGTGTCACAGCCCACATGCGTGCCCGTCAAATTTAGATTTTCACGCAAAAATTGAACAAGTAATGTCCGGTCTTCGACCTCACCACTCACAGCTTGACCGTTCACGGTCATTGAAACCGTTGGCATGCGAAATCTCCCTGTCGTTCGTTGCCGACTATAAATTAAGGTCAAAAGTTGGCCGCACACGACCGCCTCTTCCCTAAACTTCAAGTGTTTCGTCTTGTCGCCCCAAGGTCAAGCACGGAATAGGCCTAGGGGTGAGATTCTCGCGATTTTGTGAGTTGGCTACGGATCTAGTCGCCACCCAGGATCGCCAATACCGCCGCCATGATAATGATCAGACCGCCCAGCCACACCCATCTGGGCAGTCCGCCGCCCGCGGCCGCCTTCGGCTCGAAACGATCCGGCACGGCATCGGCCGCGGCGGGGGGGGCCGCGGGCGTTGCCGGTTCGTGCGCTGCCTCGGACGCGGGCGTTGGCGCAGGCCCGGGACCCGCAGCCAATTCCGAGAAAGTGGTGAAGAATTCACCCGACAGCTTTTTCGCCGTGCCATCGATCAGGCGCGAGCCGATTTGCGCCAGCTTGCCGCCCACATTGGCATTGACCTCGTACCGTAACAGTGTGCCGTCACCATCTTCCAGCAGAGTAATCTTGGCCCCGCCCTTGGCAAAGCCAGCCGCGCCGCCCTTGCCTTCACCCTGAATGGTATAGCCATTCGGCGGATCCAGGTCGGACAAGGTGACCTGACCCTGGAATTTTGCTTTCACCGGCCCCACCTTGGCGGTCACGGTAGCGGTGAAGCTGTTATCGCCCACCGCCTGCAAATCACTACAACCGGGAATGCTGGCCTTCAAGGTTTCCGGATCGTTCAATGCCTCCCAAACCCGCTCGCGCGATGCGGCAATGCGGTACTCACCTGTTAAATCCATGCTCGAGCCCCTTATCCAATCATTTCGCCTACAATCCCTGCAGCGCCCCGACAATATAGCATCATTGGCCAGGATCCGATCGGCGAAAAGCATGAAAGCGCGGCGGCACTGCCGCTTGTGTTGCGGCCGATGGCCTGGTTTGCGCCAATTCAACCGCCGCCGTGGTGCCGATGGTGGCGGGGCCGATGCCTGGGTCCTTCGCGGAAACCATCATGGCGAACCAAGAGCCCGACGGGCGGGACACAGCGGTGTCGAAGGCAGGGCTGCCGGGCCAATTGATTGCGATGGGTCACCCGACTGTGGACGGTGCCGCAAACCAGCATCACGGTGGATGCGGTGTAACGGCTCCCGTCACTGCTTCCAATTTCCCTATCATGGACCAGAGCAGGCACCGTGGCGCAAATCATGGCGGCGGCGGCCGATGCGGTGAAAATCCGTTTGTGCATGACGTCTTCCTTTCGCTTGTTTGGTGAAGGATGACGACAGCATCTCAGAGGCGTCCTGAACCCAGCCTGAGTGAGCCATTCATCTTTGGTTCGTCCAACTGGCTGGCCGGCGCCGTTGTCTCTCCATTAACTATTATAACGTACTGATATCCCAAACAATTTAGCCTGCTTGAGGAACTCACACGGCATGATGAACTACGACTACGACTACGACTACGACTACGATATGATCTGCATTGGCAGCGGACCGGCCGGCCAACGGGCCGCCGTGCAGGGCGCCAAACTGGGCAAGCGGATGGCCATTGTCGAGCAGGAAACCGTCGTCGGCGGGGTCTGTCTGCACACGGGCACCATTCCTTCCAAGACCTTCCGCGAAGCGGTTCTGACCTTTGGCAAGGGCGGGCGCCGGGCCAGTGATATGAATGGCGGCGGCCAGCAAGCGGTCACGGCGGAACAATTGTTCCAACGCGTCGGCAATATCGTCCAGCGGGAAGAACAGGTTCAAGACACCCAGCTTGGGCGCAACAATGTCGAAGTCATTGTCGGCACCGCGGCTTTCACGAACCCGCATGAGTTGTCCATCACCTCTTCCCAAGGCCAGCGCACGGCAAGCGCCGCGAACATCATGATCGCCGTCGGCACCAAACCCGTCACGCCGGCGTCAACCGCGCTTGACGGCAAACGGGTGATAACCTCGGACGAGATATTTTCCCTCGCCGAAATGCCCCACTCCATGGTGGTTATTGGCTGCGGTGTGGTTGGCATCGAGTACGCCTCGATGTTCGCCTTGATGGGGGTCGAGGTCACCGTGGTGGATGGCCGCGACACGCCATTGGAATTTCTCGATCGCGAGATCGTAGACGAACTGGTGCATCAATTGCGTGATATCAAGGTGGTCTTTCGCCTGGGCGAAACGGTGGAAAGGGTGGAGACCCGGGACAATGCGCGGGGCCAGGTCGTGGTCTCGTTGGAATCCGGTAAGCGCCTGGTCGCCGACCTGGCCTTGATCTGCGCCGGGCGTTCCGGGTCCACCCAGTCCCTGAATCTTGACGCAGCCGGTCTGGAGGCGGACAACCGTGGGCGTCTGGTCGTCGACGAGACATTTCGCACGCAGCAACCCCATATATTCGCCGGCGGCGATGTCATCGGCTTCCCCGCCCTGGCCGCGACCTCGTCGGAACAGGGGCGCCTGGCCGCCTGCAACGCCTTTGGCGTCGAAGTGGGGCCCATGGCCACGAATTTTCCGGTGGGCATTTATTCGATCCCCGAGATCTCCATGGTTGGCGAGGCCGAGCACGAACTGACGGCGAAAAAAGTCCCATACGAAGTGGGCATCGCCCGCTTTCGGGAAATTGCCCGCGGTCAGATCCTGGGCGACGATACCGGCCTGTTGAAATTGATTTTCCACCGCGAGGATCATTCTTTGCTGGGCGTGCACACCATCGGCACCGGGGCGACGGAACTGGTCCACATCGGTCAATGCGTCATGGGGCTGGGCGGTGGCCTGGATTATTTTCTGCAAACAGTTTTCAATTATCCGACCCTGGCGGAATGCTACAAGGTCGCGGCTCTGGACGCCTACAATAAGTTGAGCCTGTGAGATAAACCCGGTTTAGAAAATATCAATCCATTTTCAGCAGCCTGCTGGTACGGATCAAGGCTTGCGGATCAAGGTTAAAGACAGCAAAAGGGCGCCCCTAAAGAGGCGCCCTTTAAGCCGCGTCGCGATCATTTTCTTTCAATGCAGCCCTATTCCACAGGATGAAAATCGAAGCTGCTGGTTGCGTGGAAATAGAACTGGCAGGGGGTTTCTGATACGCAAGCTGTCGCATGTTCGGAGTTCGCAGGGACGTACCAATAGGACACGACCGCTGATTTCATGCAGACGCAATCTCAAGATGCATCTAGCGATATACTGCGGTTAATCCGCCTTAAGGGCTGCGTCTATTTTCAATCCGACTTTTCATCGCCATGGGGCATGGAAATGGGACCAGTGGATTTGCCCGGTTTCACATGGTTGTGCGAGGCCAATGCTGGCTGAATTTGGATACTGAGCGTTCTCTTCTGTCTGCAGGAGATATCGTCGTTTTACCCCAGGGCGCTGCCCATGCACTGCTTGATGATCCGATGACCGACGCGAAGCCGGGACCGGAGGTCCTAGCCGCCGTGCAATCCGGGATACCGCCTTTTTCAGGACGGCGAACCGACCGTCCGGTTACTCTGCGGTCTTTTTGAGTTTGACCGCGATGTGACCTTGGACGACATCGCAAAGACCGTTGGTATGTCGCGATCAAGTTTGGCGGTACGGTTTAAGGCTTTGGTTGGCGATACGCCGATGAACTACATGACGAACTGGCGCAGGCTGAAAGCAAAAGACATTTTGAAGTCGGGAAGCCTACCGTTGGCGGAGGTTGCGGAACGCGTCGGATATAGATCCGAGGCTGCTTTCAGCCGCGCCTTTAAGCAGGCGTGTGATCAAAGCCCAAGATCGTATCGCCGTGCCCTGTCGCCCTTTTGACCTGGATCAAAGCCGCGGTCCGCCCAACGTCCTATGTTTTTGCCGATTGGTGGCCAGGAGGTACGATCGTTGGACAAACGCCACGAGCGCGGCGAGTTGCAACAGGCAAAGGAGCGCTGGGAGGAAGAGCGCCTGGGTCCGGCGCTGCAACGTGTCAGCCGGCCGCCGATGCCGTCGGATCTGCGGAACGAACCGCTCTATACGCCGCTTGACGATGCGGGGCGCGACTATCTAAGGGACCTTGGCTTTCCCGGCGAATATCCTTATACGCGCGGGGTCCACCCTTCCATGTACCAGGGCCGGCTCTGGACCATGCGCCAGTATGCCGGCTTCGGCTCGCCGGAGGAGACCCACGAGCGCTTCGCCTACCTGTTGGGCCAGGGCCAGGGCGGGCTGCTCGTCGCCTTCGACCTGCCGACGCAATTGGGCTATGATTCCGATGATCCGCGCGCCAAGGGCGAGGTCGGCGTAGTCGGCGTCGCGGTGGATTCCCTGCGTGATATGGAGACGATATTCGGCGGCCTGCCGCTGGAACAGGCCAGCCCGTCGCTGACCATGAATTCGGCCGCGACGGTAGCGTTGGCAATGTATCTGGTCGTGGCCGAACAGGAAGGCGTACCTGCCGCGCGCATCTCCGGCACCACCCAGAACGATATCCTCAAGGAATTCATCGCGCGGGGCACCTACATCTTTCCGCCGCGCCCATCCATGCGGCTCACTGTCGACCTGATCGAATATTGCACCGACCACCTGCCGCGCTGGAATGTCATGAACATCTGCGGCTATCACATGCGAGAGGCGGGCTCGACCCTGGTGCAGGAGGTCGCTTTCGCGTTGGCCAACGCGATCACCTATATCGAGGCCTGCCTGGAGCGCGGGCTTGAAATCGATGCTTTCGCACCGCGCCTCGCTTTCAACTTCAGCGCCTCGTGCAATCTGTTCCAGGAGGCGGCCAAGTTTCGCGCCGCGCGTCGGCTTTGGGCGCGGCTGCTGCGCGAGCGTTTCGGCGCCAAGGAGCCAGCCTCGTGGATGTGGCGTGCCGGCGCTGGTTCATCCGGTAGCACACTGACCGCACAGCAACCGGAAAACAACATCGTGCGGGTCGCCCTGCAGGCCTTGGCGGGGATATTGGGTGGGGTGCAGTCCTTCCATACGGCCGCCTATGACGAGGCGCTGGCCCTGCCGTCGGAGCACTCCGCCCTGGTGGCCCTGCGCACGCAGCAGGTGCTGGCCCATGAGAGCGGCGCGGCGGAAGTCATCGATCCCCTGGGCGGTTCCTACTATGTGGAGAGCCTGACCGATCAAATTGAACGCGAGGTAAACCTCTATATCGCCCGGATCGAGGCCGAGGGAGGCATGTTGAAAGCAATCGAGGACGGCCGCGCCCAGGCCGAGATCGCGCAATCCGCCTATGCCTATCAGACCCAGATTGACAGCCAGGAACGCACCGTCGTCGGCGTCAACCGCTTCGAGGATCAAAATGACCCGGCGATCCAACTACACCGGCCCCGGCCCGAGATCGTGGAAGCACAGATCGCCAGCCTGCATGCGCTGCGCCGCGAACGGGACAACGCCGCCGTAAGCCGCGCCCTGGCCGTTCTGGAAGCCGAAGCAAGGGGCAGCGGCAACCTGATGTACCCTCTATTGGAGGCGGTGCGCGCCTATGCAACCATAGGCGAGATCTGCAACGTGCTGCGCGGTGTCTTCGGCGAATATCAGGCTGCCTCGTATTGATCGCCATGACCTTTCCGCGCAAGAATCCGATCCGGGTGTTGGTGGCGAAGCCTGGTCTTGACGGGCACGACCGGGGCGCCAAGGTGCTGGCGCATGCCATGCGCGAGGCAGGGATGGAGGTAATCTATACCGGCCTGCGCCAGACCCCGGAGATGATCGTCAACGTCGCGCTGGAAGAAGACGTCGATGTGGTCTGCGTCAGTGTGCTGTCAGGTGCGCACAACATGCTTTTCGCCGAAATCATGGCGGGAATGCGGGCCCAGTCGGCGGATGCCATCCCTGTGTTGGGCGGCGGCGTCATCCCCGACCAGGACATCGCGCTTTTGAAAGAGATGGGGGTGCGCGAGATCTTCACCCCCGGTGCCCGGCTAGCCGCGATCACCAGCTATATCGAGGAACTGGTACCGAACTGAGCCGGGCGGCTGTTCAAGTTCCACATCTGACGCTCAATTAGGCCTAAGTCTCGTAAGCGGCATCAAAAAATGCGACTTCCAATTTGACCGCACGATTGAAGATATCATGCACGGTCCGGCATTCACCGGGGGTTAGCGTTGGCCCCAGACGGTCCATTTCCGATCGCATCCAATTGACAAAAGTTTCGAAACTTGGATCCGCGTGCAGATCGATCCATTCCTTGAGGTAAAAGCGGGCCGGGCCATGCGCGGCTACCGACAGGGCCCAGGTCAGATAAATCCATTCCACCGCCAGCAGGCTCGCCAACACTTCCGAATATGTGAGTTTTCCTTCGGCCCCCAGCATGAGCTGTTGAAAACCCGTGACCACGGCATGGCTTGAGGGTTGGCGCCAGTCCTCTTCCGCAACGCCCATGGCGGCAAAAGAGCGCAGGAAATAGTCGTCCTCATCACCCGTTAGCACAGCCAAAAACTCGGAATATTGACGTTTTTTGGCCAAATGGGGCGCTGTCGTCACCGCCTGGCCCACATGGGAGACCAGGATGTCGAGAAAGGCGTAGTCCAGCACCAGATATCTCGCATAATTGGCGTCACTGATGCGATCGTTGGCCAAATCACCGACGAAACGATGTTCCGTGGCGGCACGCCAATCCGGTTCGCTGCCCGCACGGAGTTGTTCTGAAAACGCTTGCTTCGAACGGGATTGCACCACTGCTGGTTACCCTACTCAACATTCACTAAAGACACTTGATCCAGGCAGGGATCATACCGGCAACCGGCTGCAAGTCACATCAGAATTCCGCCAGGGAGACGGCCTAAAACCGGACAGATCATTTGGTACATAAACCCGACAGATCACATGTTACTGACAGTGACCCTTCTTTTCCTTGCATAGCCAAAAAGCGCTACTATGATCGGGATCGAAAGCGGGGGGAGCTGCGGTTGTAGCTGAGAGGTTCCTAAGACAGGACGACCCCTTGAACCTGATCCGGATCGTACCGGCGGAGGGACGCGTCCATTGCCAGATTTTGAAATTGACCGAACGGTGCTGCAACAGAGCATGGCGCGCCCAATCGGGATCGAACTACGGGGCGGGGCCCTGAATTATGGCGGCACGCCCGTGTTCGAAGAGCTGGACTTGGATATACCCGTCGGCCGGACCACCTGTTTGCTGGGACCATCGGGAGTCGGCAAGTCTTCCCTATTGCGGCTGATCGCGGGCATCTCGCCCGAAGCTGAAGCCCAGCGCCTGGTCGCCAGCGATGGCGCGCCGATCGCGGGACGCCTGGCCTTTATGGACCAACGTGATTTGCTGCTGCCCTGGCTCAACGTCTTCGACAATGTCACCCTGGGCGCCCGGCTGCGGGGGGAAACGGTGGATCGGCATCGGGCCGGGTTGTTGCTGCAGCGGGTAGGCCTGGCCGACCAGGCCGAAATGCTGCCGGCCGCCCTGTCCGGCGGTATGCGGCAACGGGCCGCCCTGGCCCGCACCTTAATGGAAGACCGGCCTGTGATCCTCATGGATGAGCCGTTTTCGGCCCTGGATGCCTTGACCCGTCTGCGTCTGCAAGACCTGGCGGCGCAATTGCTGGCCGGACGGTCAGCTCTGCTGGTGACGCACGATCCCATGGAGGCCCTGCGGCTGGGCCATCGTATTCTGGTCCTAAGCGGCGATCCCGCCCGCATGGGCGACCCGCTCGAACCATTGGGCGAGCCGCCCAGACCGGCGGACGATCCCATCCTGCATGGCCTGGCCGCCAGAATTTTGCACGACCTGGCTGGATGAGGGATTTGCATGCAAACAACGCTTCGCGCCCTGACCTCCCTCGCGGTTTTGCTGGCCGGCTGGCAGGCACTGGTCTGGGCCACCGAGGTGGAACCGTTTATCCTGCCTGGACCCTGGCTGGTATTGCAAAGTCTGGTTGGGCATCTCGAACTGATTGGCCGGCACGCCGCCGTCACCTTGCTGGAGATCGTTTTAGGGCTGATATGCGGTTGCGGCCTGGGCGTCGCCAGCGCCATCGGCTTGAGTTGGTTTCCCAACCTGCGGCGCTGGCTGCTGCCGCTGCTGGTGGTAACCCAGGCAATTCCAGTGTTCGCCTTGGCGCCCGTACTGGTTCTGTGGCTGGGTTATGGTTTGGCGTCCAAGGTCATGATGACCAGCCTGATCATCTATTTTCCGGTCACCGCGGCCTTCCTGGATGGCCTGCGCCGGACCGAGCCCGGCTGGCTGGATCTGGCCCAAATCATGACCGCCGGCGGAACGAACCCTGACCGATGGACGATCCTGCGCCACATCCGTATTCCAGCCGCCCTGCCGGCCCTGGCCTCTGGCCTGCGGGTGGCGGCGGCCGTCGCGCCGATTGGCGCAGTGGTCGGGGAATGGGTCGGCTCTTCCGTCGGCCTGGGTTATCTGATGCTGCATGCCAATGGACGCATGCAGATCGATCTGCTGTTTGCCGCCCTGTTTGTCCTGGCGGTGATGGCGGTAACGATTTTTTTCACCTTGGACTGGTTGCTGCGGCGTCTGTTGCCCTGGCAACCGGACTCTTTGCCAAACAATTAGGGGGACCCTTACCATGCGACGAATAGCAATCTCGCTGACACTCATTCTCTGTCTCGGCGCTCTGCCAGCCCAGGCGGCCGACAAACTGACAGTGTTGCTGGACTGGTTTGTCAATCCCGATCACGCGACGCTTATCATTGCCCAAGAGAAGGGCTTTTTTGCCCGGGCAGGTCTCGAGGTCGAGTTGATTGCACCCGCCAATCCCAATGATCCGCCGAAACTGGTGGCCGCGGGCAAGGCGGACCTGGCCATTTCGTACCAACCGCAACTGCATTTGCAGGTGGACCGGGGCCTTCCGCTGCGCCGGATCGCCACGCTGGTCGGGACGCCGCTTAGTTCTCTGGTTGTGCTTAAGGACGGACCGATCAAATCCATTGCCGATTTGAAGGGCCGTAAGATCGGCTTCTCGGTCGGGGGGTTCGAGGATGCCATTTTGGGCGCCATGCTGCGAAAGGCGGGCTTGAGCTTGCGTGATGTGACCCTGATCAACGTCAATTTTTCACTCTCGCCATCGCTGATTTCCGGCCAGGTCGATGCGGTCATTGGCGCCTATCGAAATTTTGAGCTGAACCAGATGGATATCGTCAAACGTCCTGGCCGCGCCTTCTTCGTGGAAGAGGAAGGGGTGCCCGCCTATGACGAGTTGATCGTGGTTGCCCACGCCGATCGCCTGGGCGACAAGCGGCTGGCCCGCTTCGTGACCGCATTGGAAGCCGCCGTGCTGTTCCTGGTCAACCACCCGGAAGACGGCTGGGCCCTATTTATCAAGGGCCGCAAGGATCTGAACGACGAATTGAATAAACGCGCCTTTCGCGACACGCTGCCCCGCTTTGCCCTGCGTCCCGCCGCCCTGGATCAGGGCCGCTATCGCCGCATGGCGCAATTTTTGAAGGATCAAGGATTGATCAGCAAGGCCGGCGCCGTCGCTGACTATGCTATCGAACTGCAATAGGGAGATCGAAGCAGCCGGGCTGCCACAGCCACCGATCGATCACGAAAAATTTACCGGCCATTTGTCACGTGCGGCGCTTTAGGCGCCCGCCGTTAGACGAAATTGATCTCGACTGCCAATGGTCCCTTTGGGCCAACGCCGATTCGTATGCGCACTGCCTGGCCCGGCAACAGATCGTCGGCTCCGAAGCGGCGCAAGGTCTCAATATGGACAAAGATGTCATCGGTGCCCTCGCCACAGCTGACAAAACCATAGCCTTTGACCCGATTGAACCACTTGACCGTGGCATCGACGAAATCACCTTCGGCTTCAACTGTGGCTGGGCGCTCTTCGGCGGTGGGTCGGGCGGGCCTGGGCGGTGGCACAACGCCGCTGTCATCCATCGAGATGACACGGGTTGCCTGTTGGCCTCGCTCCCGCTGGGCCACTTCGCAAACGACAACCGCGCCTTCAAAAATAGTCTCTATACCGGCTTCGCGCAGGACCGATTTGTGGATCAGCACATCGCCTGAACGGTCGCCCGGCACGAAAAAGCCGTAGCCTTTGACGCCGTCAAACCATTTCACCGGGCCGCTCTTGACAATGTTCCCCGTATCCGTCGAATCCCCGGTGGCGTGATTTGTATCTGAATTTTTGACGTCTTCAGAGCTTTCGACTTGATCGACATTGATATTTTTTGCGTTTAAAGCCATTTGACTCGCTTCCCCTTGCGAGTACTCGCACCGAAACCAGCCGACTACTCACTTTACATTGACGAGTTAACAGTATACTCCGACTCATTGAGTAAGCGAAAAATCCTTGCCAAATTCATTTTAAAGGATTCTTGTTGTCA
>JAQBYC010000129.1 GCA_027623205.1 Pseudomonadota bacterium | reverse complement strand
TCACGGGCAAGGACATCCATGCCCAACGCTAGATCTAGTGGGCATGGGAGTCAACCGGATAGGCAAGCATCATTCATACTCCAAAGACATTTGTTGGGCTCGCGCGACGGCCAACCGGATGGTTTTCCAGTCAGCGCGTAATGAAATCATGACTCCACCAGATGTCGCGGCGTTTGCCGGGATAACATCAATCCCACGGGCATCGTCACGTTGCCGGCAGGCTTGTGACTACACCGGCCATCTGATAGAGCGGTTTCGGTAAACCCCTGGGTCATTCCGAGGATTCCCTTGTTTATCCTAATGTGAAATTCCGTGGACGCCACACTTATCTCCAAATATCGCCGCGGGAGACTAATTTGGCAAACCGCGTCCCAGTCAATTGTCCCCACGGTCGGCATTGTGACGTTAAGCGTTCCGACTTCAATCGCGTCTTCGGTGTCGCATGCCGGGATGCGAACCATCTCCATCACCCGCCGTCGATTTCCACCGGAAATCATTGGCCATGCCGTTTGGCTTTATGCCCGATTCACTTTGCGCGATCGAGGCGTCGAGGATCTGCTTGCGAAGCGGGGCCTTGATATTTCCCACGAAACCGTACGACGCTGGATTCTAGAATTTGGCGAGCCGTCAACAATGCGGGCGAGGCTCTGGATTTCCTCGTGCAATCGAAGCGGTACGCCACGGCTGCAATGAAGTTGATACGTAAACTTCTGAAGAAGCACGGGTGGGAAAGCGTCGGCGCGGCAATCTGAATGGGGGCCTATGCGGTCCCTTGTGGCTGCTTCCTATTAACGTGACAATGCCTATTTCTGGTGTGCTACAATATTATTGTTTGAACCATCGCCTTGGCCTCAGCCTCGCAATTCATCGCGGCACGCGAAATATTTGTTGAAAGAGATTGATAATGCCGACAACGTCAAAACAACCTCAATCCTCCTCCACTGCAACCGACACCCTGAAGCGGAAAACCAAGGACGGTTCGGTTATCTCGGGCGGCCATCTCGTCGCCAGAGCGCTGAAGAACGAGGGTGTCGACACGATCTTTACGCTGTGCGGCGGTCACATCATCGACATTTATGACGGTTGCCTCGACGAAGGCATCCGGATTGTCGATGTACGCCACGAACAAACAGCGGCCCATGCGGCCGACGGATATGCGCGCCAGACCGGCAAGTTGGGCTGCGTCGTAACCACGGCGGGCCCCGGTTGCACCAACGCCATCACCGGTGTTGCAACGGCGTTCCGCTCCGAAAGTCCAATTCTTCACATCGGCGGCCAGAGTTCGCTCTCCCAGCACAAGCAGGGATCCTTACAGGATCTGCCGCATGTGGACATCATGAAGCCGATCACCAAATTTGCGTCGGGTGTTTTTTCCACGGAGCGCATTGCCGACATGATCTCAATGGCGGCACGGGAATGTTTTACCGGCGCCTACGGTCCGTCTTATTTGGAAATTCCGCGGGATATTCTGGATGCTGAAATTCCGATCGAAACGGCCGTTATCCCCAAGCCCGGCTCCTATCGCGCTTCGACCAAGTCTGTCGGTGATCCGGCTGACATCGAGACGCTGGCGAACATCCTGGTCAAGGCGGAGCGCCCGGCCGTCCTGTTCGGCCAGCAAGTCTGGGCCAGTCAGTCGCACAATGAGGCCATCGCCTTTGTCCGGGCGCTCGGCATCCCGGCCTATGGCAACGGCGCCGCGCGCGGCATGATGCCGATGGATGATCCGCTCAACTTTGACCGCACCCGCACGGACGCCTTCAAGGACGCCGATGTTATTCTCATCGTCGGCACGCCCTTTGATTTCCGCATGGGCTATGGCAAGCGGATTTCCGCGCCGACCCTGATCCAGATCGACCAGAGCTATGCGACCGTCGGCAAGAACCGCGATATCAGCCTGGGAATTGCCGGTGATCCGGGCGCGATCCTGAAGGCGGTGGCCGACGCGGCAACCGGGCGCATCGACAAGGGCGCCGGTCGGAAACGCCAGGAATGGGTGAAAATGCTCCGCGATATCGAGGCGGTCAGGTTGGAAAAGCTGATGCCGGCGTTCCTGTCCGACCGCAACCCGATCCACCCCTATCGGCTGGCCTGGGAGATCAATGAGTTTCTGGGCGAAGATACGATTTATATCGGCGACGGGGGCGATGTGGTCACCATCTCGGCCCAGGCAGTGCGTCCCAGGGGACCCGGCCAGTGGATGGACCCGGGCGCCCTGGGGTCGCTCGGCGTCGGCACCGGATTCGCCATGGCCTCGAAACTTGCCCATCCGGATAAAGAGGTCATCTGCCTCTACGGCGACGGCGCGTTCGGCATGACGGCATTCGATATGGAAACCGCCCAGCGTTTCGGCGCGCCTTACCTGGCCGTTGTCGGCAACAATTCGCATATGAACCAAATCCGCTACGGCCAGATTGCCAAATATGGCCCGCAACGAGGTAATATCGGCAACAAGCTTGGCGACGTGCCGTTCTCTCGGTTCGGCCAGATGATCGGCGGCTACGGCGAGGAAGTGCGTGAGGCGGATCAAATCCAGCCGGCGCTCCGCCGCGCCCGCGAAGAGATCGCCAAGACGGGCAAATGCGCCGTCGTCAATGTATGGATTGATCCGAATGAATATGCGCCGGGCACCAAAGCCCAGACCATGTATAAATAATCCAATTTCAAGGACGGACCAGTGAAAGCGCTCGAAGGTATCAAGGTACTCGATTTTACCCACGTTCAGTCAGGGCCGACCTGCACCCAGCTGCTGGCATGGTTTGGCGCGGATGTGTTCAAGGTGGAGCGTCCCGGCGTCGGTGATGCGACACGCGGACAGCTGCGCGATATCCCGGACGTGGACTCGCTCTATTTCACCATGCTCAACCACAACAAGCGATCAATCGAGATTGACGGAAAAGTAGGGACCGGCAAGGCGGTGTTGGAACGGCTGGTGAAAACCTGCGATGTTTTGGTTGAGAATTTTGCCCCCGGCGCGCTCGACCGCATGGGATTTACGTGGGAGCGGATCCAAGAGCTAAATCCGCGGATGATCCTGGCCTCGATCAAGGGGTTTGGACCGGGGCCTTATCAAGACTGCAAGGTTTATGAAAACGTCGCGCAATGTGCGGGCGGCGCGGCTTCGACAACCGGTTATGTTGGCGGGCTGCCGACGGTGACCGGCGCCCAGATCGGGGATTCTGGAACCGGTCTGCATCTCGCATTCGGTATCGTCACCGCATTGTTCCAGAGAGAGACGTCCGGTCGGGGCCAGAGGGTAACGGCGGCAATGCAGGATGGCGTATTGAACCTTTGCCGAGTGAAACTGCGTGACCAGCAACGGCTCGCGGCGGGACCGTTGACGGAATATTCCCAGTTCGGCGAAGGAATTCCGTTCGGTGAGGCGGTGCCGCGCGCGGGCAATGATTCGGGTGGCGGCCAGCCGGGGCGTATCCTCAAATGCAAGGGTTGGGAAAACGATCCGGACAGCTATACCTATTTCATTACCCAGGCCGCCATATGGAAGAATATATGCGACGTGATTGGCAGACCCGCGTGGAAAGAGGATCCTGATTACGCCACGCCAAATGCCCGTCTGCCAAGGCTCGACGAGGTATTTGGCGCCATTGAAGAATGGACGATGACCAAAACAAAATTCGAGGTCATGGATATTTGCAACGGTTTGGATATTCCGGTCGGGCCGATTTTGTCGATGAAAGAGGTGGCCGAGGAACAATCCTTGCGCGACACCGGCACCATCGTCGAAGTCGACCACCCGACCCGCGGCAAATATCTGTCGGTGGGCAATCCGGTCAAGCTGTCCGATTCGCCATCAGATGTCTTGCGCTCGCCCCTGCTCGGCGAGCATACGGATGAAATCCTGCGCGACGTTCTGCATTACTCCGCTGAGGAGATTGAGGAAATCCGTGCGTCAGGCGGGGTCGGGCAACTTAAAACTAAAACCCAAGCTGCGGAATGAAGCTGCTTGAGAGCGGAAAACGCGGCAAATGAACTGGCTACGGGCTGCTGGCAACCGATAACCGGCGAAATTGCGCGGCCCCGGTTTGGTGACCGCGCGAGTGCAATCGACAACAAACCGCACAACGCTCAACACCCAAATTAGCTGCAAATTTCTGAGATTTCTTCTCGATACTGATAGTAGCCTAGTATACCATAATTTCGGGTTATGACAAAATTAGCTCAACCCGCCATATCCTGCACAGGGAGACGATATCATGAAAGGGCGCATCTCATTCATATTAGGTCTGAGCGCCGCTGTCGGCCTCGGCCTTGCGGTTTCAGTTCCAAGCCAAGCCATGGCGCAAGGCTGGCAGCCGCAGAAGCCCGTCGAGTTTGTCATCATGGCAGGCAAGGGCGGTGGGGCTGACCGTCTGGCGCGTTTCATCCAGGGCATCATCGAGAAACATGACTTGTCGCCGAAACCGTTCGTTCCCGTTAACAAGGGTGGCGGCTCCGGGGCTGAAGCGCTGCGCTACCTCAAGGACCATGCGGGTGATCCGCACGTCATTATGGCGACCTTGAACAGTTACTACACGACGCCGCTTCGCAACCCGGGCCTGGGCGTGGACATCGCCAAATTCACGCCGATTGCACGGATGGCCGAGGACACGTTCCAACTTTGGGTAAGTTCTGACACGGACATCAACTCCGTCGAAGACTACATCAAGAGCGTCAAGACGGCCGGCGCGGCGAATTGGAAGATGGGCGGGACCGGTAAAGGCCAGGAGGATTCTCTGGTGACCGCCATGCTTGAAAAGAAATTTGGCATCAAGGTTACCTACATACCCTACAAGGGCGGCGGCACGGTTGCCAAGGAACTGATCGGCAAGCATATCAATTCGACCGTAAACAACCCCTCCGAACAGGCCGGATTCTGGGAGGCAGGCAAGTCGCGGCCGCTCGCCAGTTTCACGCCCAAAGGTAAATTGAAGGGCCGCTTCGGTGCGATCCCCACCTTCGAGGAACTGGGTTATGGTTCTGACATGGTGTACTACATGCAGCGCAGCGTCATTGCGCCCGAGGGCATCGACAAGGACGCACAGGCTTTCTACGTCGGCGTTTTCGAGAAGGTGTACAAATCAGCCGAGTGGCAAGGGTACCTGAGCAAGAAGGGCTTGATCCCCGGCTGGCTCACCGGTCAGGCGTTGACCGACTACTTCATCGCCGAACGGGCGGCGCACAGCGTGTTGCTAAAGGCGTCGGAAACAATCAAATAACCCGGTTAACCGGACGCATCAGGGAATAGGGCGGGGCTTTCGTCATGCGTGTTGCCGAGTTGGTCATGGCGCTGGTTTTGGCCGTCTTCTCCATTTACCTGATGTGGAAGAGCACGGAACTCCCCATCGGCTGGCTTCCCGGCGAGGGACCGGGTGGCGGGGCGTTTCCGTTCTGGCTCTCCTTGGGGATGTTGGCATGCTGCATTTCGATCATCGTTCGTTGGGTCGCAAAGGCTAGTCCGCCGTCACGGTCGACCGAGCCCTTTATGACACCGGAGACGGTCAAGTGGTTCCTGCTGGTGGCCGGTTCGCTGACGGCGATGATTGCCCTGATCCATGTTATCGGTGTTTACGGCGCGGTGCCCCTGTTCCTGGTCTATTACGTTCGGTTCCTCGGCCGGCACGGTTGGGCGACGACCCTCACCCTGGCCCTCTGTATCCCCGTGGCGGCATTTTTTTTCTTCGAAATCGCCTTGAAGAAAACCCTGCCCAAGGGTTTTACCGAGCCGTTGTTCTATCCGCTTTACGACATATTTCTATAGGCGCTCCTTGGGCGGGGCCGGACGCCGCCCGATAACCAGATCAGAGAACGGAAACGAGTCTTGCACCTTCACCCCCGACAAGTACCGGAAGGTTAATCGCGGATGGAAACGTTTTCCCTCCTTATCGACGGTTTTGCCATTGCCATCGAACCCCTAAATCTCACGTTGGTCATTGCCGGTGTGACCGTCGGACTGTTTATCGGCGCCATGCCCGGTTTGGGATCGGTAAACGGCGTCGCGATTTTGTTGCCGATGACCTTCATGGTGCCGCCGACATCGGCGATCATCTTTCTCGCGGCGATTTATTACGGCGCAATGTATGGCGGCGCCATCAGCTCCATCATGCTGGGTATTCCCGGCGCATCGACCGCGGTGGCAACCACTTTCGACGGCCGTCCGATGGCGCTCAAGGGGATGGCCGACAAGGCGTTGGTGGCGGCGGCGGCGGCATCCTTCGTGGGCGGCACCATATCAATCGTGCTGTTCACCTTGTTTGCGCTGCCCCTGGCCGGCGTGGCATTGGCATTTGGACCGCCCGAGACTTTCGCGCTGATGGTGCTGGCCTTCGCCACCTTCATCGGCCTCGCCGGCGACGACATACCTAAAACCCTGTTCTCGATCTTCATCGGGCTGGTGTTCAGTTCCGTCGGGTTGGATATCATCAGCGGCGAACCGAGATTGATATTCGGCGACCTATCCGGTTTCTATCACGGAATCAACTTCCTGGTGCTTGCCATCGGAATCTATGGCATCGGCGAGATGCTATGGACGATCGAGGTCAGCAAGGGCGGCGTGTTGATGTCGAAGGCGACCGTCACGTTCCGGCGCGTATTGGATAGCCTTGGGGAACTGCGGTCCTCCGCCAAAACCATGGTCATGGGTTCGTTTCTTGGTTACTTCGTCGGCATCCTGCCGGCCGCCGGCGCCACGCCGGGCTCGTTGATGGCATATGGCGTCGCCAAATCCATGGCAAAGGATCCCGGGAGCTTCGGCAAGGGCAACGTGGACGGCGTGGTGGCGCCCGAGGCCGCCAACAACGCCGCCAGCACCGGTTCCATGCTGCCGATGCTAACTCTCGGCATTCCGGGCTCGCCGACGACGGCGATCCTCCTCGGCGGCATGGTCATCTGGGGGCTCGAGCCGGGTCCCCTGGTTTTTGTCAACCATCCGGATTTCGTGTGGGGCCTCATCGCCAGCTTGTATGTCGCCAACCTGTTCGCGCTTTTGATCAATATCGGCTTTATCCCGGCGTTCATCGGGGTGTTGAAGCTGCCTTTCACCGTTCTTGCCCCAATCATCTTCGTACTTTGTGTGATCGGTGGCTATGTGCCGACGCAGGATATGCACGACGTATGGCTGATGCTGATTTTCGGTGTCGTCGGCTATCTGATGCGCAAGCTCGACTACCCCATGGCGCCGGCGGTTCTTGCGATCGTTCTCGGGCCGCTCGCCGAACCGGCGTTGCGTCAGTCCCTGATCGGATCCCATGGCGACGCGATGATTTTCTTCGAACGCCCGATATCCGGCACGATCATGCTTGTCGCCATCGTCTTGTTTGTTCTCCCGCTGACAAAAATTGTCATTCGTCTGTGGAAGAGGGCGGCTTGTACCAACCCGCGCTGATAGGAACCCGATCCGCGAAACTCATCAGGGCCAGCGGTCATGTAACCGCATCAACAGGCCGAACACATGACACTGCCCACCCAGGAAGTGATATATAATTGCCAACAGTTCCACGGCGGCATGGGTTATGCGCGCGATCTACCGATTGAAGCCATGGTGCGTGATGCCCGCCTGCAGGCCATCGGTGCTGGCGCGACCGAGGTGATGTTGGAAGAAATCGCCAAACGTTTGTAGTAGATTGAGGCGTTGGGAAGTCGATATGGTTGAAACATCAGAGATTGCCTGGCGGCCCAGCAAGGAACGGATTGAGGCGAGCCGCCTGACCACGCTGATCCGTCAAATGGGCGCAGCGGACTATCACGACCTGTATGAACGCTCCCTGGCTGATCCGCCGTGGTTTTGGGATGGTCTGCTAAAGTTCCTCGATATTCGTTTCTACCAACCCTATGACAAGATCCTGGATACCAGCCGGGGCAAGGCCTGGGCCAAGTGGTGTGTTGGCGGCACCACCAATCTGTATCTCAACTGTATCGAAAAGCATCGGGATACGCCGGTCTGGAACAAAACTTATATCGAGTGGCAGGGCGAGGATGAACGCACGAGGACGCTGAGCTATGCCGAATTCGATACGGAGGTGAATCGCTTGGCCGCCGCGTTGCAGAGCCTGGGCGTTGGTGTTGGCGATGTTGTCGGCCTGTATTTGCCCATGATCGCGGAAGTCTACGTGGCTTTCTTCGCCTGCGCCAAGATCGGCGCCGTTAACATGCCGCTGTTTTCCGGCTTTGGCCCCAGCCCCATCGCGACCCGTTTGAACGAGGGCGGTATAAAGGTTGTGGTCGCCTCCGACGGCACCTGGCGCCGGGGTGCGGCCTCACCCATGAAGGCCGTCCTCGACGAGGCCTGTGCGGAGGCGCCCCGTGTCGAGGCGATCATTGTCGTCAATCATATGGCTGGCGCGGTGCCGGTTGAGATGAAGCCGGGACGGGATCACTGGTGGCATGACCTGGTCGCGGGGCAGAGCAATCCCGCCGCGACAGTGGAACTGCCGGCGGAGGCGCCGCTGACCCTGGCCTTTACATCCGGCACCACGGGCAAGCCCAAGGGCATTATTCAAACCCATGTTGGATTTCTGACCAAGGTGGCCCTGGATCTTGATCTGATGTTGGATTTTGGACCAGATGATTGTTTCTTCTGGCTCAGTGATTTTGGCTGGATGGTGGGTGCCCTGACCGCGGTGACGCCGAATTATGCCGGCGGCCGGCTGCTGGTCGCGGAAGGCGCGCCGGATCGCCCCAGGGCCGATCGGTTCTGGCAATTGATCGAAGACTACAAGGTAACGCATTTTGGCATGGCGCCCACGGCGGCCCGCGGCGCCATGGCCCTGGGACGGGAGCTGGTGGACAGCCATGACCTCTCCTCCCTCACCACCATGATATCGGGGGGTGAGCCGGCCACGCCGGACGCCTGGCAATGGATGTTCGAGGTGATTGGCAAAAACAAGCTGCCGATCCTGAATATCTCGGGCGGTACCGAGATTGGTTGTTCCATCGTCACCGGCGCCGGCATTCTGCCGCAAAAATCCTGCGCCTTTAATGGCCCATCCCTGGGTTCGGGCGCCGCTGTCTTTAACGAGGCGGGCGAGCCGGTAGCGCCGGGCGAGGTCGGAGAATTGGTCATGACACAGCCATCCATCGGCCTGACCAAAAGCTTTTGGGGGCCGGGGGGCGATGAACGCTATCTGGAAACCTATTGGCGGGACTATCCCGACACCTGGCGCCATGGCGATTTTGCGTCCATCGACAAAGACGGCTTCTGGTTCCTGCTCGGCCGCTCCGACGACACGTTCAAGATTGGCGGCAAGCGTACGGGCCCGGCGGAGATCGAAGCCCTGGTCGTCGCGACCGGCAAGGTGGCGGAGGTCGCTGTCATCGGCCTGCCGGACGAGCGCTCGGGCGAAGTCATCTGCATTATCGCTGTGCCCAAGGAAGGCCATGACGGCAAAGGCGGTGGTGACGATCTGAGAGAAGCGCTTTCGGCGGCGGTGGTCGACGGCATGGGGCGGGCCTATCGTCCCCGGCATATCCATTTCGTCGGTGATTTGCCCCGCACCCGATCCATGAAGATCATGCGCCGGTTGATCCGCGCTGTTCTGTTGAACCAACCAAAGGGCGATACGTCGGCCCTGTCCAACCCGGAGGCCTTGGCCCACCTGGAGGCGGTCAAGGCGGAGCTGGATTAGCGGCGGCGGTCGCTCCCGAAGAAGATCACCGTGGAGGAGAATTTTATGCCGGATCCGCCGACCAGTGTTTCAAGTCGCCCGGCGCCGCGCCGCGCTTCTTGAAGGTCCGCGCGTCCGTCTGCGACACCTTATACGTCCAGCGTCATTTACCCGGAAGATCAACATTCAGGCGGTTTCGAACCGTCGCTTTCAATGCATGGGAAGATGCGACGGCGGCCGCCTGAAAGGGTATCGGTGTGGCCCATTGCGCCCACCTTTCGTTAACGTGACGATGCCTCATCGTATGATAACCCTTGCGGCGGAACATTTTGGCGGTAGCATCAAGGATCCGCCGTCCGGTGTCATTGGACTTTTCCTACTCTTGCCATTGGCTGGCGGCTGGTTGCGTCAACTTTCGCCAGACTTAAAATCTAACTAATGAAAAAAATGAATTCGGGCGGCGAAATCGTGCGCTGATGTGGAGTGATCCCGTTGACCATAATTCAATCGCAAATCTCGACGGCTTCCGAGGAATTCACCCGCAATCAAGTCGCATTCGGGGCCCTGATGCAGGAATTGCACCGCCGCCGGGGTGAACACGAAACGGTGGGGGACAAGGCCAAACAGCGCCATGTGGCCGCTGGCAAGCTGCTGCCCCGTGACCGGGTCGATGTCTTATTGGATCCGGGCTCGCCATTTTTGGAGCTGGGGGATCTGGCCGGCGTGGATCAGGCTGGAGACATGAAATCCGGCGGTCTTGCCGTTTGCATCCTCTGGTTCCGCCGTGGGCCGCCATTCACCTTGCTCAAGCATCCGGGTTTTGTGATGCTCGTGGATCCGGCCCTCGCAGCCCTCGCAGAGGTAATGGGCCGTATCCGGCTGGCCCTTCTCCCATCTAAGGCGCTCGAACTCCAGCCATTGCATGTGCCCGCAGTGCGGGCAGGGCAGGAAGTAACGGCGCTGATCCGTGCCAAGGTATTCCCGCTCGATCCGTGACGCCCCCTTGATGGTGGGCGTCGAGACGATGAAGATCTTGCGCCGCGCGAACGTCCGTGTTCTGGCTTCCGCCAGTGCCACCGGGTCGCCCTCGCCATCGAGATCGCCGGGATAGCCGTCGACTTCGTCGAGAAACAGATACCGCACCGGCATGGAGCGCAGGCCGACGGCCGAGTTGGCCCCCGTCATCACCAGCACCCCGCCGGGGAATTCCTTGGCCAGCACCGTATTGCCCGCATCCCGGCTGCGGGCCGGCTGGACCCGTTCCCTGAGCACCTCGCTCTCCTCGATCAGCGGATCGATCCGTTGCTTCGAATTGCGCTTGGCCATCTCCACCGTGGGCAGCACCGCCAGCATGGGACCGGGGGCGTGGTGGATGACATAGCCGATCCAATTGTTGCCGCACTCGGAAATGCCGATCTGAGCGCCCTTCATGACCACCACGCGCTCAACTGAGGAGACCGGCGAAAGGCAATCCATGATCTCACGCAGATATGGTGTTCTGCTTGTGCGCCATGGCCCCGGCTCCGATGCCGCCTTGCCTGACAAACGGCGGTGCACATCGGCCCATTCCGAGACCGTCAGCAACGGATCGGGACGAAGTCCCCCATCGAACGCCCGGTCGTAAATCTCAACCGCGCTCAGGACCATCCATTAACTCTTCCAGGGCCGCGCGGATCTCCGTCACCAGGATCTGGTGTACCCGCTGCTCGTCGTCTTCCGCCGCCAGCATGGCGGCCAGGCGCTCCGGGATATTCAGCAGCGCGTCGCGGATCACCCGGGCCCGGTTGAAGGCCGCGGCCTTCACATCGTCGACGGCGACGTATTTGCCGGCCTCGACCCGGGCCTTGATCTCGAGCAGCTTGGCCCGTTCGACCTCGCTCTTGATGCGGCTTTTTAACAGCAGCGTTGGCAGATCGCCGGTGACTGTCCGCGGCACCGGCGATGGCAATGCCGTGGGCATCTGAACCGGCGCATCGGGATTTACCCGCCGCTCCGGCCGGGCCGGTTCCCTGAACGCTGCCAGGGCGGCATCGGCCTGTTCCGTATCCACCTTGCGGCCCGAAAGCCCGATAACGCCCTTGGCCACCATCTGGCCCACATACTGCCGGGAGACACCACGTTGGCGGGCGTATTCTGCCTGACTGACAAGCATTCCCATCATACGTTCCCATGGCCGGGCCGCTCCCAAAAAAGCAATGTAATTACAACCGATTAGACTTGATCAGCCGCGCGAAGCACGCATGTATGGGTGCAACGAAACGCCATGCCACGGAGGCACGCAGATGACCACAAACGCACCAGAAACCGCCCTCGGCGCCTTCATCGCCAAAAAGGCCGAGATCGACGAGATGCTCGCCCGGTTGCGAGCCTTGAGCGACGAACACTTCAACGTCCACCCGGACGAGATCCATTGGGGCCACGTTGGCGATCTCGGCTACTACGCCGAACAACTGCGCATCATCACGGACAGCGCCTTCCACGAGGGCGAGCACGCCGCGTAGACCGAACCCGCTCCCTTCCGCCCCGACCGGTATCGCCGGCGGGGCTTCGGGCGATAGGAGCGCCTCGATTGGCGCGGCGCCCAAACCTGGAGGGAGCAACTCCCATGACCAAGCTTACCGATACGCAACTGACCGTCCTCACCGCCGCCTCGCGGCACGATGATGGTTCGATCCTGCCCCTGCCCAAGAACCTCAAGGGCGGCGCCGCCACCAAGGTGGTCGATGCCCTGGTCCGCAAGGGCTTCGCCGAACGCATTGCCGGGGGAGGTCCCGCCGGCGACGGCGCTCCCAAGATTACCCGCGAAGGGCTTACGGCCATCAACGCCGACCCGGACAAGGGCGCACCGGCGGCCGAGGGCGGCCAAAGCGGCGAATCCGCGCCTTCCGCCCGCCGCAAGGCGAGCAAGGCCGCCACCGCGCCCGAGGGGCCGAAGGCGCCCCGCAAGGTGCGCGAGGGCACCAAGCAGGCGGCGCTCATCGACATGCTGCGCCGCGAGGAAGGCGCCACCATCGGTCAGATCGTCGAGGCCACCGGATGGCGGTCGCATTCGATTCGTGGCGCCATCTCCGGGGCGCTCAAGAAGAAGCTCGGCCTCACCGTCACCTCGGAGAAAAACGACGGCGGTGAACGGGCCTACCGGATTATCGATGCCGCCTGACGATCCACAATCTCGATGATCCTACGCCGCCGCAGCCTCGTGCTCGGCGGCGTTCTCTTGGGCGGGGGCTGGGTAGATATTTGCGGCAGTGCCGCACTAAAGTTCTTGCCAATCTTGCGGCAATGCCGCATATTGTCCGTGATGCAGATATTCACCACCAAGGTTTACCAGCGCGCCATTCGCAAGCTGGCGACGGCGGATGTTCGCAAGGCCATGGAAGCCGCCATTGCCGCCGAGCCCATGGCGGCGCCGGTCATTCCAGGCACGGGCGGCATCCGAAAGCTACGCTGGGCCGGCTCGGGCCGGGGTAAACGGGGTGGCATCAGGACGATCTATTATTTCCATGCTGGTCCGGAGGCGATTTATCTCCTGACCGCATATGCCAAGGCCGCCCAGGAAGATTTGTTACCGTCAGATAAAAAGGCCTGGAGCAAGTTGGTTGCCGCCATCAGGAAAGAGGAGAGACGATCATGACTGCGAAGCGCACCACCTTGGGCAACGAGGTCGAGGAAGGCCTGGGCGAGGTCCTTGATCACGTTCGTGGCGAAATTGATCTCCCATGCCGTATCGTGGATGATCCCACGGCGGAACGGATCCGTGCCGTTCGCAAGCGCCTGAAACTGAGCCGGCAGAAATTTGCCGATCGTTTTGGTCTCGATGCGCGCGCCCTGCAAGACTGGGAACAGGGACGCCGTGTCCCGGACCGCTCGGCGCGTGTCCTGCTGACCGTCATCGACCATGAGCCTGAAGCCGTCGAGCGGGCGCTGGCCGGTTAGGCGGCAACTTCTTCGAACCCCCGGCCGTCGCCTTCCAGCATCGCCGCCTGACCCGTGAATCCCTGCCACCGCCTGACAATCACGTCGGCGTATTTGGGGTCCAGTTCCAGCAAACGCCCGCTCCGCCCTGTCTTCTCGCAGGCGATCAGCGTGGTGCCGGAACCCCCGAAAGGATCGAGCACGATATCCCGGCTTTTCGACGAGTTGCGGATCGCCCGCTCGACCAACGCCACCGGCTTCATGGTCGGGTGCAGATCGTTCTTGCGCGGCTTATCTACGAACCAGACATCGCCCTGGTCCCGCGCGCCGCACCAGAAATGGTCGGCGCCCTCCTTCCAGCCATAGAGAATGGGTTCGTACTGTCGCTGGTAATCGGCGCGGCCGAGGGTGAAGGTGTTCTTGGCCCAGATCACGAAGGTCGACCAATGGCCGCCGGCCACCTTGAAGGCCGTCTGCAGTGTGTGCAATTCCGAGGACGACATGCACATGTACACGCCG
>JAQBYC010000128.1 GCA_027623205.1 Pseudomonadota bacterium | reverse complement strand
TCGGGTAGGAGCGTGCGACGCAGCGATACGGGGTATCGTCAGGCGTGCGCGACGCCATCCGAAAGCCCCCGCAAGGCGTCTCCATGGGTCCTATTAGCGCGGGTTGGTATTACGGTCCATCGTAGCGCACGACTTCCTGATCGATGGCGCCGAATATGGTGTTGCCGTCGGCGTCCGGCATCTCAATGTGAATGTGATCGCCGAAGGCCATGAACGGCGTCTTTGGTGCGCCATCCCTGATGGTTTCCAGCATCCGCAATTCGGCGATGCAGGAATAGCCCACCCCGCCATCCGCCAAGGCGGACCCCTGGGCGGCATCCTGTTTGTTGGAAACCGTGCCCGAGCCGACGATGGTGCCGGCGCACAAGGGACGCGATTTCGCCGCATGGGCAATCAAGGCCGGGAAATCAAACGTCATATCGATGCCGGCATTGGCGCGGCCAAACGGCTCTCCATTCAGGTCGCAATACAAGGGCAGATGCAGCCGGGCGCCATCCCAGGCCGGGCCCAGTTCATCTGGCGTCACGGCCACCGGTGAAAAGGCGGTGGAGGGTTTGCCATGGAAAAAGCCGAAACCTTTAGCCAATTCGCCGGGTATAAGGCCGCGCAGGGATACATCGTTGACCAACATCACTAATTGGATGTGCTGGCCGGCCTCGGTCACACTCACGCCCATGGGGACATCATCGACGATGACGGCGACTTCGGCTTCAAAATCAATGCCCCAATCTTCCGAGGCCACGGCAATGGGATCATAGGGACCGGTAAAGCTGTCGGAACCGCCCTGATACATCAATGGATCAGTCCAGAAGCTGGCCGGCATTTCGGCGCCACGGGCCCGCCTTACCAATTCCACATGATTGACATAGGCACTACCATCGGCCCACTGATAGGCGCGAGGCAGGGGGGAGGCCAGGTCAGCGGGGTCCAGATCGAAGGCCCCTCTGGCTCTGCCGGCGGCCAGGCTTTGACCTAATTCAGCCAGTCGCGGTGCCATGTTTGGCCAGTCGTCCAAGGCGGCCTGCATACTGCCCGCGATCTCGGGGGCCGCAACGGCGCGGTCGAGATCATTGGTGACGACAAGCAATTGACCGTCGCGTCCTGCTTTCAATGATGCAAGCTTCATCTGTTTATCCTTGGCGCAAACGTTCGCGTAACAATTCCATCCGGTCATAACCCCAGAATATTTCGCCATCCAGGACAAAACTGGGAACGCCGAAAACGCCCAGTTTTTCGGTCTCCAGCCGCAATTCGTCGTGGCGTTTGCGGCCTTCACCCTGCAGATAGTCGGCAAAGCTATTTTCGTCGGCGCCGATTTCGGCTAACACCGCTGTAAGGGCCGGGACATCGTCGACCTCCAACTCGTGGTTCCAGAAGCGTTCGAAAACGCGGTCGTTATAGGGGCGAAAGACGCCCTGTGCCTGGGCATATTGCATTCCGATGGCGGCAGGCGAAGAATCGTAGATCCGGCGCGGCCCCCGGACGGTCATCCCTCGTTTGTTGGCCCACCGCCGCATGTCCATATAGGCGTAACGAACCTTGCGCCATTCCGTCTCACTGCGGGTTTCCACCGCGCCAAGGAAGGACGGGATATCCAAGGTAAAATGCCGCCATTCGACGGTCACGTCGAATTCATCCTCCAACGCATAGGTCGGATCCTTAGCCAGGTAGGCGAAGGGGCTTTTATAGTCTGTCACATGAATTATCTGTCGCTTCGTCATGAACCAAGTTTATCACATTCCCAGGCCCAGGCGACCAATACCCGGCAATTTTAGTGCCGGTGGCGAGAGGTCCAAGCCAAAGGCCAAACCCAGAATATTTAATTCCAGTCCTTCCGCCGCCGCCATGGTCAATCCCGCGAGGCCATAAAGCGAAACCTGCTTGCCGGTGCCGCTGGGGGCATCGGCGGTCAGCGCGCCGTTGGTCAGAAAATCCTTGCCGATCGCGGTGACCGGCAGTTCCAATCCAAGATCCGGTACTTGACGCGCGACAAAGGCGGTAAAGGTGTTGCTGTTCGGGCCGGGCCAGACCCGGTAGCTATCGGGGTAGGGATAGTTTTCCGCCGCCTGAAGCACTTGCGTGATTAAGGCCTCCGCTGTCTGGCCATCCCGATGCAGCAGTATTTTTGGGTAATTACCGAACCAATACGCATCCGGTATCTGGCGGCTGATCCGCACCGCCGGCCAACCGGCCCGAACGCCCCAGCCGATCACTTCCAGGCGTAAATAGTGCTCGGCATCACGGGGCTTCACCGCAAACCAGGTATGCACCCCGAAAGCGCCGCGCCAGCCAAAGGTGCGGGCGGCATAGACCTGTAGAACGGCCTGTGGCGTCGTGGCGGGATCGGGTGCCTGATGGGAGCTGTCGTTGCGGGCGGTGCGCCAATCCGCTGCCAGGGCCGGGTCCGTCGATCGTATGATCAGGGAAGTGACCAGGGGCAGCAGAATCAGACAGGGAATCAACAACGGCAAAGTGCGGCGGCGGAACGGATTTTGTAAAACCATGGCGAATTTTGCCGATATTTGTGGATGCAGCAAAGTCACGAAATCATGAGGTGGCCAATCGAGGTCAAAAAACCGCCGCGTCAATTTTAGTCCAGCGGTGGATTAATCAGCCATTGCTTCGGAAAACTATAATTGTCTATGGCAACGATGCCGCCAGCCGGTCTGGCCCGTCCCTCGGCGATCAGGCGAACGGCGAGAGGATATATCCGATGCTCCTGTTCCAGGATCCGCGCCGCCAGACTGTCAGGGGTATCGTCGGCGGCGATCGCCACGGCGGCTTGAACCAGAATGGGCCCCTCATCCATTTCCGGCCGCACATAATGGACGGTACAGCCGGCAATCCGCACACCAGCATCCAGCATCCTTTGATGCACGTGCAGGCCCTTGAATGCGGGCAGCAGGGAGGGGTGGATATTGATCAGGCTATCGCGCCAGCGGTGACAAAAATCGGCACTCAGCAGGCGCATGAAGCCTGCCAGACAGATCAAACGCACGCCGGCCCCGGCCAGGACCTCGGTCATGGCTGCATCAAATGCCTCGCGGCTTTCAAAAGCGCCTTGTTCAATTGTATGGGTGGGTATGTTCGCTGCCCGTGCAACGGCAAGGCCGGGCGCGTCCGCCCGATTGGACAAAACCAGCGCGACGTCGGCAGGAAAGTCTTTCGCCTGGCAAGCCTGGATCAACGCGGCCATATTGCTACCGCGTCCGGAAATCAGAATGGCGATCTTGTACCCGGCCATATCAAAAACCCAGGCCACTCACGTCAACCCGGGCCGGACCGTCATTTGCGGCGATAATACCGATGGGCCAGACGGTTTCGCCCGCTGCCTGAAACAGCGCGGTCGCCGCCGCCGCATTCTCGGCCGAAACAACCGCGATCATGCCAATGCCGCAATTGAAGGTGCGGGCCATTTCCAGGGCCTCGATCCGGCCCAATTGGGCCAGCCATTTGAACAAAGGCGGCATCGGCCAAGTCGTGCCGTCAATCCGGGCAAGGGTGTTTTCAGGCAAGACCCGCGGCGGGTTTTCGATCAGACCGCCGCCGGTGATATGGCTCAACCCCTTGATGAGGCCGCCGCGAACAGCTTGCAGGCAGGATGCCACATAGATCCTGGTCGGTCGTAACAGCGCATCGCCCAGGCTAATATCCGGCGAAAACGGGGCAGGGGCCGCATAATCATGGCCCGTATCCTCGATCAGGCGGCGGACCAGTGAAAAGCCGTTTGCATGCAGTCCACTCGAGGCCAGGCCCAATAGTAAATCACCGGGCGCGATGGCGGCGAAGTCCACCAGGCCGCCCCGTTCCACCGCACCGACGGCAAAGCCGGCCAGATCATAATCGCCGTCCTGGTACAGGCCCGGCATTTCCGCCGTTTCGCCGCCGATCAGGGCACAACCGGCCTGGCGGCAGCCCTCGGCTATGCCGGCGACAATGGCGGTGCCCGCGGCCACCGACAGTTTTCCCGTGGCGTAATAGTCCAGGAATAATAATGGTTCCGCCCCTTGCACCACCAGGTCATTGACGCACATGGCCACCAGATCGATTCCAACATGGTCATGCCGACCGGCGGCAATGGCCACTTTCAATTTAGTACCAACTCCATCGGTAGCGGCCAGCAGCAAGGGATCTTGATATCCCGCCGCCCGTAAATCGAACAAACCCGAAAATCCGCCCAGTGCGGCATCGGCGCCGGGGCGCCGGGTGGAAGCGGCCAGGGGCTTGATGGCATCGACCAAGCGGTCCCCCGCGTCGATATCCACCCCGGCACCTTTGTAGGTGTAGCTGTTGATGACGCCCTCGCTAAGCTATAATTAGAGCATTCACTGCCGTAGCAACTGCGGCGAAGATACTGCATCTGATTGACCTTGTAATGTGGCATCGCGTTTTTTCGATTCTGTTTTTTGCCTGCGCCTGGGCCTGGGTACCAGGTCCGGCGTTGGCCGAAGACACGGCGGCGGCGGAAGCGGCGGCGGCTCTGTCTGCCGCACCGGGACAGGATAATGTTTTCACGGCCCAGGGTCTGGCGCTGGATGTCACCGCTGAGTCTGCCGTTGCCGCGCGCAAACTGGCCCTCCTGGACGGGCAGCGCCGCGCCCTGGACCTGGTTTTGCGGCGGATTACCTTGCGTTCGGACCATGGCGCTTTACCCAAACCCGATGACGAAACCATCGCGCAGCTGGTCGCGACCGTGCAGGTATCCGGGGAGAAAACATCTTCCGTCCGGTATTTGGCCGCGTTAACGGTACGGTTCCATCGCGCTGCCATCCGCAACCTGTTGCGCGGCGCCGGCTTCAGCTTTTCAGAGACCCGGGCGAAAGCAACCCTGGTGCTGCCGGTGTTTGAAAAAGGCGCGGCTTTATCACTGTTCGAAGATAGCAATATTTGGCGTCGGGCCTGGGAGCGATTGGATCTTCCCCCCGATTCCCTATTGCCATTGCTGCTGCCCAAGGGAGATTTGAAAGATATTACCGCCGTAGCGGCAAAAGCCGCGGTGGCTGGCAGCGAAGAGCAACTACGTACCATTGCCCGGCGCTATGGCGTGGACAACGTGACGGTGAGCCATGCCATCCTGAGTATTGATCTGGCAGCCGGTGGCGTGCCCCAGGTGCAGGTCAATATGTTGCATTTCTCGCCGCGCGGTAAAAGTACCGAGGTAATGGACTACGGTGTCGAGGTCGGTGAAGACCTGGACACCGCCATGGATCGTCTGGCCCAGCGCGTGGCCGTGGACCAGTTGGAACGATGGAAGCGCCGGACCCGATTGACCTTCGATGCGGATACCAGCCTTAGTGCCCAGGTGCCGCTATCCGGGTTGGCGGATTGGCTTTTGATACGCCAACGCCTGAATGCATCGGCCATGGTAGGGTCGATTAAACTGCAGGGGATCTCGCGCGAGGATGCTCAGGTTGTAATTGATTATCTTGGCGATACGGATAGTCTGGTGGTCTCTCTGGCCCAGCGCGATTTACACCTGTCCCTGATTGACGGGTTTTGGGTTTTGCGTCTGGCTCGACAAGGCACGGTGAAGGCGGAATGACCCTGCCCAATATGATATCGCTGGCTCGGCTTTTGTCCGTGCCCTTCAACGTCTGGCTGATCATGATTGATCATTGGCGGCTGGCGCTGGTGGTATTTTGCCTTGCCGGTCTATCGGATGCGGTGGACGGTTTTCTGGCCAAGCGTTTTGGCATGCAATCCCGATTGGGCCAATATCTCGATCCCATCGCCGACAAGGTCCTGTTGGTTTCCATCTTTATCGTGCTCGGTGTGCAGGATCACTTGCCCCTTTGGCTGGTAATCATGGTGGTGTCCCGGGATATTCTGATCGTTGGCGGCCTGTTCCTGTTGTACATCTTTGAGCAACCATACGAGCCGAGGCCCTTTTTGTTATCCAAGGTCAATACGGCGGCGCAGATAATTCTGGCGGCGTTGGTTATTGCCACGCTGGCGTTTGACCTGAATGGGGCGGCCATCTATATCCGATATCTTATTCCGTTGGCGGCATTCACGACGGTTGCCTCAGGCACTCACTATCTGGTCGATTGGTGGCGGCGCATGAACCGGGTGGAGCCGAATTAGTGACGTTGCAACAACAGGCCAGGTACTGGTTGTTTGGGTTGGTCGCTGTGATCGCCCTGGTCTGGTTGTTAAGCTCGATCCTGCTGCCCTTCGTCGCCGGCATGGCGGTGGCCTATTTCCTGGATCCTCCCACGGACAAGTTGGAGGAACGGGGGCTGTCGCGCAGTCTGTCGACCGGCATCGTTGTCGTTTCATTTTTCATCCTGATGATTTTGACGGTCCTGCTCGTGGTGCCGATTTTGCAATCTCAGATATTTGGATTTGCCGAACGGCTGCCGGGCTATGTGACCGGATTACGCGAAACGACATTTCCCCTGGTGGTTGATTTGGCTGCCCGTCTGGGTATCGACGTCAATGGCTCCGCTGGTGATGCCATGAAGAAATTCTCCGGCGATATCATCGGCTTCGGCTTTGATCTGATCCGTAAGGCGTGGAGCGGCGGCCTGGCCTTGTTCAACGTTCTTTCCCTATTGGTGATCACCCCTGTGGTGGCGTTCTATCTGTTGCGTGATTTCGATCACCTGGTCACGGCTCTTGACAAATGGCTGCCCCGGCAGCACGCCCAAACCGTGCGCCGGTTACTATCCGATATTGACAGCGTGATGGCCGGCTTCATTCGTGGCCAGGGCACGGTCTGTTTGATTCTGGCCAGTTTTTATGGCCTGTCCCTGACCTTCGCCGGCCTGGAATTTGGCCTGATTATCGGTCTGTTCAGCGGCCTGGTCTCGTTCGTTCCTTTCGTCGGCGCGCTTCTGGGGCTGATTTTATCCATGCTGACGGCATTGACCCAGTTTTTGCCCGGCGGAGACTACCTCCACATCGGTATCATTGCCGCCGTGTTCGTTGTCGGTCAGGTGATGGAAGGATATTTTCTGACGCCGCGTCTGCTGGGTAACCGCATCGGCTTGCACCCTGTATGGGTGATGTTCGCCCTATTGGCGGGCGGTGCATTATTCGGTTTCGTAGGGGTTTTTATTGCCGTTCCTGCCGCCGCCGCGATCGGTGTCATGGTCCGCTTTCTGCTCGACCAATATCTGGGCAGCCGGCTTTATCTGGGGGTGGATGGCCGGCCGCCCGATGAACCTGCGCCATGAATATGACGGATCAAATGATCCTGGATCTGCCCGCGCGCAAGACGCAGGGGCGGGCTGACTTTCTGATCACGGACAGCAATGCCGATGCCGTTGCCTGGCTGGATCGATGGCCGGACTGGCCGGGTCATGCGCTTTGCCTGTATGGCCCCGAAGGCAGCGGCAAAAGCCATCTGTTGCATTGGTGGTGCGCCCAAACCAATGCACGGCGCCTTACGCCGGCGCAATTACTCGATGCCGATGTCACCGAATTGGCCGCGTTGGGCGCAGTGGCGCTGGATAATGCCGGGCCGGCGGCTGGTAGCAAGGCGGCAGCGGAGCCATTGTTGCATCTGTATAACCTGCTGCGCGAGCAGGGCGGTTATTT
The DNA here is from genome assembly GCA_027623205.1 of Pseudomonadota bacterium. Taxonomy (GTDB): domain Bacteria; phylum Pseudomonadota; class Alphaproteobacteria. The sequence goes on along the minus strand of JAQBYC010000128.1, from coordinate 6,555 downwards.
GCTGCTCGCCGCGCGACAGCCACCGAGGCAATGGCAAGTCTCATTGCCGGATTTGCGGTCGCGCCTTTTGGCCGCGCCGGCGGTGGGTATTCAGGCGCCAGATGATCGATTGCTCGTGGCCGTGATGGCAAAAATGTTCGCTGACCGGCAGGTGCGCGTGGGCCCGAACGTGCTATCTTATCTCGCCACCCGGATAGAGCGGTCTTTCGCGGCCGCGGAGACAGCGGTGATGAAACTGGATCGTACGTCGCTATCGGGGCGGCGGCCAATCACCGTGCCCTTGGCCCGTATGGCGATGGCCGCGGAAGAGAAAAACGATTAGAGAAATTTTCAATTAATTGGAGTTGCGGACAGGACGCAGGCATTTGGTTCAATTTCTCTAATCTGAAGATTCCGAGCACATTTGGATCAAATGTACTCGTGCTGAGTTAAAATTATAAAGGTGACATCATGGATCTCGGAATTGCCGGAAAAACCGCCATTGTTTGTGCCGCTTCGAAAGGTTTAGGCAAAGGCTGCGCCCTTGCCTTGGCGCACGAAGGCGTGGCCGTGACAATTAGCGCACGTGGCCAGGCCGCGTTGGCCGCTACGGCGGATGAAATCCGTTCGGAAACGGGCGTTGCCGTCAGGGCCGTGGTTTGCGACGTCACTACGGCGATGGGCCGCGCCGAGTTATTGGCAGCCTGTCCCAATCCGGATATTTTGATCAACAATGCCGGCGGGCCGCCCGCTGGCGACTTTCGCGAATTCTCGTTGGAGGATTGGCAAACAGCGGTGAATGCCAACATGCTAAGTCCCATCGAGATGATCAAGGCCACCGTGGACGGCATGTTGGAGCGCGGCTTTGGCCGTATCGTCAATATCACTTCCGCCGCGGTGCGCAGTCCCATTGACGAACTATGTTTGTCGAATGGCGCCCGCTGCGGTTTGACGGGCTTTGTTGCAGGGTTGTCGCGCAAGACCGTTGGCCGCAACGTCACCATCAACAACCTGCTGCCGGGACCGTTCGACACGGACCGTTTACGGAGTAACCTTGCGCACCGGGCGGGGCTTATGGGCAAGAGTCCGGCCGATATGGCGGTAATTGCTGCTGCGAATAATCCCGCCGGCCGTTTTGGCACGGTCGATGAGTTCGGCGCCACCTGCGCCTTTATGTGCAGTGTGCATACGGGCTTTGTGACAGGGCAGCAAATCATGATGGATGGCGGTGCCTTCACGGGCACCATGTAAGAAACACGAAAACTGGAAGAATATCCGTATGCGGATAATGCGGTTGATGGCATTGGTTCTGTTCATAGCAGGGATACCCTTCGCATCGTCGTGGGCGGGCGAGGCGGCCAATATCTGGGACAATGGCGCCATCTACGATCCGGAAGATGGTGAAGTCCACGCCTGCGCTTTGACCTTATTGGATAGCGATACCTTAAAGCTTCGGGGTTATGTTGGGGTGCCTTTGTTCGGCAAAACACAAACATGGACCCGGGTGAAAGAATACCGGGGGCCATTGCGAAAGGGTGATTTTCGATTATTAAGAGTTGCGAATAGAACTTAAGTAATTGGCTGGATTACTCTATTTTGAGATTTCTGAGCATACTTGGATCAGATGTGCTCTAGTACCCGGCATTCGGGATGGGAGGATCGATTGACGGCCCAGATGAAGCGAAAGGATTCTGGCGGGATCGTGGTTCCGGTCGAACCGACCGAGCCGGGCGAACGCTACATCAATAGAGAACTGTCGTGGCTGGCGTTCAATCAAAGGGTCATGGAAGAAGCGCGCAATCCTAGCCACCCGTTGTTGGAGCGTCTGCGTTTTTTGTCCATTTCCGCGACCAATATGGATGAGTTTTTTATGGTCCGCGTGGCGGGTCTGCATGGCCAGGTGCAAGCCGGCATCGACCAGGTCAGCGATGACGGCCGCACGCCGGCGCAGCAACTTGCCGCGATCAATGATTTGGCCGGCGAGATCATCGCCGAGCAGGCCCGGTACTGGATCGAGCTGAATGGTGAACTGGCGGAGGCCGGGATAACCCTGGTCGCGCCAGACGATTTGTTCGAAGACGAGCGGGATTTCCTGGCTGTGCATTTTTTGCAGCGGGTGTTTCCCGTGCTCACGCCGTTGGCGATTGACCCCGCGCACCCCTTTCCTTTCATCCAAAATCTCGGATTTGCCATGGTTCTGCAATTGCGCCGGGTTTCAGATGATACCTTTATGAATGCTTTGGTGCCCTTGCCGCAGATGGTCGACCGGTTCATTCGCCTGCCTGGCAAGGCTATCCGTTTCATCAGCCTGGAAAACCTCGTAGGCCTGTTTCTGGATCAACTCTTTCCCGGCTATACCACCCAGGGGCGTGGTCTGTTCCGGGTCATTCGTGACAGCGAGATCGAGGTGGAGGAAGAGGCTGAAGATCTCGTCCGATTCTTCCAAACCGCCTTGAAACGCCGCCGCCGTGGTAGGGTCATCAGTCTACGGGTCGACGCTGTCATGCCCGATGATCTGCGCCGTTTCGTGACGCGCAATCTGGACGTGGGAGAGCGCGAAGTCCTGACGGTGGATGGTGCCCTGGGCCTTGTGGATGTGGGCCAACTGATCGTTGATGATCGGCCGGATTTGAAGTTTGAGCCCTATAATCCGCGCTTCCCCGAACGCATTCGCCAATTGGGCGGCGATTGCTTCGCGGCGATCCGGGCCAAGGATATCCTGGTCCACCACCCCTATGAAAGCTTTGACGTGGTGGCGCAATTTCTGAGCCAGGCTGCCCGGGACCCGGATGTCATTGCCATTAAACAGACCCTGTACCGTACTTCGGACGATTCCCCCATCGTCAAGGCCCTGATCGCGGCGGCCGAAAACGGCAAGTCCGTGACCGCCCTGGTTGAGTTGAAGGCCCGATTTGACGAGGAAGCCAATATCAAATGGGCGCTTGATCTGGAACGGGCCGGTGTTCACGTGGTTTACGGTTTCATTGATTTGAAAACCCACGCCAAGGTTTCCTATGTGGCCCGGCGTGAAGGCGAGGATTTATTGACCTATGTGCACTTAGGCACCGGCAATTACCATCCTGTGACGGCTAGATCATACACGGATCTGTCATTTTTTACCGCCGACCCGGATCTGGGCGCGGACACCGCGCGGCTGTTCAACTATGTCACGGGTTATGCTAAACCGGAACATTTTGACCGCCTGATAATCTCGCCACTGGGCATGCGTGAGTCGGTTCTGGCGCTGATCGAACAGGAAATAGCCCACGTCAATGCCGGGCGCCCCGGCGCGATCTGGGCCAAGTTGAATTCCCTGGTCGATAGTCAAATCATTGACGCTCTTTACGACGCTTCAAACGCTGGCGTCACAATTGATTTGGTGGTGCGTGGTATTTGCTGTTTGCGGCCCGGCGTGCCGGGACTGTCTAAAAATATAACCGTCAAAAGCATCGTCGGCCGGTTTCTCGAACATGGTCGGATTGCTTGCTTTGGCGCCGGCCACGGCCTGCCGTCGGTCGATGCAAAGGTCTTCATTTCTTCAGCCGATTGGATGCCGCGCAATTTTGACCGCCGGGTGGAGGCCATGGTGCCCATTGAAAATCCTACGGTGCATGCGCAGATCATGGGACAAATCATGGTCGCCAATTTCAAGGACCGCGCGCAAAGTTGGATATTGAACGCCGATCATAAATACCAGCGTATGGCGATCGAAAAAGACGATTTCTCGGCGCATCGCTATTTCATGACCAATCCCAGCCTGTCCGGGCGGGGCAGCGCCTTGAAAAGCAGCAAAACCGGCCTGCGACTCACCCTGGAGCGGGAATAACCGGCATCAAAACCTTGCGGGTCGGATCTATGATGAAAGATCAACTGGCGGTGATCGACGTCGGTTCCAATTCTGTTCGCATGGTGGTCTATCCAACTGCAGCTTTAGCCGCCCCGCCGCTGTTCAATGAAAAGGCCATGTGCGGTCTGGGCCGGGGACAGGCGCCCGGCGGCGCGCTGGGCGCGGCGGCGATGCAACAGACAATCGACACAATTGCGCGCTTTGCCTATCTGGCCCAGGCCATGGGCGTGGGCGTGATCGACGCGGTGGCGACGGCGGCGGTCCGAGATGCCGCCAATCGCGAGGAGTTTCTGGCCCGCATATTGCTGGAGACCGGCATTGCCACACGGATCTTGTCCGGTACGGAAGAGGCGCGGCTATCTGCCCGCGGCGTTCTGGTTGCCAATCCAGGCGCACGGGGTCTGGTCGGGGATTTGGGCGGCGGCAGTCTTGAATTGATCAATCTGGATCCGGCTCAGGAAAACGGCATTGGCCAGCGGATAAGCCTGCCTCTCGGTACTCTGCGCCTGGCCGCGAACAGAGCGAGTGACGGGGCCGGCCTTGACCAGCTGATCGATCACGGCCTGGCCCAGGTCGATTGGATGGACCAGGTCAGAAATCGCGATCTTTATATCGTCGGTGGGGCCTGGCGCGGTCTTGGCCGTTTGGAAATGGCGCGGATACACTATCCGCTTCGGGTATTGCATGGCTATACCATGCCGGCGGCAAGGGTGGCGTCAATGTGCCTGCTTTTCGCCAGACTCGGCCTGGAGAGCCTGGAACGGATAGAGCGCGCACCGAAGGACCGCCTGGATACCCTGGCTTTGGCGGCTCGGGTCCTGGGCCGTCTTCTTCACCGCAGTCGAGCCGAGAGGATCGTATTTTCAACCCACGGCCTGCGCGAAGGGATCCTGTACGAGCATCTTTCACCGGCGCAACAGGCGGCCGACCCCCTGATGGCATCCTGCCGTCTGATGGCGCTTGCCGCCGCGCGGGATCCCGGGAACGGCTTGGGTTATGGTCACGGTGACGGGGTCAGGTTGACCGCTTGGCTGGCGCCATTGTTTCCGACTGAAAGTGTCGATGACAGGCGCCTGCGCATAGCGGCCGGTCTGTTGAGCGATGTTGGCTGGCGTATTCACCCGGACGAGCGCCCCGATCACGCCATGGCCGAAGTCTTGCATGCCCCCCTGATCGGGCTGGATCACACCCAGCGGATTAAATTGGCGCTGGCGATCCGCTTTCGTTACACCCACCGCCGCGATAGTCGTTGGGCCGAGCGTTATAGCCGCCTGATTGAAGATGCGGACCAGGTTTGGGCGCGCCAGATTGGCCAGTCCCTGCGGCTTGCCCATACCCTTTCGGGTGGGGTCATGGCGCTGTTGGGTCAATATCGATTGAGCCTGGATGAGGACGCAATCACTCTGCACTGTCGGCCAGAGATCAGGCAATTTGTTGGCGACGCCGCCTGCAAGCGCCTTGCCGCCATGGCGCGCAGCTTTGACCTGCCATCCCATATCGTGGCCGATCCATAGCGACCGAATAATCCACGACCAAAAACCAATAGGCTGGAATTGGGAACCTTACGGGGGCAACTTGGTGCCCGTATCGGATTATATCCGACGATCCCATTGTTTGGTGGATGTTCAGGCCATTGCCCACAGCGGGGGATGAGAGGCAAGGGGCGCGGCGCCTGCCGCGCTACCGCCCGGAGGTTTCGCCGTCGTCTTTGTTCGACGTATCGGGAGGCGGGAAACCTGGGGCAAAATTTTTTTCCGCAACATTTTCATAAACATTAAACCTTTCTTGAGCACATTGTCTTATCGAAATCAATATCCCGCAGTCCGCATCGTTACTGCGGCAACGGAGAGCAATGATGAACCTTCGTGCAAAACTTATTGCCGGTAGTACGGCCGTAATTCTCTTCACGGTATTTCAAGGGATGATCGCCGTTGATCGTATTGAGCAGACCGGCCGGCTCGCCGGTGATCTATATGACGGTCCGCTAATGGCGATCAATTTCGCCCGTTCCGCCAAAACCAACTTTCTGCAGTTGGATCGTCAGATGATGGTGGCCGCCGGGCAACCGAAGCTGTTGGCATCGGATGAGGTTGGCGAAACACTGGAGGATTTGCATAGCGGGTTTCGCGAAGATTTGCAGGTCGTGCTGGAGCGGAGCAAAGACGAGCGTATCGCCCGCAACCTGAATGCCGTTGGCGCCATGGCCGATGAATGGTGGCGCCTGAGCCAACTGGCGATCGCTGCGGTGAAGGGCGGCGAGGGCACCGTTTCCACTGACGAACTGCACGAAGTCGTAGAGACGGTAAATGAGAAGTTGGATCAGGTAATCGAATACGCCAGTGAAAACGGTTACAATTTCAACCTCTCCGCCAAGCAGGCAGTCGAAGAGACGCACCGCTTCATTATCCTGGTCATGCTGGGCACGGTGGTTATCGGTCTACTTATCGCCATGGTTCAGGGCCGGATGATCAGCCGACCGATAACCCGTATGACCCGGCGCATGGCGGCGCTGGCCGACGGTGACTACTCGCTCGAGATCGACTATCTCGAGCGGCGCGACGAGATCGGTGAAATGGCCCGCGCGGTCCAGGTATTTAGGGACAATGGCAAGGAAAAGCAGCAACTGGAAGAGGTAGTTTGGCTCGGATTTCCGCCACTTCGGCGGGGAAGTTTTTTTAAAATCATCAATCACATATTGGTTCTGCGCATGATGGCGCGGGCGTGCCGAT
>JAQBYC010000127.1 GCA_027623205.1 Pseudomonadota bacterium | reverse complement strand
CAGAGAGCCTGGCCTAAACGAAAAGAAACCCTCAAATTCTACAGAGTCGTGTAGTGTGACTCCGGTTAGTTGACAATTGCGCTAGTTGGCGAATAGCCCGGCCCCGGCGGCGCCGCGGCGCATCATGGCGATATCGCTTAGCGGGCTGAACGACGTCGCGGTTTCAGGCAGAGGCCCTTCGGTTAGCGCCGCAAGGCGCGGCGTTACGGCGGCGATCGTCTGCTGAACTTCGAAGGCCCCCGCCATGCCCAGGCGCATCGCCGCGCCGCCCAATCCGGCGACGAAGCCGTAGCCGGCAAGCCCCAGGGCCAGCCGAACGTCAAATCCCAAAGCGGCGAACAGGGCGCCCTGTATCACGGGAAGATGGCCCCGCAGGCCGCCGTTGCGGCGATCCTGCTGCAGGGCGGCCGCGCCGGGCGTGCCCAGGCGCACGTGGCTGGCCAAAAGCCCGGCGCCGGCGCGGCAGGCGCCGTCGCGATAGGCGGCGGGCCATGCCATGGCATCGGCCTCGTCATCGATGATGCGTAATGCCTCCCGGTCGGCCGCCGCCATGGCGAGGGAGATGAAGACCCGGTCGGATACCGCCCAACGCCCCTCCAACTCGGCTTCCACCACCGCCAGCAAGCTGCCCGGGCGCAAGCGATGCTCGCGCCACAACACCTCCAGGCCCCAGGAAAAGCCGAACGCACCGGAGGGGAACTGGCTGTCGCCCAGGCGCAGTGCGGTGATCAATGTCGCGGCGTCAGGCGTCATTGCCGACCTCGATCTCTTCGTTCCGGAGAAAGTCTTCCAGGCGCGCCAGATAGTCCTCGCGGGGGCCCTCCAACATGATCAACAGATCGCCTTCCGCGAAGCGTACGCGCCAGTGTAGGTTCCCGGCGTGATAGCCCAGGCGCAGCGCCACTTCGGCGTCGCGCGGCCGCAGCCGAAGCCAGCGTTCAACGTCAACGCGCACCACGATGGCGCGGTCTGTTTCCAACAGCAATACGTCCCCGTTGCCGAGCCGGATGTCGCGCGGCAGGGTAAGCGCGCAATCGGTGCCACAATCCGTTTTGCCGCGGTACCGCCGGCGCTGGGCGTCCCGCAGCGTTACCTCAAGATACTCCAGTCCGCCCGCGTGCGAGACAGCATGCAGCGGGCCGGCGAATGCCGGATCGCGCGCGCTGCCCAGTATTGCAGTAATCACGAGCATCAGCCGCCTCCAATTTCCTTCGCTGCCCGCGCGCCGCGCCCACGGCAGTCTTGGGCTGCGCCGTTGCACAGACTCTACATTAGCACATGCCGTTTTCGCGCGCAGCCACGGCAGGCGGTTTGCTCCGGGCAAGGGAATGCCGGATGTCCGCTCCGCTGCAGGTTCTTTGTGCAGGTTCCGGAAGAAACCCAGGGCCGGACGGATTTCCGCCTTGCCCTCGGCTGCGGGCCTGCAGCATCGCGATGACCCTGGAAGGCTGTCCGCAGGGTTCATACATCCAAGGCGTGATCGGTAACCATGGTCGTCGCGCCGGCAACAATGTCATAGATTCGAAACCCGTGCGGCGCTTCACAGAAAGCCGGCGGCAGGGAGTGAACAATGCCGTCCTTATGGACCAGGCTGCCTGGGTGGTAGTGGCCGGAAAGGACCGCCCGCACCCGCCCGGAGCGCTCAATCTCGCGCTTCAATTTCCGGGCACCCTTGTATTCGTAGCGCCAGCCTTTGGCGAAGGTCGGCGGGTCAATCATATAGTGCTGGAGGTGAACTTGCGGACAATCGTGCGCGGGACCTGTCAGCGCGTTTTCAAACAGCTCTTTCCGTGCCCCGGTCCGTTGCGGCTGGCGATCGTTCGCCAGTTCATCCCAAAAACAAAAAAATCGAAGCCCCGCGATGTCCCGAGGTTCCGGCGGACCGCCAAAGATTTGCGCAAATGCGCCTGCATGGTCGTGATTGCCCGGAATAACGAGAAATGGAACCGCGGTCGATGTGAACCAATCCCGGACCTGCCGAAAGTCGGCCTTCGCGTCCGCCATCCATTGGTCGTGGGAACGGTCATCCGGCGTACCACCCGCAATTACTTCATCGGGCATGTCCAGGATGTCGCCGGTCATCACGAGGACATCGGGCGTGGCCTCCTTGATGCGCCCGGCAAGGCGATCAAGTGCGGCCCGCATGTCGCGGGAGCGGCGCCTGGGATCATTCGCCGTTCCCGGCTGACGGCAACGCAGATGCATATCAGTGAAATGGAGGAGTCTGGCCATCAACCGAGTCTAGCAGACCGCCCATTTACCGCGTACCTTCATTTTGACGCGTAGGCCACCGGAATTGGGGTGGCCTATAGATAACCTGGAACACACTGGAGGAGGCAATTTCCATGCAGGGAAACCGGCATTATTTCATCGCGCTCAGCAACCCGGTCGCAGGCAGGGAGGATGAATACAACGCGTGGTACGACGCCAAGCATGTTCCCGAATGCCTGCGGGTTGCCGGCTTCAAGAGCGGTCAGCGTTTCAAGCTGAGCGCCAGCCTGCACGGTGAACCACAACAGCGCTACCTCGCCCTCTACGAACTGGAAGGCGACGATCCCCAGGCAATTCTGGACGAGCTAGAGGCCACCCGGGACGACCGCACGCCAAATGACGCTTTCGACCGCGCCAGCCTGTCCATGTGGGTGTTTTCGCCAATCGGCGAGAAACAGGCGGCGCCGAACGACGACGATTGAACTTCGAATTGAACGCCAGGTTCGCCAGGGTCGGATCGCCACCAAAGCATATGAGCCATGGGGAGACAATGGCATGTCCAGTAGAACCGAGGTAGAAATCCGGGGCGAAACGTTTTTCATCAACGGGCGCATCACCTATCCGGGCGTGACATGGCGCGGCAGACGGATTGCGGGGCTGTTGCTGAACACCCGCATGGTCCAAGGCATTTTCGACGATCTGAATCCGGAAACGCGCGACCTTTGGGCCTATCCAGACACCGGCCAATGGGATCCAGATCGCAACACGCGCGAATTCACCGATGCCATGCACAAATGGCTTGAACATGGCGTTATTGCCTTCACGATCAATTTGCAGGGCGGCAGCCCGTATGGCTATTCGCAGCAACAGCCCTGGATCAATTCGGCCTTTGCGCCAGATGGCGAACTGCGCCAGGAGTATCTGGACCGGCTGAAGCGCATACTCGACCGCGCCGACGGGCTCGGCATGGTGGTCATTCTGGGTCTATTCTATTTCGGGCAGGAAAAGATCATGAGCACGGAAGCCGCCATCAGATGCGGCGTCGTAAATGCCGTGGATTGGGTGCTCGAACAGGGCTTTCGCAATGTACTGATCGAGATCAATAACGAATGCAACGTCCGCTACGAACAACCTCTGCTCATGCCGGATGGCGTGCCTGAACTGATAAAACTGGCGAAGAGCCGGCTGTTGGACGGTCGCCGACTCCTGGTCGGCACCAGCTATGGCGGGGGGGTCGTGCCAAAGAGCAATGTCGTGAGGTCCAGCGACTTTCTGCTTATTCACGGCAACCGTGTCGACGCGCCCGCGCGCATCCGCGAACAGGTGCGGCAGACACGCCAGGTTCAGGGTTACGAGCCAAAGCCAATTCTGTTCAACGAGGACGATCATTTTGCATTCGACCAACCCGACAACAATTTCCTTGCCGCTTTGGATGAATATGCCTCCTGGGGGTTTTTCGATTACCGCATGGAGGGCGAGGGTTTCGACAGCGGCTATCAGAGTGTCCCGGTGAATTGGGAGATCAGCTCTGATCGCAAGCGGGGATTCTTTGAACTCGCCAGGCGGATCGCCAATGGTGAATAGCGCAGTAGCAACGCCGCATCATTGATGCGTTAGGCCATGGCCACGAACGTCTAACCCAGCACATCGTTCAAGCGATCCTCCAGAAACCGTCGCTCAACCGCGTTGCGGGTCAGGGCAAGGGCCAGGCGATAGGATGTGGCGGCCGCGGCATTGCGGCCGGCGCGGCGTAGCATGTCGGCGTGGGCGGCATGGAAGGGCTGATATCGCGCGAGGGCGCCTTGCCGCTCCAACTCGGCCAGGGTGGGCAGCGCTGCTTCCGCACTCTCCGCGAAGGACAGCGCGACGGCAGCGTTGAGTTTGACCACCGGCGAGGGCTGGAGGGCGTAAAGTTCGCCATAGAGCAGCGTGATCTCCCGCCAGTCGGTCGCTGCATAGCTCGGCGCCTGCACGTGGAGGGCACTGATCGCCGCCTGAATCTGGTATGGCCCGGCATCGCCTTGTGTGAGCGCGCCTTCCAGCAGGCGGGCTCCGGCCGCGATCATGTCCCGGTCCCAGAGCGCCCGGTCCTGTCGGTCCAGGGTAATCAGGTCGCCTGCAGTATCGCTGCGCGCAAGGCGCCGGGATTCATGCAGCAGCATCAGCGCCAGCAAGCCGGCAGCCTCCGGCTCCGCCGGCACCAGTTGGACCATAATCTGGCCCAGGCGGATCGCCTCCCGACACAACTCACCGCGGGTCGGCGCCTCTCCGGAGGTCGCGGCGTAGCCCTCATTGAAGATCAGGTAGATGACCAAAAGCACCGAGCCGAGCCGCTCCGCCCAAAGCGCCGGCTCCGGCACTTCATAGGGAATGCCGGCCGCCTTGATCTTGCGCTTGGCTCGGGTCAGGCGCTGGGCCATGGTCGTCTCCGGCACCAGGAACGCGCGGGCGATCTCCTCCGTCGTCAGGCCACCCAGCGTGCGCAGGGTCAGCACGACCCGGGCCGTTTCGGCCAGGGCCGGGTGGCAGCAGGTAAAGATCAATCTTAGCCGTTCGTCGGCGATGCTTTCGTCCATGTGGTCCTGCCCGGCCTGGCGGTCGAGCGCGTGCAGCACGGCAAGCTCGGCACGCTTGGCCTTAAAATTGGCGTCTCGGCGCAGCCTGTCAATCGCCCTGCGCCGGGCGGTTTGCAGTAACCAGGCGCGGGGCTGTGTCGGCACACCGTCCAGGGGCCAATGTTCCAGTGCGGCGACGACGGCATCCTGGAGCGCGTCCTCGGCCAGGGCGAAGTCGCGCAATTGCCCGACGAGACTCGCCAAGGCACGGCCCCATTCCTCGCGGACGATGCCTTTGACGGCCGCCTGGGTCTGCTCCAGCGATGCCAGCGTCAATCAACCTCCGTTACGGGGCCGACATCCCGGCGCCGCCAGGATGTTGGTCTTGGCATCAATCGAACACCATGATCGGCCTGACTTCAATGGATCCAAAGGCCGCGGTCGGGATCCGGGCGGCATAGGCGATCGCCTCGTCAAGATCCTTGCAGTCGAGAATATAGTAGCCACCGAGCTGCTCCTTGGTCTCGGCAAAGGGGCCGTCAGTGATTTCGACCTTGCCGCCGCGCAACCGCACCGTGGTTGCCGTGGCGACCGGCTCCAGGGGATCGCCCGCGACCATCACGTTGTTCTCGCGGGCCTCGCCGGTGAAGGCCATGTAGTTCTCCATCAGCTGGCCCATTTCCGGCGTGCCGGCTTGGGGGTGTTTGGCTTCGGCGCCATAGATCAGGCACATGTATTTCATCTGACAATTCTCCCGGTTATTGCCCCGCCATCGGGGCTTGCCTCATATAGACGAACGGCGACTGCTGGAAACGACATCAAGCCAGAGAATTTTCGTTCGCCCGACGGTAACCATCGCTGAAAATAGAACTGTCCCGATATGGTTTCGGCACTTGATCATGTTTTACGCAACCAACTAATTCGAACGGGGTGGTCTTTTTCCGCCTGGAGTGGCGAAAATCGCCGGTTACGTGTTAATCACCGACCGCCAATTCGTCGGGCCTGGAATCGCGCTCGGCTGTCGCCTGGGCCACCAGCCATTGCCGAAAGCCCGATATCTGCGGACGCTGCGCACGGGGCTTGGGGCAAACGATCCAATAGGCGAATTGCGCCGCCATGGCATCCCGGACCGGCCGGACCAGGCTGCCTGCGCGGAGGTTCAGCGCGGCCAATGCGCTCCGCGCGAGGGCGATACCCTGGCCCGCCACGGCGGCATCCATCACCAGGCTGGCGTCGCTAAAGACGGGTCCATGGTCGAGCTCGAATTTTTCCAGGGGCGCGCCCATCGCCGTCAGCCATTTTGTCCAGCCCGCCCGGTCCTGGTCATGCAGCAGGCCAAATTCCGCCAGCCCTCCGACGCCATCGACCTGATTGCGGGATCGCAACAGATGCGGACTGCAAATCGGAAAGATTTCCTCTTTACAGAGTTGGGTTACATGCAAATGCGGCCAGTCGCCTTCGCCATGGCGCACGGCCAGGTCGATACCATCATTGTCAAAGGTCACGTGCTGCATGCTGGCCGAGATCCGCAGATCAATGTCCGGGTGTTCGCGGGAAAATGTCCCCAGTCTCGGCACCAGCCATTTGGCGGCAAAGTTCGGCGAGCAACTGATCGTCAACATGTTGTCATCACCCTCATGCCGGAGAGCATCGGCTCCGGCGCGCAAACGATCCAGAGCCTCGCGAACGTAGGGCAGATAGGTTGCCCCGGACTCCGTCAGACTTATACCGCGGGGCCCGCGGCGGAAAAGTTTTACACCGAGCCGTAGCTCCAACTCTTTGATCTGATGGCTGATTGCGCCTTGGGTTTGATTGAGTTCGGCCGCGGCGTCGGTAAAGCTGAGGTTGCGGGCCGCCGCGTCGAATGCCCTCAGCGCACCACCGGACGGCGGCAGTTGATTGATCCTAGCCATCAATATCTCTCATGACGAAGGCAAAATAATTGCTTTGATATATACAGAAATTCTTCCCACAGTGGCGAAATAATTTAATAGCCACGAAGCAGGAGACCTCAGCATGGCCACGCCATCAACCACCATCACGGCAAACGAACTGATCAGGCGCATTGGCACGCCTTTTGCACCGCTGATTTTTGACGTGCGCCGGGCCGAAACATTTGCCGCAGCTGATCGTGTCATCGCCGGTGCCCGCTGGCGCGACCACGGCACAGCCGCCCAGTGGGGGCCGGCATTGACGCCGCGGTCAAACATTGTCGTCTACTGCGTCCATGGCCACCAGATAAGCCAGAGCGCGGCGGCATCATTGCGCGGCAACGGGCTGAATGCCCAATACCTTGAGGGCGGCATCGAAGGATATCTGGCGAATGGCGGCATGACGGTACTGCGCAAAGAACTGCCCCATGCTTTGCACGATACGCCAAGCCGTTGGGTTACGCGTGAGCGTCCCAAGATCGATCGGCTGGCCTGTCCATGGTTTATCCGGCGTTTCCTGGATCCCGAAGCCGAGATCATTTACGTGGAACCCGATTGGGTCAATGCAGTGGCGGACATACTCAATGGCGAACCCTTTGACATCGATGGCGTTACCTTCGGCCATCAGGGCGAACGCTGCAGCTTCAATACCTTCCTGGACCATTTTGGCGTGCAGGATGAAAATCTGCTGCATCTTGCCCGCGTCATACAGGGGGCGGATACGGCACGGCTGGATCTTGAACCGCAATGCGCCGGACTACTTGCCATAGCGCTCGGCATTTCAGCCTTGCATGACGACGATCATGCCGCATTGGAGCAGGGCATTGCGCTTTATGACGCGCTTTATGCCTGGTCACGCCATGCCCGCGGCGAAACCCACGACTGGCCAGGGACCAAGGTATCATGACCAACGCAAACCCGGCCCTTCCCGCGGATTTGGAAGGCGGGCAGTCGCTGCCCGCCGCACCCAGCTTTCGCGATGCCTTCAAGACCTTCGCCAAAATCGGACTATTGTCATTTGGCGGCCCGACGGCGCAGATCGCCCTCATGCACCGCGTCATCGTGGAAGAACGCAAGTGGTTGTCGGAGCAGAGTTTCCTGAATGCGTTGAGCTTTTGCATGTTCCTGCCGGGTCCCGAAGCGATGCAGCTTGCGACCTATGCGGGATGGCGCCTGCACGGGATGCGTGGCGGTCTGGCGGCCGGTCTCCTGTTTGTACTACCAGGGGCCGTGCTGGTACTGGCGCTTTCCATGGGCTATGCCGCATTTGGCAATGTTCCTATCGTGCAGGCGGTTTTTGACGGCATTCAGGCCGCGGTGCTGGTCATCGTGATCGAAGCCCTGCTGCGCATCTCAAAGCGTGCGTTGAAGAAACCCATGCAGTGGTTCGTGGCGTTGGTGTCGTTCGTTGCCATTTTCTTCTTCTCATTGCCGTTCCCAATTATGATTGGGATTGCGGCGCTGTTCGGCGTGTTTTTCTTGCGTGATGTGTCTGCAACGCAAAATGCGGTCGAAACCGCCGCCGGCGCCCCGGGCAACAAGGTAACGGCGGGGCAAACCCTCGCGACCACCGCGGCATGGCTGATCATCTGGATTGCGCCGCTGGCGCTTGTCGCGATCATAGTGGGCAACGGCCATGTGCTGACACAGATCGCAATATTCTTTTCTAAACTCGCGGTGGTAACTTTTGGCGGTGCCTACGCCGTTCTTGCCTACATGGCGCAGGAGGTTGTCCAGAGCTTTGGCTGGCTGGAGGCTGCCGAAATGCTCGATGGACTAGGGCTTGCCGAGACGACGAATGGCCCCCTTATTCTGGTGACGGAGTTCGTTGCCTATCTCGCCGCCTATCGAAGCGCGGGCGAATGGCCGGTTCTGCTGGGGATCGCCGGCGCCGGGGTGGCATTGTGGGCCACATTCGCCCCATGTTTTCTTTGGGTCTTTGCCGGCGCTCCCTATATCGAACGCCTGCAAAGGGCGCCCCGGCTAAGGGCCGCGCTTGCCGGCATTACCGCCGCCGTCGTTGGGGTCATATTGAACCTTACGATCTGGTTTGCGCTGCATGTATTCTTCGCGAAAGTAGATTTAGTCGAGATTGGTCTCTTAAAGCTCTGGCTCCCCGACGCCGCAACGCTGGATTGGCGGGTCGTTGGACTGTCCATTATCGCCGGCGTGGCATTGTTGCGGTTGCATCTCGGTTTGGCGTGGACATTATTGCTCGCCGGTGGGCTTGCGCTTGCCTGGTTCCTGATTTTCTAGACGGTTCGGCGCTTCCGCCGCGCTGGCCAAAGATTGGAGCGGCGGGGCCCTGTCGAAAATGTGATTAAACCGACCCGGCGGCGCAATGATATGCCTGTGTCACGGATCATGGACATTTTCAGGAGGGCGCAGGCCATGCCGGACATGAAGTGGGCAACCATGGGACCCGATCAGCGCGACGCGCTGGCGCTCTTGCTGCTGCGTCTGGGGCTTGCCTGGTTTCTGTTTGTCTGGGCCGTCAACAAGATCATCGAGCCGGGGCAATATGTGCGCATTTGGAGCTATTTTCATGGCATCGATATTGGCGCCAGCCTGCCCTATTTCATGGGCGGGGCGCAGATTGTCATCTGCATTGCGGCGGCGCTCGGGTTATGGCGACGCATATCCTACGGACTGCTCTTCGCCATGCATCTGGTCACGGTCATCGTCATTCTGCCCAGTCTGACGGCGCCGTTCGTGATCGAGGACAATTTTCCGGTCAACCGCAACAATGCCATTGCGCTGGCCGCCCTTGGCGGCTTTGCCGCGATCTGGCTGTTGCGTCACCGGGACCACTGGTCGCTTGATGCCTGGCTGGCCCGGCGGAAGGCGGACAGGGCGCCGGATTGAGCCAATTCACTTCGTCATGAATGCCTGTATTTCGCTTCCTCCTTGGCGAAAAACGCCCGCACGCCTTCCTGTCCATCATGGGTTGAGAAGGTCCCTTCCATCAGCGCCGGGACCTGCTCGATCGCCTCGACCTTGGACATTTCAAAGGAAAGTTTAAAACATTTTCGATATTCATCGAGTCGCCGAGCCACCCGCTCCCCCTCCCGACCACCCACAGGATTATAATACATGGGTGGTCGGGAGGGGGAGCGGGCGGGTAAGTCAACCTCGAAAATGGCCTAAAACATCAGTTTTGCGCCTAACACAAGGCGCCAAGCTTCCACATCTTCGTTCTCATCCCTGGCAAAATCAGCTGTTTGGCCGAACTTTCGCTCGTAGACAAAACCCAAATAGGGCGAGACAGCGCGATCAATGAGGTCATAGCTCAGGCGCAGGCCGGCTTCGATATCACTGATGCCCGAGCCGACGGCGATCTCGCGGTCATCGGAAAAGGCCATATTGACTTCCACCTTGGGGATCAAAATCAGATAATTGGTCAGCAGCAACTCGTACTCAACTTCAAGCCGGGCCGAAGTGTCGCCGGTCTCGCTGACAAAAAAATCGGCGCCCGTCTCCAACCATTGCGGGGCCAGGCCGGCCACGCCTACCACCCCGTACCAACGGTCCGCGCCCTTTGGCGTGTCAAGGCGGACGCCGCCCCTGACGTCAAAAAACGTCGATACGGGTATTTGCAGAACCAGGCGGTTCTCAAGCCTTTCGAAATCATCTTTATCGAGGTCGTATTCGCCCTCGCCCAGCCAGCGCAGCTTCAATTCATCGCTGCCAACAAAAGCATTGCCATCCCAGCTAAGCAGGTCTTCATCTTCATCACCCCGGCGATACTCAAACTCCTCAAACTGCGCGCCATAAAACAAGAGGCCTTTTTCCTGGGCCCGTGCCTGATCCATGGCGGCCAGGGATGCAAATACGCCAATCCAGGCGAACGCAATAAACAGCCTTTTCATCTTCAATACTCCTTACCGCGTCATCGATCGCGACATCGCGGGCATTTTCGCCGCCGCCGTTTTGGGACCGCCTTCGACGACGATCCGGCGAAACATGCCAGCGGCCGCATGGTAGGAGAGATGGCAGTGAAAAGCCCATTGTCCCGGCGCATCGACTTCGGTTTCCGTATAGACCGTGGTGCCGGGCGCGATGCTGACCACATGTTTGATGGGGTTCCATTTGCCCGCGCCGGTATCCAGGATGGTCCACATCCCATGCAGATGCATGGGGTGGCTCATCATGGTTTCGTTCACGAACTTGAACCGCACCCGCTCGCCATAACGCAGATGGATTTCCTCGTCGTCCTGGTACTTCCTGCCGTTGATAGACCAGATGTACCGCTCCATGTTGCCCGTCAGACGCAGTTCGATCTCTCTGCCCGCTTTGCGGTGTTCATAAAGTGGCCGCTGTGCCTTGAGATCTTTGTAGGACAGGAATTTGCCGCCGTTGGCGGCCTTTGGCGCAAGGCCACTGCCGGCGGCATAAAACGGATCCGACGCCGCTTTCATGCCGGGCATTTTCGAGTGATCCATGCCTTTCATATTGGCATGGTCCATGCCCTCCATCTTCTTCGGCGCATCCGTCGCCTCCATCCGGGAGTGGTCCATTTTCCTTTCGCCACCGCCTTTCATGCTCTTCATGCCGGCCATGGCGCCCTGATCCATGGTGCCGTGATCCATGCCTTCATGGGCCATGCCCATATCCGCCATGGTCAGCAGTGGCCGCCCTTCAAGCGCGGGGACCTCTGTCGCCAGGTCTTGGCGCGGCGCCAAGGTTCCCCGGCCAAATGCCGACCGCCCCATTGAGGCGGCGAAGATCGTGAAGGCTTTGTCCGCCTTGGGACGGACAATGACATCGTAGGTTTCCGCCACGGCGATGCGAAACTCGTCCACCTTCACCGGCTGCACATTGTTGCCATCCGCATTGACCACCAGCATCTCCAGGCCCGGAATGCGGACGTCGAAGTAGGTCATGGCCGACGAATTGATAAAGCGCAGCCGTATGCGTTCGCCGGGTTTGAAGACACCGGTCCAGTTCTGCGCCGGCCCCTTGCCGTTGAGCAACGGCGTGAAGCCCTGAAGATCCTCGATATCGGCCGGCATCATGCGCATCTCGCCCCATGCCATGCGATCATCAATGGTCGCCCCAAGTCCGTTCTTGGCAATATCGTCAAGGAAATCCTCCACGGTCTGTTGCTGCCGGTTGTAATAGTCCGGCATGGTCTTGAGGTTCCGCATGATGCGGGCGCCGGCATGGGGGTGGCTATCGGTCAGTTGCACGACATATTCACGGTCATAGCGGAACGGTTCCCGCGTCTTGGGTTCGATGACGATGGCGCCATAGGCGCCGTCCGGTTCCTGAAATCCTGAATGGCTGTGAAACCAATAGGTGCCGGACTGAACGATGGGGAATTGATAGGTAAAGGTCTCGCCCGGCTTGATGCCGTCGTAGCTGATGGTTGGTACGCCGTCCTGCTGGAACGGCAGGATCAGGCCGTGCCAATGGACCGAGGTCGAGACATCGAGATTATTGGTGACATTAATCGTTACCTCCTCGCCTTCCGTGAAGCGAAGAACAGGGCCGGGCGAGGCACCGTTGTAACCGATGCCTTGCTTTTTGAAATTGCCGGTGTCGATCGTCACCTTGTCCACCGACAGATTGTAGGTACCGGCACTCGCAGCCGCCGGAACCATAGCGGCCAGAAACGCCGCATATAAATATTTGCGCATGGGGGAAAACTCCGGATGCATTCAATTGAGGGCTATTGGCCGTGCTTGAATTGGATTGGCCCCATCATCCCGGACTCGTAATGGCCTGGGACATTGCAGGCGAATTCCAGATCAACCTTTTTGGTGAAATGCCAGATCACTTCGGCCTGTTTGCCTGGTTCAAGCAACACGCTGTTGGGGTCATTGTGTTCCATCATCATCTTGCCGCCGCCATGATCCATCTTCATCATCTTGTGATCGATACCGGTGGCGGTGATCATGCCGTGTTCCATCATCTCGGCCATTTCCTTTTGATGGGCTGCGTGCATGGCCGCGGTGCCAAGGTTGAATTCGTGCAGGAACGCGCCCTTGTTGGCGACGACGAAACGAATGGTTTCACCTTCCTTGATCTCGATCGTTTCCGGCTCAAAGAAGTTATCCTTCATGGTGATGGTGATGGTACGGTCGACCTTGGCCGCATCGCCGGGCTCTCCAATCGCCATTCCATGGCCATGGCCTTTGCCGGCCCCATGGGCGCCGGCGGCAATGGCGCCGCCGCCATGGGCCGCAACGGTAACGGCGAAAAGCGCGGCCAGCGCGGTTGTTTTGACTGTGTGCGAATTCATTTTGGTCTCTCCTGAGCACGGCATGGTTCATGCCGGTGGGATGCTTGATCCATGGCAGCCAAGGGCAGTCCGGGATCAAATTTCTGCATTTGTTGAATGTGGTGGTACAGGGGTGGGGCCGGCCGCTGGTCGGCGCAAATCAAAGATCCGCCAAACCAATCATGCGAGAGCAATTTTCAATCAATTGGATTCGCTTTAGCGATCCAAGTGATTGGTTCAATTACTCTTTTCTTAAGAGTCCGGGCATGTTTTAGGGAAACACGCTCTCGGCGCCACGTGCGGCGCAGCCCCAATGTTCAGGACAGTTCGGGCGGCGGCACAAGCGGTAACGGCCGCAAACCCGCACCTATGACGTTGCCGAACCGCAGGGTTGCCGTTTTCAGCCTGGCCCCAAAGACGCCTTGATCGCCCGCGGTTATAAACGACACGGTCGACACGCAATGGCCGGCTTGGCTTAGGCAAGCATCAATATCGGTGTGTTCGTGTGCCCGAACGACGCTTCCGTTGTCGAATTCTTGTGATGACAAGGTGTTCGCGTCTACCAGGAATGTCACGCCGCCGGCATGATGCAGCGGCAATAATGCCAGCACAAAACCAGCAAAAACGGCCATCGCCACAAATATTTGCAGCCCGCTTTTCACCATATTCCCCATTCCATGACGGTAGACATGGTGCTTCCCCCTGGTGGAAGGTCAAGAAATATAACGCGGTTCCCAAGCGTGATGCTGCAAGGCATGTGTTTGCCGCGCCCGGATTGAACCAATTCACCTCATCACGAATGCCTGAATTCCGGTTCTTCCTTGGCGCGCGCCGCACCAATCCGCTTGGTTAGCCGCACCGTGCCCTCCGAACCAGGGAATTTGCCATGCGTGCCTATCCCCTTGCCTTTCATTGCCCCGAACATCGTTCAATGTCGTAGAATGCCGGCAAATCACCGCTGACCGCAGCATGCGTATGACGAGGCGAAGATGAAAAGTTCGGTAATCAAGATAGCGGAAATCTATGTCCCGACAAAGCGGCGCGGCACCCTGGACCCGGGCAAGGTGGAAGTGCTGGCCGAGCGTATTCTCGAAGACGGTCTACTGGTCCCGATCCAGGTCCGCCGGGGCAACAACCGCTATGTGCTGATCGAGGGGCTGCACCGGCTGGAAGCCATGAAATCCTTGGGCGAAGCCGACATCGAAGCCTTGATCGTCGCCGCCCGCCGCCATTAGAGCGTGTCGCGGCTAATCTGACCCATTTGATGGCGTTACCAAGCCATTGTGGTAGGCGCGTGGCGCTGCGCGATGTGGGACATCGGGCAAGCCGCGCAACGCCGCACAATGGCTTGGTAACGCCACCGCAGGCCGGTCTTCCAGACCCCGTGGCGGCGTTGCGGTCCTTGGACGATGCCCCACATC
>JAQBYC010000126.1 GCA_027623205.1 Pseudomonadota bacterium | reverse complement strand
TTCAAGATTTAGTTGACATAAGGCGCGGAAAAAATCAGCGCCTATCTGGCTTGTGTCGTGTATCCGTGCACAAAAGGGTCGGGGTACATGCAATTTATTCGGATTTAAGCTCAACCATATGAAAAAATACAGGCTTGTCCGGGTAATCGTCTTCTGCGGCCTCATCGCATTTGGCTTCGTTTCCATTTTAGTTGAAGGCAATTTATATAACGGCTCTCTTTTCGAATCATGGCAACAACAACGATCAATGGTTGAGAACACCATCGATCAAGGTCTGCCGTTACATGGGGCGAGCACGGCATTTTGGTCGACTATGGGATTTCTGCTTTTTGACGACGGACCTACAGAGGTTGTTGTTGGAAGAAACCACCATTGGCTCTTTACTAAAGAGTCGTTCCTGAATCCGCCGGTCAATCAAAAATATCGCGCGATGACCGTTGATCTCCTGGTCAGGCTCGGTGATGCGATGCACAAACGAGCCGTAAACCTTGTCGTAGTATTGGTGCCGGATAAGGCTCGTTTACGCACGGAACAACTTGGTAAGGAGCGTTATCCCGTTGGACTGACGACACGGTACAGCGCAGTCAAAACGAGCCTCGAAACGCACGGCATCAAAGTTGTTGATCTGCGTTCGGTACTGCGTATGGATAATGGATTACATAAATATTTTGAGCGTGATACGCACTGGACGCCCCACGGCGCTTATCGGTCGGCTTCGGTGGTAGCAAGCGTCTCCGCGTATCGAGGCACGGTCATGTATACTATCCGTACATTGAGCAAGATCTGCCACCGTGGCGATCTAACAAAATTGATGGCGCTTCCAAGCCGGTTGGAACGGCACTACTTGCCATGCGAAAATATTCCATTTAACGTAGCGGAGACGACGATGGAGCCGTTAGCACTCCCGACGACTAACCCCACTGTCGCTGTGGTCGGTACAAGTTTTAGCGCCGATCCACGCTGGAATTTTGTCGGCGCATTAAAACACTGGCTCAATGCCGATGTGATCGATTTTTCAAGTAAAGGCCGTGGATTCATCGAACCTCTAATTCGATTTCTCGGCGATCGTGAGGCACGTCAAATGAATCTGGAATTGCTATTAATCGAAATCCCGGAGCGCTACTTTGACAGACCAATCCCCGATGCTATGCTTACTTCATACAGCGCGGCATTGACTGACTTCGTTAAGGGACCGTAATCGGATGCTACATAGATGGTTAGTTCGAGGTGTTTTACTTTGCGCGGCGTTGTCTGCCCTTATCGGGCAAACGGCAGGCGCCGTACAGAATTCTTGGTATTGTGAGAAAGCGCAATCAAGTGAAATGTCGCAGTACATGGACAAAAACCTGGCAAAGTACCTTGGCAGTATTGCATTGGGTCGAGATGGCTGGTTGTTTTTCAGCAATGCGGAACTCAAGATGCATTTTATGCCGCCTGGAATCAAGGAAGTTCAAGCGCTACTTCGGCGCACGGTACAGCGTCTCAACGCACGCGGAACGACGCTTATATTCCTTCCTTTGCCCTCTCGGGCATTAATGCATCCGGATAAGATTGACCCAGACAATTTGCTATTCAAAAAATACGTTGCCAGTGAAGCGCAGAAACAGTTTCGGCAGTACATCTCCGCCATGGCCAAGGCGGGCGTTGTCACCATTGACCTGACACTGGATGTCGGCAGGGAAGAAACGGGCTCGACGTTTTATATGGCTACGGATGCTCATTGGTCGGCCGAGGGCGCGCGTCTTGCAGCAAAAGCCATTGCCAATACATTGCGACGACATTCATCGTATGCGAAGTTGAAAAAGGTCAAGTACAGTTTAAAGGAAGTGAGACAGTTCAAAAAAAACGGTAGTATTAAGATTTATCTTGAAAAAATATGTGGCCCTATCGACTTGCAAGAAACAGTTAAGGTCTACGAGGCAGTCCCGGATGTCAATTTACAGATGAGTGGAATGCAAAACCCGGCGATCGTAGTGACTGGTACAAGCAATGGCCATTCCAATGTGAGGCACGGTCATTCCTACAGTTTCCCGGAATTTCTCGCCTACTATACCGACTTGCCGATAGCAAACTATAGCAATGTGGGCGGGCACAATTTTGGCGCGTTATTGGAGTTCTTGCGATCCGACGATTTCATGAATCATCCGCCGAGGTTTTTGGTATGGGAGACACCGTTTAATTTTGGAATGCCGATTTCTCGCTCTGGTCTCGTCCAACTGGCAGCAAGTTCTGCTGGTTTCTGCGCCCCAAACAATATCCGATACCAACAGGAACTCAGCGCAGAAAAGGGCAAAGAGGTTGTATTGAAACATGCCAATTTGATGACCTCGCAAGGCTCGCCCGATTATTTACAGATTTCTTCCGGCACCGAATCGCCACGGAGTATGGATTTTCTATTTCAATTTGCCGATGGCAAAGAGCGCCGAGTTAATATTGAACGCAATAAACATGTCAGCAACAATGGTCGCTATTTCATTGAACTCCCGGAATCTAGCCAATCACCTTTGACGGCCATCCGGATTCGGCCCAAGGATACGGCTATGCAAGGTGCGACCATCAAATTGTGTAAAGGCTAAGGGTCTCCAGGGAGAAGCCTCGTGGCGAGAATTTCGGTGATCATTTTTGGATTGCTCGCCAGCATTTGTTTTTACGCGGCCCCCTCCCATGGTGACGGCGCAGCCGCGCTTTATGCACCGCCGCCACCAGAGAGCGCGGCTTTTATAAGAACCGTGGCAACGGAGAAGGTCGGGGCGACAGCCGGCCTGGCGTCGGACAGTTTGTTGGTGCCCATTGAGTTAGTGCCCGGCGTGGGGGCATACCATCCGATTATTAATGGACAGCACAAATTTCTGGTGGGCGATGTGTCGGTAACCGTGACGTTGGTAGCTGGCAGCTACTATTCACTTGTGATCCACGACGACCGCGGTCTCAAGCTTCAGTTTGTTTCCGATCCAATCGTTCTTTCTCGATTTCATGGTCAGATCGCGCTCCACAATCTGACGGGGTTGCCCGTTGTCTGGCTTAGTTGGTGCGGCGAGAAGACGCATCTTGGAGAGCCCGTAGCTTCAGGCGGTGTTGGCAAGCTACGAATTTACCCGGCTGTCAGAAATATTGCGGTCGTATCCGCCGGTGGACAACTGGGTTGCCTACTCGACACCATCCTGCGCCGTCACGAGACGTTGAGTATTTTTGCTATTGTTGAAGGCGATGAAATAACGATCATGGCAGCGAGTGCCCGGGAATTCGCCGACTAGACCGACATATGGTTTTTTCATCAAATATTTTCATCACCTTCTTTCTTCCTGCTTTCTTGGCGTTTTACTACCTCGTGCCGCGGTCGAGCCGGCCATTTGTGGTGGTTGCAGGAAGCTGGAGTTTCTATGGTTGGTGGGATATTGGAAATTTGCCCATCCTCGTCGCGGTAACCATATGGGTTTATTTCGTCGGGGGTTGTCTCGAACGGGCACAAGAAAATGGTGACATTGGACGCAAGCGCGCGCTCCTGACGCTCGGAATCGTTGGAGTTATCGCAACTCTGATCTTCTACAAATACTGGAGGTTCTTACTTGATAATCTAACGCCGCTGCTACAACCGGACCTTATCAAGGAATTACGGGTGTTTGAAGTTATACTGCCTATCGGCATTTCCTTTTACACATTCCAGTCGATCAGCTATCTCGTAGATGTATTTCGCGGCTCGGTTCCGGCGGCACGTAAGTTCCGATATCTTGCTGCCTTTATTGGGCTATTCCCGCAGTTGATCGCCGGCCCTATTCTTCGTTACAAAGACATGGCCGAACAGTTGCAACGGCCCAATGAGCGGCTTGAGAATTTCGCGGAAGGTGTTCGCCGATTCACGCTCGGGCTTGCAAAGAAGATTTTGATCGCGGATGCCGTTGCGCCAATTGCGGACGCAGCATTCTCCCACGGCGCCCCAACGGCTGCGGAGGCGTGGCTGGGGCTAATTGCGTACACGGTTCAGTTATATTTTGACTTCTCTGGCTACTCCGACATGGCGATCGGACTGGGCCTCATGATTGGATTGCGATTTCCCGAGAACTTCGCTTCCCCATATGAGAGTAGGTCAATTGCCGAATTTTGGACGCGCTGGCATATCACGCTATCGAGTTGGATGCGAGATTATCTATACATTCCTATGGGAGGTAATCGCGGGTCGATATTTCGAACCTGTCAGAATCTGATGGTAACAATGTTGCTAGGAGGATTATGGCACGGCGCCAGTTGGAATTTTGTCATTTGGGGCGCGTGGCATGGTCTTTGGTTGACAATGGAACGGGTGCTTGGGCAGGGGGGCAAGCGGACGCCTTACCCGGCAAAGTTGGCTAGGCCATTGACAGTTTTGATCGTGTTGATGGGATGGGTTGTCTTTCGCAGTTCCGATATTTCAAGCGCCCTCCAGTTTTATGCCGGCTTGGCAGGCGCGCATGGAACCGGATTGAGTGGTGAACTATTGTGGCAGACGCAAGGGTATTCCATGGCTCTACTGGTGATCGGTTCTTTGCTAATCATTATTCCGGCACGGGTGCGCGATCGCCTTGTTGAAAGCCTGCCAGCAACAAACGCGTCAGGCTGGATGAGGGAAGCGGCCCTAGCGACGCTCGTAATTCTGTCATTGTCTCGCCTGCAGTACCAAAGTTACACCCCAAACCTCTATTTTCAGTTCTAGAAAACAATTGCATTCTCCATATCTGGGTCGCAGCTAGCCCGTCGTAAAGACTGAATTCGGGCCGATCCAGGCCGGAAAGGACGCCGTAAAACATGAACACAATGTCCAGTGTGCCACTGGCGACCGTCTTGTGAATTTTCATTGAGTCCGTTCCGCTATATTTTCGACTGTCGACGCTTGCATTGCGTAGAAACTTAGTGTTCCCCAATGGGCTCAAGGCAGATAACGAGAGTGCAAGCCCAAAATGAGAACACGGGAACAATAATCCCTCACTGGAGCGGCCGGAATTCCTAAGAACGACGGCTTAATCGCCGAGACGTTGGTTGACCCGGCGGGTCTACATGGACAACCGGAAACACAGTGCGCGGCATCAACATCAACCAAGCTGGAGCATTATACGCCGCCACAGTGGCGCATTTTTTCTCCGGCAAGTGCTGTACTTTTAGTCCGGCGTTGACCGGTTTTCTGTCAACTTCAACCGGATCTTGGCTTAGTATTGCAGTCAGCCTTACGATGACCCATCTAAGTATGCTGACAATGGCCGACACTGTTCCGGCAACCATGAAGCCAATTTGCAGGCGATCCTGGACATAACCAAGAATATGGCATTGGCGTTCGGTGATACCTGATAGGAGATTTCGTCGAAACGCCCCAATTTCTACCCCCGCTTCAGTTGCCGCCCTTGCGATAGATCACCAGGCCCTGACCGGTTGGCAATTCCAATATCACATGGCCGTGCCGGCCCCACCAATCCAGATGTGCGCGGCACAGATCGCTCATTTCCATTCGGCCAAAATCATCCAACAGCACCATGGCGCCATCGCTCAGGCGTGGCAGCAGGTGATCCAGTGCCGCTGTTTCCGCCGCTCCCGCATTCATATCCAGGTGCAGAAAAGCGATTTGCTCAGGCACGACGGTCTCGAACACCTCGGGCACGACACCCTTGACCACGCGTATATTGGGATAAATGGAAAATCGATTCACCACGTCTTCATAGACGCCGTCCCATTGATACCCCGCATGAACCTGCGTCCGTTCCCGTTCGGTGGACCATTCAGGCGGCAGGCCGGCGAACGTGTCATAGAGATAGAATTGCCGCGGCAATGCCCCGAAGCCTAGGTACTGCGCGATTACGCCTGCGTAGAAGCCTCTGTAGGTACCGCATTCGACAAAATCGCCTGCAAGCGACAGCGCCGAGCGCGCCGCCCAGCAACAGGTATGCAGGCGCCAGATTTTGTCTAAATCCCGGTCACCATCCGCGTTTGCCAATAATGCCGAGATAAACGGCGAGTCGGCCACGAACGACTGATTGCGCATCAATGCGACCAGATTGTCGTGCATGAATGTCGTCAGGCCGAGTCGTTCGTACACCGTCTCGACACAGTGCAGACCCGACGTTACCTCGCCTAACTGCTCTCGGGGTGGACCATAGAAGCTCATATCCCGTAAGTACCTTTGCAATTGTACCTATAAAGACGACGGAATATTTATCCCACTTTTTCCTAAAGAACGGTTAATCCCGATGGTACGTGATCTATGCCAAGCGGGACCGGTACTTGGTCAAAGAGCCAGCATGCATGATGCGGCCATTCAGGGGCCGGCCGATGATGTCCTCGGCCAGCAGAGCGCTCTGGATCAGGGCATCCAGGTCAATGCCGGTGTCGATGCCCATTTCCTCGCACAGAAAGACCATGTCCTCGGTGCAGATATTTCCCGCGGAACTGGCCGAACCATGGCCGGCGAATGGACAGCCGCCCAGCCCGGCGACCGAGGCATCAAACAGATCCACCCCCATCTGCAAGGCCGCATATACATTGGCCGCACCCAGGCCCCGGGTATCATGTAGATGCAAACCGATACGCGCGTCGGGCGCCAGTTCACGCACCGCGCCGATGCGCCGCTTCATATCCTCCGGATTGGCCCACCCAACCGTATCCGCCAAATAAATTGCCGGCAACGGCACCGCGCGCGCGGCGCACAGGTCAATGATCCATTGAACCAGATCGGTGACCGCCTCAATTGGCACCGGACCACCGAAATTACAGCCGAATGCGGTCATGATGTAGGCCGAGGCGGGGGCCAGACCCTGTTGCAGATACAGATCCAGCCATTCCACCTGGCGGTCCCGCATTTCCGTGGCCGAACAATTGTTGTTGGCCTGGGAAAAGGCATCCGTGGCGTAGAACAACAGCCGCGTATCCATATCGACCCGAGGCGCCTCACCGGCCAGCATGAAACCCTTTTTGTTCAGCCACAGGGCGGTGTATTCGACACCCTCCTTGCGCTTGATCGCACCGAACAGCTCGGCGGTGTCCGCCATGGTCGGCACCACCTTGGGGCTGACAAAGGAGCCGACCTGTATCTGTTTCAGGCCGGTTCCGCTGAGGCTGTCGATCAAGGCGGCGCGGCGCTCCAAGGGATAGCTCACGGGTTCAATCTGAAAGCCCTCGCGGGGACCTTCTTCGTGAAATTCAACGAACTTCGGCAGATCGGTCATGGCTATTTTCCTCCTTAAAAATTATCTTCGGGTTCCTGAAAGTCCACGGCCAGCGCCTGACAAATACCCTAATAGGATCGGGGCATGCCTAAAACCCGTTCGCCGATATAGTTCAGGATCAGTTCCCGGTTGATCGGCGCCGTGCGCAATAGACGCGCCATGGAATACAGATCGTACAGGCCATATTCATGGGTAAAGCCGTTGCCGCCATGGGCCTGCAAGGCCGCCTCGACAGCCATGATGCCGGCCTCGGCGCCGGCGTATTTCGCCATGTTGGCCGCGGCGCCCGCCGCCTCGCCCCGGTCAAACTGCCAGGCCGCCTGGCGCAGCATCAATGAGGATAGTTCCACCTGGGTCTTGGCCGCCGCCAACGGGTGTTGTACGCCCTGATAGGCGCCGATGGGACCGTCAAAGACCACGCGTTCAGAAGTATAAGCAACCGCTTTTTCGATCGCAAAACGGCCAATCCCACAGGCCATGGCGGCAACGGTCACGCGTTCCGGGTTCAACAGATCGAACAGGATGTTGAAGCCCTTATCGACCTCGCCCAACACATCCTCGGGACCCAGGTCCACATCATCGAAATACAGCGTGAACTGAAGCTCCGGGTTGACCACGCTCATATTGATCGGCTGATAGTCCACGCCCCTGGCCTTCAGATCCAGAATGAATACCGTAAAGCCGTCGGTCTTGCGCTTCACCTGATCGTGGGGCGTGGTGCGGGCGACCACGACGGCGTAGTCACAGACATCGACGCCGGTGATAAAAACCTTCGAGCCGTTCAATTTGAAACGCTCGCCGTTGGCCTTGGCCACGCTTTGAATGCGCATGGCATTGCTGCCCGCGTTGGGCTCGGTGATGGCAAAGCAGAACATGGTCGTACCGGCCGCGGCGTCCGGCAGGTAGCGCGATTTTTGTTCCGGCGTACCGTGCTGGTTGATATGCCCCATGGCCATGGTGGGGCCGACCACATACATCAACAGGGGCAGGCCGTGGTTGCTCATCCCCTCGATCAGCAGGGCCATCTCGAACAGGCCCAGGCCAGACCCGCCATAGGCCTGGTCGACCATCAGGCCGACAAAGCCGTCCTGGGCGGTTTGCCGCCACAATTCCTCTGGGAAACGGTTCTGTCTGGCATTTTCCAGCCAGTACTTATGATCGAACGATTGCGACACCTTGGCGCCATAGTCATAGATCATCCGTTGTTCGGGACTGAGTACAAAATCCATCTGCCTGCGCCTAGAGCAATTTTCAATCACTTGGATTCGTTTTGGCGACCCAAGTGATTGGTTCAATTGCTCTTTTCCTAAGAGCCTGGGCATATTTAGAAGAAACATGCTCCAACCTGAAATCGCGAAAACCTTCCTAGCATAGCCGACCTGCAACGCTAACATCACTGACTGACGAATTCCATCAACGTTTGCTGGATGCGAATTGCTGTCCGATGATTGCAGACCTGACCGATACAGCCGCGCCGGCGCGACGGAGCCGCAGGCCGGAAACCGCACGCCGCCGAAACCCGAAAGACGAGACCCTGCACACGACGCTGAAACGTGGCATGATACCTGTTGGTAAGACGACAAACCAAGGAGCCGGCGCATGCCAGGCAATACCTCCATCTCTCCTGTCACTTTAGAGCAGTACCGCGCCATGGACATGGCGGAAAAGCGCGAAGTATGGCTGGAAATTTCCGCTATCACCGAGGCCGAGTTCGAAGCCCATATCGCCACCCAAAAGGCCCGCGAGGCGAAGGTGCCCAAGGTGGGCGCGGCGGCGCCGGATTTCGTCGCCGACGTGCTGGACCGGCACCGCCAGCGTACCGGCGAACAGGTCCGCCTGTCGGATCTGCGGGGCAAACCGGTGGGCATCGTCTTCGGCTCCTATACCTGACCGCCGTTTCGGGCAAAGGCCGTGCGCCTTAACGAACTCTACGCCAGGTACCGGGATCAGGTTCAATTCCATATCGTCTATATCCGCGAGGCGCATCCCCAGCATGGCTGGCAGGTGCCCAACAACCTGATTGAAAATGTCCTCTACGACGAACCCGCCACGGACGAGGAGCGCACCGCCGTCGCCGCGGCCTGCCAGATTGCCCTGGACCTGCGGATGCCCATGCTGGTTGACCGCATCGACAACGATATCGACGAGAAATACGTCGGCCTGCCCATGCGCCTGTTCCTGGTCGATGCGGCGGGCAAGATTGCCTATGCCGGCGAGAAAGGCCCCTTCGGCTGGGACGACGACGGCTTCGAGGCGGCGCTTAAAGAGGTGATCGCCTGAGGCCGCCGCTTCAGGCAGCCGCCTCCAGCACCATGGCCGCGGCTTTTTCGCCGATCATGATCGAGGGCGCGTTGGTATTGCCCGAGGTCAGGGTTGGCATGATCGAGGCATCGGCGACCCGCAGGCCGGCGATGCCGTGGACGCGAAGCTGGTCATCGACCACGGCCATGGGGTCATCGCCCATCTTGCAGGTGCCCACCGGGTGATAGGTGGTCTCGGCGTTTTGCCGGACCCAGTCCAGCAGCTCATCCTCGGCCTGCATGGTCGCGCCGGGGGCGGTTTCGCGACCGCCCAGAAAGGCCATGGCGGGCGCGTTCATGATGCGCCGAACGATCGCCATGGCGGCCAGGGTAATCTGGCCGTCAAGCTCGGCCGAGAGGAAATTAAACCGGATCGACGGCGGTGACTTGGCGTCGGCGGCGGCGATATGGATGGATCCCTTGGATTCAGACCGAAGGGGATGGGTAATCATCGTCAGGCCTGACTGCTTCGCCAGTTTATAGCCGTCCTTGACCAGGAACGGGATCAACGAAATGCCCGCATCCGGCGAGGTCAGGCCCGACCGGGTGCGCACATAGGCCCGGATCGGCGAGGCCGGCAGACCCAAAAGTCCGGATCCCGTCACCGCATAGCGCAAGGCCTGCCAGACCATGCGGACCCCCCGCGCCGTGTCGTTATAGGTGTATCCGGGCGCCGTAACTTCCCACAGCATGCGCGGGGCATAGTGATCGCGCAGGTTTTCGCCAACCCCGGGCAACGCATGCCGCACCGCGATACCATATTTGCCCAGCAGTTCCGGCTGGCCGATACCGGACAATTCCAGCAATTGCGGTGAATTGACGGCGCCGGCGCTGACGATCACCTCGCGGCCGGCGCGGGCTTCGCGGCTAACGCCACCCAGGGTATAGCGGACGCCAACGCAACGGGTCCCCTCCAATATGAGCGCCTCGGTCAGGGCGCCGGTTTCGATCCGCAAATTGCTCCGCCCCCGGGCAGGATCGAGATAACAGTAGGCGGTGCTCATGCGCCGGCCCTTGCGGATCGTCGCCTGGGTCATGGAAATGCCATCCTGCACCGCGCCGTTATAGTCCGGATTGTGGTCGATCCCCACTTCTTTGGCCGCCGCGATCATGGCGTCGTACAGCGGGCCGCCCTCGTCCAGATCCGAAACCTTCAACGGCCCATCGCGGCCGCGAAATTCGTCCTCGCCGCCCGCATAGCTCTCCATCCCCTTGAAGAACGGCAGGATGTCGCCATAGCTCCAGCCGCGATTGCCAAGCTGGGCCCAGGTGTCGAAGTCCTGGGCCTGGCCGCGAACGAAAACCATGCCGTTGATGGCGGAGGAACCGCCCAGCAACTTGCCCCGGGGCACCGGAATGTTGCGTTGTCCCGTGCTCTCCTCGGGCTCCGATTGATACAGCCAGTTGGCTTTCGGGTTATCGATCAGCCTGGCAAAGCCGATGGGGACCCGCGACCAGGGGTGGCTGGGCCGCCCGGCTTCCAGCAACAAAACCCGATGCCTGCCCGAGGCCGTCAGGCGATTGGCGAGAACGGCACCGGCCGAGCCCGCCCCCACAACAATGTAATCAAAGCTCCGGCTTTCCATGGCAGTCTTCCGTTCCTTGGTGGGCGTTCCTTGGTGGGCGTTCCCTGGTGGACATTTGGGTAAATCGATAACGAATACTCTAGCCGGCGATAACGGGTCCGTCACCGACGATGGTCGCGCGGTGCATCACCCGGCGCTGGCCCAGATCATAGGGCGTGACCTGATGCATGGTGCAGCGGTTGTCCCACATCACGATGTCGTCCGGGGACCAGCGGTGGCGGTAGATAAATTCGTCCCGGCCCGCCAGTTCGGCCAGTTCGGCGATCAGCGCCACCGCCTCGCTGTCCTCCATGCCCTCGATGGCATCGTTATAGATCGGGCTGATGAACAAGGATTTCCGTCCGGTCACCGGATGCTGGCGCACCATGGGCTGCCAAACGGGGGGCATGGCCTGACGCTCCGCCTGGGTCAGGGGCTTGATCGGCGCCAGGGTGGTCAGGTGGGCGAAGTCGTGCCGCGCCTTGCGGCCATGGATTTTCCGGCGCAACGCCGTCCCCAGGGCCTCATGCACCCGGTACATATTGGTGAACCAGGTTTCGCCGCCCTCCCGCGTGACCTCGATTCCGTGCAGGATCGAACCCATGGAGGGTACGGGGCGATAGGAGGAATCCGTATGCCAGCGCTGGGCCAGGGAAATCTGCGCCACGGATGGATCCTCCGCCCGCATCAGATTGCCGTCGTCGTCGACGTTGGCGACGCGGAAAATTTCCGGCGCCGCACGGGACTTGATGATCTCCTGGTGGTGCACTTCCAATTCGCCAAACTGGCGGGCGAAGGCAATCTGTTGTTCGTCGCTCAGGGCCTGCTTCGGAAACACCAACACCAGATAATCCATCCACGCCCGATGCAGCGCCCGAAAGGTCTCGGGCGCCAGCGGCCTGGCCAGATCAAGACCCGTCACCTCGGCCCCCAGGGCAGGGTGCAGGGGGCGGATGTTCATTTCAGATGCTGTCCGGTGATCCGCGATAGACATGGGCGTCCGTCTCCATTCCGCTGTGATCCCCAGTGTAGCCCACTCGCCCCGGCCATTCCAACGCTGTCGGTACCGGCATTACCGGGCGTAGGGAAAACAATGCTCACGTTCCAGGGTCAGGCCGAAATGCCGGCCCAATGCCTTGATGCCATCCACATGATCCGGGTAGGGGTCGCTATTTTCCGGGCCTACAATGACGATTTTAAAGTTCTTATCCGCGCCGCCGCCAGGGGGCAGCATGGCCGTGGCCAGGCCGTGGCCGGCACCGTCCCGCAGGGTCAGAAACAGCGGCATGGCGCGCTGCAAATGCGCCGCCAGGCCGATATTCTGTTCAATAAAGACCGTCGATGTGGGTTTGTAGGCAGCGGCGGCCTTGGCCATCTCGCGCCGGAAATGTTTTTCCACCGCGTGCTGCATCAGGCTGGATTCCTGGCCCGCCTCCACCTCGGTCTCGATGCGGAACCAGGTTGTCCCGCCCGGACCATCGCAAACGTATTTCATGCCAATTTCCGTATTCGTCCGAAAGCTTATTCGCTTCTAAACTCAAACCAAGTGTAACCTAGCCATCCAGGCCGTTCCACCGGCGCGGCGCGATATCCTGACGAGAGGCTTCCATGACCTACACCGTGATCGCCCGTTGCGCCCGCACCGGCCAGCTGGGCATTGGCATTGCAACCTATTCCCTGGCCGTGGGCGGCTATTGCCCCGCCATTCGGGGCTCCCTGGGCGCGGTATCGACCCAGGCTTTCGTCAATCTGAAACTGGGCAGCCTGGCCCTGCGGCTGTTGGAGCAGGGCTTCGCGCCCCTAAAGGTGATGGCCGAATTGACCGGCGATGACCCGCAGTTCGCCTATCGCCAGGTGGGCATTGTCGATGCATCGGGCGGTACGGCGGCGCATACCGGCGCGGATACCCGCCCCTGGTCAGGGCACCTGACGGGGGTCGGCTATATCGTCATGGGCAATGTTCTGGCCGGCGCGGAGGTCCTGGCCGCCATGGCCGCGGCGTTCGAGGCCAGCCCGGGCGCGGATCTTGACGAACGCCTGCTGACCACGTTGGAGGCGGGCCGGGACGCGGGCGGGCAACAGACCGCAGACGGTGTCCATCTAAATGAACGCTCGGCGGCGGTCATCACCCATATGCACCGCGATTATGGGCATATCGATCTGCGGGTGGATGCGCACGAACAGGCGGTGGAGGAATTGCGCCGGGTGCACGGCATCTACAAACCCTTCGTGCCCTACTACCAGTTGCGCCACGACAACCCGGCGGAGACGCCGGCCCAGGACGTCTGGGCCCGCGAAAATCTCTGATTAGGCGGCGCCCGCGTCCCGGCGTTGCGTCACCGCCGCCGCCAGGCGCTCGAGAACCGCGACGGAGGTGTCCCAGTCAATGCAGCCGTCGGTGATGCTCTGCCCGTAAGCGAGGGGCTGCCCGGCGACGAGGTCCTGGCGCCCGCCGACCAGGTGGCTTTCGATCATGACGCCAATAACACGGTGGTCACCGGCGGCGATCTGGCGCGCCACATTTTCCATCACCAGAGGCTGATTGTTCGGATCCTTGGCGCTGTTGGCATGGCTGGCATCAATGAACACCGCGGGCCGTAGCCCGGACCGACGCGCCACATCGCAGGCGGCATCCACGCTGGCGGCATCATAGTTCGGCGTTTCACCGCCCCGCAGGATGATATGGCAATCCTCGTTGCCGGCGGTCGAGGCGATGGCCGAACGGCCGTCCTTTGTCACCGCCAGAAAGTGATGCGGGTGCGAGGCGGAGGCCACGGCGTCGACCGCGATTTTCACATCGCCATTGGTGCCATTCTTGAAGCCCACGGGGCAGGAGAGACCGGAGGCCAGCTCGCGGTGGACCTGACTTTCGGTTGTGCGGGCGCCGATGGCCGCCCATGAGACCAGATCGGCGATGTATTGCGGCATGGTCATGTCCAGGAACTCGCAACCCGCGGGCAGACCAAGATTGTTGATCCCCAGCAGCAGCCCGCGGGCCAGGCGCAAGCCGCGTTCAATCTCAAAGCTGCCATCGAGGTTGGGATCGTTGATCAGCCCCTTCCACCCCACGGTGGTGCGCGGTTTTTCGAAATACACCCGCATGACGATTTCCAGCCTGTCGCCGAGCCGTTGGCGTAGCGCGGCCAGGCGGGCGGCGTAGTCCATCGCGGCCTCGGGGTCATGGATCGAACAGGGGCCGATGACAACCGCCAGGCGGTCATCGTCGCCATGGATGATGCCTTGCAGGGCCTGCCGCGCCCGGGTGACCGTGCGGGTGGCGGTATCGGTGCGCGGGAATTCGCGCATGATTTCGGCCGGGGTATTCAGTTCCTTGATTTCGCGAATGCGAATGTCGTCAACATTGTCCAACACGGCGGGCGCTCCTTGAGCACATTTAGTCTAAATGTGCTCATCTTCTAAATTACGAGCAATTGAACCAATCACTTAAGTTGCGTTCGCAACTCTAATTAATTGAAAATTGCTCTTGTTTTGTCGGGCGACGCCGGCGGCACAAAAAAACCGCCA
The DNA here is from genome assembly GCA_027623205.1 of Pseudomonadota bacterium. Classification (GTDB taxonomy): domain Bacteria; phylum Pseudomonadota; class Alphaproteobacteria. The sequence goes on along the minus strand of JAQBYC010000126.1, from coordinate 4 downwards.
GCGG
>JAQBYC010000125.1 GCA_027623205.1 Pseudomonadota bacterium | reverse complement strand
ACGTATCAGATAATTTCCGCATCATATCACCCAAGGATTTTCGGGTTCTTAGGTGAGCGGGGTATACTTGATTGAATACAACACTCCGAATAGTTGAATAGATCTATATTTTTTCAATTTTTCTATAGTATTTTTGCGCGGAAATTGTCGTGCCATCGCATGGGTCGAGGTCAAGCTGGTATTATAGAAAATCCCGAAAATCTGCTATCTAAATTGAGAACTTCAGGCGAAGAGGCAAGCTTCGCATAGCCGTTCTGACCGCCCTGACCGTGGGGTCGGCATATGCCCGACGACAGAGACAGGTTGCCGCTGCCAAAATAAACTATCTATCCGCAGATATTTTTCTGGCGCTGCAAAATTATGACGCTTCGGCCGCCATCGGAGTTATCGCTTCGCGCTGGGTTTAGAGGCTTTGCCCGGATCACAAAGGACCGCGATCGACACCAATGCCTCCGCCGGATTCGGTGTGATCATCGCAGCGGAAGCATCGGCACTAACACAACGTGGCGCCGGCCTATAGCCGGCTCAGTGCAGCTTTCGGTCGTCCCGCGCCAATGCGGAACTTTCAGCCGACAGATTGTCCATGATCGGACAGTCCGGGCGGCCGTCGCCGGCGCAGTGGTCGATCAGATGGGACAGCGTCCCCTGCAGATTTTGCAGTTCGACGATCTTTGCCTCGATCTCTCTCAGATGTTTTCTGGCGATGCTTTTGACCTCGGCGCTGGCCCGGTTGGGGTCTTCGTAAAGGGACAGAAGGGCGCGGCAAACATCGATGGAAAAGCCCAGGCGCCGGGCTCTTTGGATAAAGCGCAGTTTGTGAATATGGGCCTCGGAATAGTGGCGATAGCCGTTCTGCGCGCGGTCCGCGACGACAAGCTGGATACCTTCGTAATAGCGAATGGTCTTTGGCGACAGGCCGGTGGCCTTGGCGGCGTCTCCGATGTTCATGCTCAAATGTCCAATCGTGTCTGGCGCAAACGCAGCGCGTTGGTGATGACCGAAACCGAGCTTAAACTCATGGCCGCGGCCGCGATCACCGGGCTTAACAGCAGGCCGAAGACCGGATACAGCACCCCGGCGGCCAAAGGTATGCCAAGGGCATTGTAGAAAAACGCAAAAAACAGATTCTGGCGGATATTGCCCATGGTCGCCCGACTGATCCGCCGGGCCCGGACGATGCCGTTCAGGTCGCCCTTGACCAGGGTAACGCCGGCGCTTTCCATGGCCACGTCGGTGCCCGTGCCCATGGCGATGCCGATATCGGCCTGCGCCAGGGCCGGGGCGTCGTTGACGCCATCGCCGGCCATCGCCACGACATGGCCCTGCGCCTGCAAGCGGCGTATCTCGGCGCTCTTCTCGTCGGGCAGCACCTCGGCGACGATCTCGTCGATGCCAAGCTGCTTCGCCACGGTCTCGGCCGTGGTGCGGTTGTCGCCGGTCAGCATCACGATCCGCAATCCTTCGGCATGCAGGGCCCGTATGGCGCCGGCCGTCGTGTCCTTGATCGGATCGGCCACGGCGAGCAACCCGGCAGCGGCGCCATCCACGGCAGCGAACATTACGGTCGCGCCCTGGCGGCGCCATGCATCCGCCGACAGCGCGGAAACATCCACGCCCTGTGCGGCCATCATGGCTGCATTGCCAAAAGCCACCCGGCGCCCGGTAACCGTGCCGGCCACGCCCTTGCCGATCGTCGCCTGAAATTCGTCGGGCTCGACCAACGCAATTCCACGCGCCGTGGCGCCGGCCACGATGGCCGCCGCCAGGGGATGTTCACTGGCCCGTTCCAGGCTGGCCACCAGGCCGAGAATCTCGTCCTCGCCAAACCCCCGGCTGGCCACCACTTTGGTCAACGCCGGCTTGCCCATGGTCAAGGTGCCGGTCTTGTCGACGACCAGCGTGTCCACCTTTTCAAAGCGTTCCAGCGCCTCGGCGCTTCTGATCAACACGCCAGCCTGGGCGCCGCGCCCGGTACCGACCATGATGGACATCGGCGTCGCCAAACCCAGGGCGCAGGGACAGGCGATAATCAGCACCGACACCGCCGCAAGCAGACCATGGGCCAGCGCCGGCGGGGGACCCCAGATTGCCCAGGCGATGAAGGCGAGAACGGCGCAACCGATCACCGCCGGAACGAAATATCCGGCCACCGTGTCGGCAGCGCGCTGGATCGGCGCACGGCTGCGTTGGGCCTCCGCCACCATCTGCGCGATGCGGGCCAACATGGTCTCGGCGCCGATCTTGTCGGCCCGCATGACCAATGCCCCGGTGCCGTTGAGGGTGCCGCCGACGACAGCATCGCCGGGCAATTTCTCCACCGGCAGAGGTTCACCGGTAATCATCGATTCATCGACCGCGCTATGCCCGTCCATGATCTCGCCGTCCACGGGGATCGCTTCACCGGGGCGTATGCGCAGGCGGTCGCCCAGCCGCACCTCGGCCAAACCGACTTCCTCTTCCCCCCCGTCCCCACGCAAGCGCCGCGCGGTTTTCGGCGCCAGATCCAGCAACGCCCGCAAGGCGCCGCTGGTCTGCTCGCGGGCGCGAAGCTCCATGACCTGGCCCAACAGCACCAGGGTGATGATGACCGCCGCGGCCTCCAGATAAATCGCGACCCGCCCCTCCGCATCGCGAAAGCCCTCCGGGAAGACACCGGGCAGCAACACGGCGACGACGCTGTAGCCATAGGCAGCCCCCGTTCCGATGGCGATCAGGGTAAACATGTTGAGCTTCATGGTAACGGCGGACTTCCAGCCGCGATCGAAGAACGGCCAACCGGCCCACAACACCACCGGGCTGGCCAGGGCAAGCTGCGCCCAGGGGTTCCAGGCACCCCTGACGAGATCGCCCAGGCCCGGAACCATTTCACCCATTGCCAGGAACAAAAGCGGTAGCGAAAGCGTCCCGGCGATCCAAAAGCGCCGGGTCATATCGAGCAACTCCGCATTCGGCGCGGCCTCGGCCGTCACCGAAACCGCCTCCAGCGCCATGCCGCAAATCGGGCAGGTGCCCGGTTCGTCCCGAACGATTTCCGGGTGCATGGGGCAGGTGTACCTGGTTTGCGAGGCGCCAAGCACCAGATCGGCCTCCAGCGCCATGCCGCAATCCGGGCAGCTGGCCGGCGTGGCGCTCCAAACCGCGGGGCACATGGGGCAGATATAGCCGCCCCGGCTGGCCGCGGCGCCCGATGCGTTCGCCAGCCGCGGCGCCTGGGCCGCCTTTCGTGTTTTTGCGGCGGCCAGGGCGGCGCCGCCCAAATAGGTCTGCGGATCGCTGGCGAATTTCGCCGCGCAGCCGGCGCCGCAGAAGTAGTAAGTGTCGCCATCGTATTCGAACATGGGGGCCGCGGTAGACAACGAGACCTGCATGCCACAAACCGGGTCGGTGTCCTGCTTGCCTTGATACGTCGCCGTTTCGGTCATGGCTCACTCCCGATGAATAAAGGCCCCCGCCGCCCAAAGGGCAAAGTCGATCTCCCCTATAACATAAGGCTTCCAGTTACAGTAAGGTCAAGGCTGATTCGGAAAAAACGTTTTATCCAGGACGGCGGCACGGGCCTGCGCCGCCGGGCCCTTGGCCGACGGTGCCCCGGCCCGCGCCAAAGCTTGCCACAGGCCGATGACGGCGTTGTTTTACATCCGCCTATCGGCTATATGTCGTAGCCTATGGTGAGGGGCTGAAAGTCCGCCTGAGAAACCACCACCCCTAAATATTGAGGTTACCATGGCCAGGCGTAGAAAAGTCTACGAAGGCAAGGCGAAAATTCTTTACGAAGGGCCGGAACCGGGCACTCTGGTGCAATATTTCAAGGACGATGCCACCGCCTTCAATAACCAGAAAAAAGGCATCATCACCGGCAAGGGCGTGCTGAACAACCGGATTTCCGAATATATCATGTTGCGCCTGGCGGAGATCGGCATTCCGACCCATTTCGTGCGCCGCCTGAACATGCGGGAACAACTGATCCGGGAGGTGGAGATCATTCCGGTCGAGGTGATCGTACGCAACATTGCCGCCGGCTCCATGTCCAAGCGCCTGGGCATACCCGAAGGCACCCCCCTGCCCCGGTCCATCGTTGAATACTGCTACAAATCGGATGATTTGGGCGATCCGCTGGTCAGCGAGGAACATATCGCCGCCTTTGGCTGGGCCAGTCCGCCCGAGCTTGATGACATGATGGCCCTGGCGCTGCGTATTAATGATGTTCTATTTGGCTTGTTCGCCGGCGTCGGCATCCGCCTGGTGGACTTCAAGATCGAATTTGGCCGGCTGTACGAAGACGAAGACGTCCGCACCGTCCTGGCGGACGAAATCAGCCCAGACAGCTGCCGCCTATGGGACATGCGCAGCAATGAAAAGCTGGACAAGGACCGTTTTCGCCGCGACCTCGGGGGCGTGGCCGAAGCGTATCAGGAGGTTGCCCGCCGCCTGGGTATCCTGCCGGAGGGCGGGCCAAATGACCTGAAAGGCCCGGCGGTGATGCAATGAAGGCACGGGTGCATGTTTCCTACAAAACCGGCGTCCTCGATCCCCAAGGCAAGGCCATTGGCATGACCCTGGCGAATTTGGGTTTCGCCGGCGTTGGTGACGTGCGGCAAGGCAAACTGATCGAACTTGAACTGGCCGAAAGCGATGCCCATAAGGCGCGGAAATTGGTCGAGGCCATGTGCGAAAAATTGCTTGCCAATACGGTCATCGAAAACTACGCCATCGAATTGGATAACGAATAGGCGGCCATGAAAGCTTCCGTCATTGTCTTCCCCGGCTCCAATTGTGACCGCGACATCCAGATAGCCTTGGCCAACAGCATCGGCGGTCCGGTGGATATGGTCTGGCACGGCGAGACCGAGATGGCCAAGACCGACCTGATCGTGCTGCCGGGCGGCTTCTCCTTCGGTGACTACCTGCGCTGCGGCGCCATGTCGGCGCGCTCGCCGGTGATGCGCGAAGTGGTGTCACGGGCCGGACAAGGCGTCGCCGTATTGGGTATCTGCAATGGCTTTCAGATCTTGCTGGAAGCTGGTTTGCTGCCCGGCGCCCTGCTACTCAATGCCGGCCGGAATTTCGTTTGCCGTGAGGTCAACATCCGGGTCGAAAACAGCCAAACCCCCTTCACCAATCGCTATGAACAGGGTCAGGTCCTACGCATTCCCGTGGCCCATCACGACGGCCAGTATTTCGCCGATGCGGACACCCTTGCGGAATTGCGGGCGCGGGACCGGATCGCCTTCCGCTATTGCGGCATTGACGGCAATGGGGATGCAGGCGGCCCTGACTATTCACCGGCGAATCCAAATGGCTCCATCGACGACATCGCCGGCATCTTCAATGACCGCAAGACCGTGCTGGGCCTGATGCCCCACCCGGAACGGGCCGCCGATCCCGTGCATGGCGGCACCGACGGCCGGGGTCTGCTGGACAGCCTTGTCTCTGCTCTCTCCTAGGATATCCGCCTTGCCCAACGAACCGAACATCACCCCTGCCCAGGTCTCGGAACACGGCCTGTCGACGGATGAATACAATACCATCCTGAATGTCATGGGGCGGGAGCCGAACCTGACCGAACTGGGCATCTTCTCTGTCATGTGGTCGGAACATTGTTCCTATAAGTCGTCCAAGCACTGGCTAAAAACCCTGCCGACCGAGGCCCCGTGGGTGATTTGCGGCCCTGGCGAAAATGCCGGCGTCGTGGATATCGGTGACGGCAAGGCGGCCATCTTCAAGATGGAAAGCCACAACCATCCCTCGTTCATCGAACCCTACCAGGGCGCGGCGACCGGCGTGGGCGGTATCCTGCGCGATGTCTTCACCATGGGTGCGCGGCCCATCGCCAATATGAATGCCCTGCGTTTCGGCGCGCCGGAAGACCCCAGGACGCGCCATCTGGTCGCGGGCGTGGTGGCGGGCGTCGGTGGCTATGGCAATTGTGTCGGCGTGCCGACCGTGGGCGGCGAGGTGAATTTCGATGCCGCCTACAACGGCAATATCCTGGTCAACGCCATGACCGTCGGGCTGGCGGATGCGGACCGGATCTTTTATTCCGCCGCCGCCGGGATTGGCAATCCGGTGGTCTATGTCGGTTCCAAGACCGGCCGTGACGGCATCCACGGCGCCACCATGGCCTCGGCCGAATTCGACGATGCCACGGAAGAAAAACGCCCCACGGTCCAGGTTGGCGATCCCTTCACCGAGAAGCTGTTGATCGAGGCCTGCCTGGAACTGATGGCGACGGACGCCATTGTGGCGATCCAGGACATGGGGGCCGCCGGCCTGACCTGTTCCTCGGTGGAAATGGCGGACAAGGGCGGCGTCGGCATCGATCTGGATATCGACAAGGTGCCCCAGCGGGAAGCGGGCATGACCCCCTACGAGGTCATGCTGTCGGAGAGTCAGGAGCGCATGTTGATGGTCCTGCGCCCGGGGGCCGAGGCCGCCGCCAAGGCGATTTTTGATAAATGGCAGCTGGATTTCGCCGTGGTGGGGCGGGTCACCGATACGGGCCGTTTCATTGGCCGGGTCAATGGCGTGGAGGTATTCGACATCCCGGTCCGTCCGTTGGTGGATCAATCGCCAGAATACCAGCGCCCCTGGGTCAAGACGCCCGCGCCCATGCCCCTGGCGCCGGTGACCGCGCCCATGGCGCATATGGAAGCTTTGCAAGCCCTGCTGGGCGGGCCCGATTTGTCGTCGCGGCGCTGGGTGTGGGAACAATATGATAATTCCGTGATGGCCAATACGGTGCGCAAACCGGGCGGCGACGCGGCGATCGTGCGCATTCATGGCAGCAACCGGGGTCTGGCCATCGCGACCGATTGCACGCCGCGATATTGCCTGGCTGATCCACACCAGGGCGGCGCGCAGGCCGTGGCCGAGGTGTGGCGCAATCTCACGGCGGTCGGCGCCCGGCCGTTGGCGATCACCGATTGCCTGAACTTCGGCAATCCGGAACGGCCAGAGACCATGGGCCAGTTCGTGGGTTGCATCCAGGGTATGGGAGAGGCTTGCCGGTCGCTCGACTTTCCCGTCGTTTCGGGCAATGTTTCGCTTTACAATGAAACCCACGGGCAGGCCATCCTGCCGACGCCGGCCATTGGCGGCATTGGCGTCCTGGATGATCTGGAACGCTATGCCGATCTGGCATTGCGTCGAAGCGATGACCACCTGCTCCTGATTGGCGAAAGCAGGGGCCACCTGGGGCAAACGATCTATTTGCGCCAGCTGTTGCAGCGCCGGGATGGCCCGCCGCCGCCTGTCGACTTGGCCACGGAACGGCGTACTGGCGATTTTGTGCGCAGTCTGATCGCCGACGGCACGGTGGATACCTGCCACGATCTCTCGGACGGCGGTTTGCTGGTTGCCGGGGCCGAGATGGCCATGGCAGGCAATATCGGCCTGGACCTGGAGGGACCCGACGACCCCGCCTTTTGGTTTGGCGAGGATCAGGCGCGTTATTTGCTGGCCGTGCCCGGTTCGATTGCGGCAAGCGTTTTGCAGCAGGCGGAAAAATCCCGGGTCCCGGCGCGAACGGTTGGCCGAACCGGTGGACAGGCGTTGACCCTGAACGCCGGCGCCCCTATATCTTTAAGGGAATTGCGTCGATCACACGAAGCATGGCTTCCTGATTATATGCAAAACGCCTAGAGCTCATTAATCGGAATGTGCTCGAACTCTTTAAGAAAGAGCAATTGGCCCAGTCGCTTAAGTCGCGTTTGCGATGCCGGGGATTTGGAAATTGCGCTAGCGGATTAGGAGAGACGCCCATGGCCATGGATGCCGTAGAGATCGAACAATTGATCAAAGCGAGTATTGCCGATGCCCAGGTCACGATCGAGGATCTGCGTGGCGACGGCGATCATTACGCGGCCCTGGTGGTTTCCGCCGAATTTGTCGGTAAATCCAGGGTGCAGCAGCACCAAATGGTGTATCGGGCCCTGCAAGGGCGCATGGGCGGGCAGTTGCATGCCCTGGCCCTGCAAACGGCCTTGCCCGGCGCGGAGAATTAGGTCATTTTTTCGCAAGTATTCAAATGAATTTCAGGTGGCGGCCGTGGGGAGCCGCCCAAACACAAAGGAAGCAAACCATGAGTGACAATCCAGTCTTCGACACCATTCAGAGCGAACTTGACGCCAATGACGTCGTGCTGTTCATGAAGGGCACGCCCGTGTTCCCGCAATGCGGCTTTTCCTCCATGGTTGTTCAGGTGTTGAGCCATGTGGGCGTCAAGTTCAAGGGCATCGACGTCCTGGCCAATGATGACGTGCGCAACGGCATCAAGGAATTTTCCAACTGGCCGACCATTCCGCAGCTTTACATCAAGGGCGAGTTTGTCGGCGGCTGTGACATCATCCGCGAAATGTACGAGGCCGGCGAGTTGCAGGAAACCTTGAAAGCCAAGGGCGTGGCGACCGAAGCGGCATAGATCCGCCTTCGCCATGGCGGCGCCAACAACAGCAGGGCCAATTCAGGACTATCATGCCCACGTCTACTTTGACGCCGACAGCCGCGAGCCGGCGCAGGTCCTGCGGGAAGCGGTTGAGGAACGTTTCGATATCGAAATGGGACGCTGGCATGAAAAAATGGTCGGGCCGCACCCGCGGTGGAGCTATCAGATCAAGTTTGGCACTGGTTTGTTCGCGGAATTCGTACCCTGGCTCATGCAGAACCGCCGCGGACTGACGGTTTTCCTGCATCCGAACACCGGCCGGGATCTGGAAGACCACCGGGACTGGCCGATCTGGATGGGCGAAATGCTGCCGCTGAAATTGAGCATTTTCGAGGACAAACCTTAGCGCACATTTGGCCCAAATGTGCCCGGATTCTTAAAAAACAGGCAATTGAGCCAATTACTTAAGTCGCGCTCGCGACTCCGATTAATTGAAAATTGCCTGCGTCCCGCGCAACTTCCATAATTGCCAATCGCCGCCTGCCTCGCCTAATCGCGTGGCGGGCGCTTTGGTTTTTGGCTAAGGGAATATCGACCTCCGGCATCTTCGTCATGGTTATTTTCTTCGCAAGTCTCGATAATGGCGGCGTTAACGAGGGAGAAAGCCATGAAAGTCGGATTTATCGGGTTAGGGCATATGGGCGGACCCATGTGCCGCAACATCATCAAGGGCGGCCACGAGGTCGTTGTCCATGATCTGGTGGAGGCCGCGGTCAGGCGCTGCGTGGACCTGGGCGCCTCCGCCGGCGGCTCGATCGCCAACGTCGCCTCCCAGGTAGAAATTGTGATGACGTCGCTGCCCATGCCAAAAGATGTCGAGGCCGTGGCCCTGGGCCCTGGCGGCATCGGCGAACATGCCAGGCCCGGCACCATCTATGTCGATCTTTCCACCAATTCCCCGGCCATGATGCGCAAGATCGCCGAGTCCCTGGCGCCCAAGGATATCATCACCCTGGACGGGCCGGTCAGCGGTGGCGTGGCTGGGGCCGAGGCCGCCACCATCGCCATCATGGTCGGCGGCGACAAAGCGGCCTTTGATACCTGCATGCCGGTTTTTGAGGCATTCGGCGCGAATATCAATCACACGGGCAAACTCGGCAATGGCTGCATCGCCAAACTGGTCAACAATATGATCGCCTTCACCAACATGGCCGCAGGCGCCGAGGGCCTGATGCTGGGCGTCGCCGCCGGCATCGATCCGGCCATCCTGGATCAGATCATCCGTAACAGCAGCGGCGACAGCATGGGCTATCGCGGCATTGCCAAAAGCGCCCTTGAGCGGGACTTCGCCCCCGCCTTCACCGTCGATCTGGCCTACAAGGATCTGCGCCTGGCCATGGAGTTGGCGGATGATTTGGATATGCCGCTGCTGCTGGGCCCGCAAGTCCACAACATCATGCGCATGACGCGGAGCAAGGATCGGGGCGGGGAAAATGTCACGGCTATTATGAAAGCCTATGAAGACATCATGGACAAGCAAGTCGGCCCCGCCGGCAAAAATAGATAACCCAAGCGTACGGAGAACAGTCTGCAATGAATACGGATACACCATCGCACGGGCCCCTGGTGGGCATAAAAGTCATCGAGCTGGCGGGCATTGGCCCCGCGCCTTTATGTTGCACACTGCTGTCTGACATGGGCGCCGACGTCCTTCGTATCGACCGCAATGCCCCCTCGGGCCTGGGCAGTCCCCGGGCCCCACGCATGGATCTATTGCGGCGCGGCCGGCCCTCGGTCTCCATCGACATGAAGCACCCGGACGGCATCGCCGCGCTGCTGCGCCTGGTGGAGCAAGCGGACGTGGTCATCGATCCTTTTCGCCCCGGCGTCACCGAGCGTCTTGGCCTGGGCCCGAAAGACTGCATGGCGCGCAATCCAAAGCTGGTCTATGGCCGCATGACCGGGTGGGGCCAGGATGGAAGGCTTAGTCAGGCGGCGGGCCATGACCTTAATTATCTGGCGTTGACCGGCGTCCTACACGCCATCGGCCCCAAGGAACTGCCCGTTCCGCCCCTGAACGTGGTGGCGGATATGGGCGGTGGCGCGATGTTTCTGGCCGTCGGCGTTCTGGCCGGGGTCATCGAAGCCCAGCGCTCGGGCCTAGGCCAGGTCGTCGATACAGCCATGACCGAGGGGTCCGCATACCTTGGCACGGGCGCCTTTGGCGGCGCGGCGGCGGGCGATTGGGTGCAAGAGCGGGCCTCGAATATTACCGATGGCGGGGCGCATTTCTACCGTTGCTACAAGACATCGGACGGCAAATTCGTCTCGATCGCCTCTATCGAGGCGAAATTCTACGCCATCCTGCTTGAGAAACTTGGCCTGGACCCCGCCGATCTGCCGGCCCAGATGGACCGCGCCACCTGGCCTGATATGGCCTTGAGGTTCGAGGCTCTCTTTGCCGGGAAAACCCGGGAACAATGGTGTGAAATCATGGAAGGCACGGACATCTGTTTCGCCCCGGTTCTGACCTTTGATGAAGCCTTCGAGCATCCCCACAACCGCGACCGCGGCAGCTTCGTCGAGGTTGACGGCGTGAAACAGCCAGGCCCGACACCGCGTTTCAGCCGCACGCCATCGGCCATAAAATCGCCGCCGCCCGTGATGGGCGCCGATACCGACACCGGCCTGGCAGCGTGGGGTTTCGGCGCCGATGAGATCGCCGCGCTGTTGGCGGCAAAAGCCATTGGTTGGCAGGGCTAGACTTTGCCAGGTACCCTAAACCTGTTTCGGACCTAGTATCCTCTATTAAGATTTCATATGCTGCTAAGCTTCTTAAGCTTCAAGGATACCTACATGAAGTTACCAAATGCACCGTTGATTGAGGTCGTCTTTGAGTTACGTTGGGCCTTAGCAGGCCCCAATGAGCTTCCAATGGCACTCCGGCAAGACCCGGTTTATTCGCTTTTAGCTGCCGATTTTTCAGAAAGGGCAGTGTCTCTAGGTTATTCTGTCCGCCGCGATCAAAGCACAAACCAAGCTGGACCGTTCGGATACAGTATCCAGTATAGGTATTTCAGAGACGAGGACACGGCATTTCCATTGCTTCAGATTGGCCCTGGAATTTTTGCATACAATGATGCCACCGGCTATGAATGGAATGACTTTCGGAAGAATTTACGTGAAGGCCTCCGAACTTTATTGAACAGTTATCCAAAATCAAAATCATTTGCCATGAAACCTGTCCATTTAGAACTACGCTACATTGATGTATTTGACACCGATCTACTAGGTCACAGTGATCTAGAAAAATTCTTGGATGGCGATGTTGATTTAAAGATTCGACTGAATGATTTTCTCAAATCGGACAGAGTATTTTCTGGTCCAGTTAAGGGAAAAGTTGAAATTTTTCGAGATATTAAGGGAGAAAAGGAAACTTCATTTCAAATGACAATTGCAAGCGCACTTGCAGATGAATCCCGTGTAATCCATATGGTAAGCAAGGTTGTGAAAAAATCCTCATTAATTGATTTAGGTGATAACTCTCGTACTATGGTGTCTCGAGCCATTGAGTGGGCTGATTCAGCACATGATATTACCCACGCGTTTTTTGAAGATTTTGTGGGTGGGAAACTGATGAAAACTTTTCACGGGGAGAATTGAATGTCTAGCGATGCATCATTGGTTCAAGCGGAACTCGAAAAGTACGGCTCAGATTCACAGGTCTCTCAGACCGAGAACCGAAAGGGCCGATCTGATCTGCCACTCGAATACTCTCGAGGGCGGGCTGCGATGGATTCTTTATCTGGTGTTGACCAGTGTTTACCAAATTTAACATTGGATGCGGCTGTACCTTCAGATTCAAATGTTATACCGGAATCAATATTTTTTAACTGGAGTTTGTTACGGCTCTCTGGTCTTAGCGACGGGGCATTTGGCCAATTGACAATGACTGCTTCCAATAGGCTGGTAGAATCAGGCGATCAATCTCCTTTGAATAGAATCACGCTTACAGCATTTCTTGAGTTTTGGAACAAAATCCGATTATACGCTGCGGAGCCAGACATCGCGGTTAGTCCAAAAGGAAATGTTCAGATTGAGTGGGAGAAGGATGGAGAGAATTTTATTGTTCTAGAATTTCGCCCGGACAATGCCATTTTTTTTAGCTTGTGGCAGAAAGATAACCCGACGGAGGGAGTGAGGTCACGCGAACAAGTCGATGAGTTTATTCGCATCCTGGGCATAATGGATGAAAACCCACTGAGTTGGACATATGCTACTCAGTAAACCCACATTTAGAGAATCTACTCATCTCGCACGGTATATACGCCGAGAATACCGGAAGGCATCTGGCAATCGACCGAAGACCGGAGCTTTTCAAAAAGTTCCGAACGAAACGTCTCTCTCCGTAAATTCTACAGAAGTGGAGACACTGAACCAGATCGCTCGAACTTTTGCGATCAAGTTTGAGGATGGACGACGTCCTGTGGCCATATCCACTCCAAAGATAAGCGACTACAATAAGGCCGCAACATCACGCGGGGTCTCAGTCCAGATTATTTTTGACGATACGGCTAAGGTATGGAAATTTCAAGAATTTGGGCAATCGGCGTTAGCTTACAAACATGATAAGAGGACGGACAATAAGTCGCATTGCGGGATCGAATATATTCGAATATTTGATGACCGTGCCGATTTCAATTTTGCTGTTCGCATGGCAAAAGCGGCAACATACAAGATGACCTAAAGACTCATGTGGCAGAAAATGAGTGCCGATCGCGCCTAAGGCCTAACCAATTGGGGAATTAGCGAAAACGAAATCGCAGCGTTATGGACGGAAATAGCCATCGATTTGCAGGGCTAGGCACGGCAACCCCAGGATACCAGGCTCAAGATTGGATTATACCCCATGGAGGACGATAGGCATGAGCACGGCGCTTGACGGCATTCGCATCATCGACATGACCCACAATCAGGCGGGCCCGGCCTGCGGGCAGATTCTGGGCTTCCTCGGTGCCGACGTGATCAAGTTGGAGGAGCCGACGGGAGGCGACGTGGCGCGCCGGAACATGGCCGACGAACATGGAGACAGCCTGTTTTTCCTGGTCTTGAATGCCAACAAGCGCAGCCTGACCCTGAATCTGAAGTCGGATGAAGGCAAGGACTTATTCAAGAAGCTGATAGCGCAATCGGACGTGCTGGTGGAGAACTTCGCGCCCGGCGCGCTGGACCGCCTGGGGCTTGGTTATGAGGTGCTGAAGGAAATCAACCCCGGCCTGATCTACGCCACCATCAAAGGGTTCGGCACCTACGGCCCCTACAGCACCTACAAGAGTTTTGAGCCAATAGCCCAGGCCATGGGCGGGGCCATGAGTGTCACCGGCTTTCCCGACGGACCGCCGACCTACATCTGGCCGTCGATCGGCGATTCCGGCACCGGCATGCACATGGTGATTGGTATTCTGGCAGCCCTGCAACAGCGCCACGCCAGCGGCCTCGGTCAGCATGTCGAGGTCTCCATGCAGGACGCCGTGGTAAATCTCTGCCGGGTCAGCCTGCGCGACCACCAGCGCCTGGGTCAGGCCATGCCGCGCCAGGGCAACCAGCTTGGCCGCAATGTACCCGGCACCACTTATCCCTGCCACCCGGGCGGCCCCAACGATTATGTCTTCATTTTTGCCCAGCCGCAGATGTGGCCGGCCTTCCTGGCGGTGATCGGCCGGCCGGACCTGGCCGACGATAAGCGTTTCATGACCTTGGAGGCCCGCTGGGAGAACCGCGAGGCCCTGGACGCCATCATCTCGGACTGGACCGGCCAGCGCGGCAAGCACGATATCATGCGGGCAATGGGCGAGGCCGGCGTGCCCTGCGGGGCCTGCCAGGACACCGGCGAGGTGCTGGCGGATCCGCACCTGAAGGCGCGCGAGATGATCGTCGATCTTGAATACGGGCGGCGTGGCGCCTATCAGACCGTTGGCTGCCCGATCAAGCTCTCGGCTTCGCCGGCCGAGATCACCCGGCCGCCTGAGCTGGGCGAGCATACCGACGACGTGCTGCGCGAATTATTGCAGATCAGCGACAGCGAGATCACCCGCCTGCGCCAGATGCACATCGTCTAGAGAAAATTTCAAATAACTGGAGTCGCGAACGCGACGTAAGTAATTGGTCCAATTGAACTATTATGAAGATCTTGAGCGCATTTGGATCAAATGCGCGCCAGCGATCTCCTGGAAACTTCCGGTTAATATATTGAGGCTATTATCCGTGGTTCTTGATGTGGACAAACCGTGGGTAGCTGCAACGGTCATTTGGCAGGCGGAATTTATTGTATACTCCGACTCATTGAGTAAGCGAAAAATCCTTGCCAAATTCATTTTAAAGGATTCTTGTTGT
>JAQBYC010000124.1 GCA_027623205.1 Pseudomonadota bacterium | reverse complement strand
GGATCCCAATCCTGTGGGTGGTCGGGAGAAGGAGCGGGTGGCTCGGTGACTCGATGAATATCGAAAATGGTCTAATCAATTCAAAATCTATCCCGGCACTGCCGCTCGCAAGCGCACAAATAGTAAGGGCAGCCCTAAGGCTGCCCCAGTTTGATCGCATTTCCCGGCCCGGCAAAGCACCATTGTCCGGTGCTGGTTGTCGGATGGCAATTATCAGGCGGCAACATCCTCGTCATCGTCCTCTGTACCGGTGGGACCTGAATCCAGTCCTTTGGCGTCCAGATCACGATCGATGAATTCGATATAAGCCATAGGCGCGCAATCGCCATGACGGAAATTTGCCCGAATAATCCGGATATACCCGCCCTGGCGGCTCGCATAGCGCGGCCCCAAAACGTCAAACAATTTGGTTACCATGGCGCGGTCCGGGATCCGGGCGAAAGCAAGACGGCGGGCATGCAGGTCGCCGCGCTTGCCCAGGGTGATCAGTTTTTCCACGATGGGGCGCAGTTCCTTGGCCTTGGGCAAAGTGGTATTGATCTGCTCGTGCTTGATCAGGGATGACGCCATATTGGCGAACATCGCCTTGCGATGCGAACTATCGCGATTCAGTTTGCGTCTACTTATGCGGTGCCGCATGTTGCTACTCCCTATGCCAACCCAAAGGCCGTTAACTCAATGATCGCCGACCCATCGGCAGAGCCTATCAACTTCGGATACGCTCAATCCTTAAAAACAGAGCAATTGGATCAATCACGGAAACCGCAGGTGCGATTCCGTCTGATCGAATATCGCTCTAGAAATCCGTTTCCATCTGCTTGGCCATATCATCAATATTCTCTGGCGGCCATTCGCTGACTTCCATGCCGAGGTGCAGGCCCATCTGGGTCAGCACTTCCTTGATCTCGTTCAAGGATTTGCGGCCGAAATTGGGCGTGCGCAGCATCTCGGATTCAGTTTTTTGCACCAGATCGCCAATATAGATGATGTTGTCGTTCTTCAAACAATTGGCTGAGCGTACAGACAATTCCAACTCGTCCACCTTGCGCAGCAGGTTGCGGTTGATCCGCGGCACCTGTGGTGCGAAATGCACTGGTTCTTCCCGGGGCTCCTCGAAATTGATGAACAGCTGCAACTGATCCTGCAGGATGCGGGCGGCGTAGGCGATCGCGTCCTCAGGCGTCACCGTACCATCGGTCGTGATATCCATGGTCAGCTTATCGTAGTCTAGAATTTGACCCGCGCGCGCTTTTTCCACCCGGTAGGCGATCTGGCGTACAGGGCTGAAAACAGAATCTATCGGAATCAGGCCGATGGGGGAATCCTCGGTCCGATTTTGTTCCGCCGATTGATAGCCCTTGCCGGAGTCAACCGTCAATTCCATCGATAAATTAGCGCCTTGATCAAGGTGGCAAATTATCAATTCCGGGTTCATGACCTCGATATCAGGACCCATTTCCAGACTCGCCGCCGTTACCGGGCCCGGCTTGTCCGCCTTCAAGGTCATCCTACGCGGTCCTTCGGTATGCAACCGGACGGCTAGCCCCTTGATGTTCAGGACAATGTCCGTGACATCTTCGCGAACGCCAGGGATCGATGAGAATTCGTGCAGAACCCCATCAATTTGCAATGAAGTTACCGCCGCGCCATGCAGGGACGACAGTAGTATTCGCCGCAGTGCGTTGCCCAAGGTAAGCCCAAAGCCGCGCTCCAAAGGCTCGGCTACAAGTGTAGCCTTGCGATCAGGATCATTATCCGCCACAACGCTTAATTTGTTGGGCTTAATCAGTTCTTGCCAATTCTTCTGGATCACGTTGTATCCTCGCGCTCGCCAACCGCTGCCACCGGGAAAATCCCGGAATTCCTAAATCCTTTTCGGTCGGCCCCTCGGAGGCGCCGACCGGTGGAATTAGACTCGCCGCCGTTTGGGTGGCCGACAACCATTGTGTGGTATCGGCGTCACGTCTTTGATGAAAGTGATGGTGAAACCCACCGCCTGTAATGCCCTAAGCGCGGATTCGCGCCCCGAGCCCGGACCCTTGACAAATACTTCAAGAGATTTCATGCCATGCTCCTGTGCCTTCCGGCCGGCATCCTCCGCCGCCATCTGCGCCGAATACGGCGTCGATTTGCGCGAGCCCTTAAAGCCCTGCGCGCCGGCGGACGACCAGGCAATCACGTTACCCTGTACGTCCGAAATAGTAACCATGGTATTATTGAATGTCGCATTGACATGCGCCACGCCCGAGATGATATTTTTCTTCTCGCGCCGGCGGACGCGTGTACGTTCTTTTGCCATTTGCTAATCTACGCCTTCTTACGACCGGCAATGGGCCGGGCCGGGCCTTTGCGCGTGCGCGCATTGGTATGGGTGCGCTGACCACGGAGGGGCAAGCCCTTGCGGTGACGGATGCCGCGATAGCAGCCAAGATCCATTAAACGCTTTATATTCATTGCCACTTCGCGCCGCAAATCGCCTTCGACCATATAGTCCTGGTCGATCACTTCGCGAATTCGAATGACTTCCTGATCCGTCAACTCTGCCACCCGCCGCTCGTCCGGGATACCAACCTTGGCACAGATATCCTTGGCTTTGGTTCTGCCAATGCCGTGGATATATGTCAACGATATCAAGACCCTCTTTTTGGTCGGAATATTTATGCCTGCGATCCGCGCCACCCGGATTCTCCTTGTCTTTGTCCTGAATTGGGTCTTCTAACCATACATTCACCGGCGGGCCTTGTCCGCACCACCGAATTTTCTAAAACGCTACGTACCCATGCCCGACGAGCTCATCTGCATCCTGCCCGCCTGCACCCAGTTTTCCCAAATTTCGCGACCCTGTCGGTTCACAGCACACCCGATGAGCAACCACAATTGGGGCAACCACATTGGCGGCAATTTCAAGGAATATAGAACGTGCGATCTAATGCCTTTTTTCCGCTAAGTCAATGAATTAACCAGCCTCCAGCACCGCTTTCATTTGTCGGGTAACCTCATTTATCTCCGCCATGCCATCGACCGCCAGTAAACAGCCCCTTTGCCGGTAAAAGGGCAGCAACGGCGCCGTTTGTTCGTGGTACGCTTTCAACCGTGACGTTACGGTCTCCGCATTGTCATCGGCCCGGCGGTTGAAGTCCGTACCGCCACATTTATCGCAGACGCCAGCCGCTTTTGGCCGTAAGTTTTTGTCATGATAGCCGGCGCCGCAACCCGCACAGGTATAGCGCCCGATAATCCGGTCGGTCAACAAAGCATCATCTACTTGCATTTCGATCACCGCATCCAAACGCAGCGACTTTTCCGTCAGCATCTGCTCCAACGCTTCAGCCTGGGCCAGGGTGCGTGGGAAACCATCCAGAATAAAGCCGTTTTTACAATCTTCCTGGTCTATCCGATCGGAAATAATGTCTACGACGATATCATCGGACACCAAATCGCCCGCCTCCATTACCGTTTTGGCGCGCAGGCCCACCTTTGTTCCCGCCGCGACGGCAGCGCGCAGCATGTCACCGGTTGATAATTGTACAATGTTGTAGCTATCCGTTAGACGCTGTGCCTGGGTGCCTTTCCCGGCGCCAGGAGGGCCCAACAGGATCAGCCTCATCGGTTGCGGCCCCGTAATTTCGATTTCTTGATCAAGCCCTCGTATTGATGCGCCAACAGGTGAGACTGAACCTGGGCCACGGTATCCATGGTGACGCTAACCACGATCAGCAACGAAGTACCGCCGAAATAGAAGGGCACCGCATATTGCGACATCAGCAATTCCGGCAGCAGACAGACCAGGGCCAGATACCCCGCCCCAACAACCGTCAACCGGGTCAATACATAATCAAGGTAATCCGCCGTCCGTTTGCCGGGACGGATACCGGGAATGAACCCCCCATATTTCTTCAGGTTGTCCGCCGTATCGGCCGGATTGAAGACGATGGCGGTATAGAAGAAGCAGAAAAATACAATCCCACCGATATACAGGCCCAGATAAAGCGGCTGTCCGCGTCCCAAAAGAGAGGTCACGGTCGTCAGCCATTCCGGTCCACCCTGGGCGGAAAAAGACGCCACGGTAACAGGCAGCAGCAACAGAGAGGAGGCGAAGATCGGCGGGATGACCCCGGCGGTGTTCAGTTTCAGCGGCAGATGCGTACTTTCGCCACCAAACATACGCTGGCCGACCTGACGTTTGGGATATTGCACGATGATGCGGCGCTGGGCCCGCTCGATAAAAACGATGAACGTAATGGTCGCGATTACCAGAATGATGAGAAACAGAATGAACAGGGTGTTCAAGGCGCCAGTCCGGCCCAATTCAAGGGTCGAGGCGATGGCCGAAGGCAGCTCCGCCACAATACCGGCAAAGATGATCAGTGAAATGCCATTGCCCACGCCACGCGCCGTGATCTGTTCACCTAACCACATCAGGAAGATGGTACCGCCGACCAGGGTAATCACCGTGCCGGCTTTGAAGAATATACCCGGCGCCAGGACCACGCCGGCGCCGCCCGAGGCTGACATGCCTTCCAGGCCGACGGCGATGCCATAGGCTTGCAGCGCCGTCAGTATCACCGTGCCATACCGGGTATACTGATTGATTTTCTTGCGGCCTTGCTCGCCCTCTTTTTTCAACCGCTCCAAATGGGGCGAGACCGTGGTCATAAGCTGAATAATGATGGAGGCAGAGATATACGGCATGATATTCAAGGCGAAAATTGTCATCCGCCCCAACGCGCCGCCCGAAAAGACATCGAACATGCCCAGGATGCCGCCGCGCTGCTGCTCGAATATATCGGCCAAAGCGGCAGGGTCGATACCCGGTATAGGGATATAGGTACCGATGCGATATACGATCAAGGCGCCCAATGTGAACCACAGGCGTTTTTTCAATTCCGTCGCCTTGGAAAAGGCGCCGAAATTTATGTTGGCCGCCAATTGTTCAGCCGCAGATGCCATATTGTTCGTCCTTGCGGCAGCGTCGCCACACTTTGCGAAGCCGCCCGTTCAAAACCTGGTTCACCGGCCCGGCACCATGACAGCGCCGTGAAGCCTGCGATTTATCCCGCCGCTACGCGTCCGCGCCGGCTTCGCCTTCGGCAGCACCCGCGGCATCGCCGCCATCAGTTGCCGCCACTTCCTTTGCCACCGTCACCGTGCCGCCTGCGGCTTCCACGGCCGCCACGGCCGCGGCCGAAGCGCCTGCTACGGTGATCGCCACATTGGCGGTCAACGCGCCTTGAGCCAAAAGACGCACGCCGTCACGAGCCTTGCGCACCAGCCCTGAAGAAATCAACTCAGCCGCGCCAATGGGCTGCCCCGCATCCAGCCTGCCCGCATCGATTGCCGCCTGCAGCCGACCCAGATTGACCACCTGAAAATTTTTGGCGAAAATATTCTTAAAGCCGCGCTTTGGGAGACGCCGGTACAGAGGCATCTGGCCGCCTTCGAAACCCTTGATCGCCACACCTGAGCGCGATTTCTGTCCCTTGTGGCCCCGGCCGGCCGTTTTGCCCTTGCCAGAGCCGATGCCCCTACCCAGCCGTTTGGATTTATGACGGGCGCCGGGATTATCGCGTAATTCGTTCAGTTTCATGACTTACTCCGCCGCTTCAACACGGACCAGATGATGCACTCTGTTGATCATGCCGCGTACGGAAGGTGTATCCTCCAACTCACGGGATCGATTCATTTTGTTCAAGCCCAGGCCGATCAAGGTCTGCCGTTGCCATTGCGGTCGCCCGATCGGACTTCCGACCTGGGTTACCGTCAGTGTTTTCTTTGCTTTCGCCATGGTTCTTTTTCCAGTCTGACCCTATGACCTGGTCAAATAGTTCAGTCACATATACGCGTCGGCGGCGCCTTTTTACAGCGTCCGGCTATGCGTCCGCTGTTTCCGTTACAACATCGGACGACTCGGCCGCGTCTTTCTCCGGCCCGGCACCACGGGTACGCCGACCGATGATGTCAGCCACCTTTTTTCCCCTTTTGGCTGCCACTGTCCGCGGTGAAACCTGATTTTTCAGCGCCTCAAAGGTCGCCCGAACCATGTTGTAGGGGTTCGAGGAACCTTGAGATTTCGTCACCACATCCTGCACGCCAATGCATTCAAACACCGCGCGCATGGGACCGCCGGCAATAATTCCAGTACCTGGAGGCGCGGCACGCAGCAAAACCTTGCCGGCACCGTGGCGACCGGTAATGTCATGATGCAAGGTCCGCCCTTCGCGCAGCGGTACACGGATCATACTTTTCTTGGCTGTCTCCGTCGCTTTACGAATAGCCTCGGGCACCTCGCGGGCCTTACCATGGCCGAAACCGACCCGGCCCTTTTGGTCGCCGACAACGACCAATGCCGCAAAGGCGAAGCGGCGGCCGCCCTTGACCACCTTGGCGACCCGATTGATATGGACCAGCTTATCAACAAACTCGCTGTCGCCGCGGTCCCCGAAATCATTACGTGCCATGCGACCTAGCCTTTCCTAAAAACTCAAACCGGCTTCACGCGCGGCATCTGCCAGCGCCTTGACCCGGCCATGAAATTGGTACCCGCCACGGTCAAACACCACCAGTTCAACACCGGCGCTCTTGGCCCGTTCAGCGATCAACGCACCAACCTTGGCGGCTGCATCCTTGTCGGCGCCCGTTTTCAGGCCTGCGCGCAGGTCTTTTTCCAGGCTGCAGGCCGCCGCAATAGTCCTTCCCGCCACGTCATCAATGACCTGAGCATATATATGCTGCGAAGAGCGGAACACAGACAAACGAGGTCGCCCCGTAGCAAGCTTTGCCAGCGTGTGCCGGTTGCGCCGTTGCCGGCGTTTGAATAATTCTTTGGTATTGCCCATCTTAGCCTACTTTTTCTTGCCTTCCTTGCGGAAGACATACTCGCCCACATAACGTACGCCCTTGCCCTTGTAGGGTTCGGGTGGACGAAATGCCCTGATTTTCGCGGCAACCTGGCCGACCTGCTGCTTATCGATCCCCTTGATCCTGATAGCCGTGGGACGCTCACACTCAATCGAGATACCCTCGGGGATAGGGAAGTCGATGTCGTGACTATGGCCCAATTGCAGCCTCAAGATCTTGTCTTGCAAGGCGGCGCGATAGCCAACGCCCTGGATTTCCAGTTCCTTGACGAACCCTTCCGACACACCGGTCACGAGGTTCTGCGCTAAACTGCGCTGCAAACCCCACATGGAGCGGGCGACCTTGCTTTGATCCTTGGGAGTCACAACGATTTGGTTCTCCGCAAGGCTGATATCGACCTGATCAACCACGTGCATGGACAACTCGCCCAACTTGCCCTTGACGATCAAGGCTTGGTCGGCCAGTTCTGTGGTGACGCCGTCGGGCACTGTCACCGGCTGTTTTCCGATACGGGACATCGGTGTTCCTTTAAAATACCTGGCAGATGACTTCGCCGCCCACGTTGGCTTCGCGCGCCTCGGTATCCGACAGCACCCCTTGCGGTGTCGTCAGAATAGAAATCCCGAGGCCGTTGGCAACGCGCGGCAGTTGTTTTACCGACGAATAAACCCGTCGGCCTGGCGTTGATACCCGCTTAATCTGCTGGATCACCGGCGCGCCTTCATAATACTTCAGCTCGATCGATAATTCAGCCTTGCCACGGTCATAATCAGTGCGCGAATAGCCACGGATATAACCTTCGCGCTGCAATACTTCCAAAACGCTTTCCCGCAAACGAGACGCCGGCGACAGGATACTTCCCTTGCCCGCACGCTGGCCATTGCGAATTCGCGTCAGCATGTCGCCGATCGGATCGGTCATCGACATCGTTACGCCTCCCCTACCAGCTTGACTTGGTCAGGCCCGGAATTTGTCCGAGCGAACCCAGTTCACGTAGTGCGATCCGGGATAGTTTGAATTTGCGATAATAACCCCGGGACCGACCCGTCAATTCGCAGCGGTTACGCACCCTGTTCGGTGCGGAATTACGCGGCAATTGCGCTAACTTCAGTCGCGCGGAAAAGCGCTCTTCCTGGCTTAGGTCTTTGTCTGAGGCGACCGCCTTCAGACGCGTACGCTTGGCCAAATACTTCCCGGCCAATTTGGCGCGGGTCTTGTTCTTTTCTATGGCACTTTTTTTGGCCATGCATGGAACCCCTTGGTTTCCAGAGTGACACGAAAGGTTCAATATGAAACTTTCGCCGAAAATCCTTATCTTCGTGGCATCAATCCCGAAAGGGACGTCAGCGTTGAAAAGGCATGTTGAACCCGGCCAGCAACGCCAGACCCTGGCTGTTGTCGGCCGCCGTGGTACAGATAACGACGTCCATGCCACGCACATCATCAATCTCGTCGTAATTGATTTCCGGAAAGATGATCTGCTCCGTCAGGCCCATGGCATAGTTGCCCCGGCCATCGAAACTTTTTCGCGAGACGCCGCGGAAATCCCGGACCCGTGGCAACGCCACGGTGATCAGACGATCAAGAAATTCGTACATCCGGTCCCGGCGCAAGGTTACCTTGCAGCCAATTTGCATTCCTTCGCGCAACTTGAATACCGCAACGGACCGTTTGGCTGTGGTGATAACCGGCTTCTGCCCCGCAATCTTGGCCAAGTCGCCATACGCGGCCTCCACCTTTTTGCGATCGTCGGTGCCCGCGCCAACACCAATGTTTAGAACGATTTTTTCCAGGCGCGGCACCTGCAAATCATTGGCAAAGCCAAATTCTTCTTTTAGCTTGCCGTGCAATTCGTTCAGATAAAATTGCTTCAATCGCGGCGCATCAGACATCGACTACCTCCCCCGATCTCTTGGCAAACCGGACTTTGCGGCCATCGTCAAGAAATCGATAGCCCACCCGCGTCGCCGTGCCATCCTTGGGATCAGCCAGGGCAACGTTCGAGATATGGATCGACGCTTCCTTGTCGACAATGCCACCGGGCTGGGTGCCGCTGGGCCGCGTATGCCGTTTGACCAAATTAACGCCATCCACCAGTACGCGATCTTCCTGCCGCATGACGCGCAGAATGGAGCCCTTCTTGCCCTTGTCCCGGCCGCTGACGACAACGACGTCGTCGCCTTTTCGTAGCTTGAATTTCTTCGCCATCAGATGACCTCTGGCGCCAATGAGATGATTTTCATGTGATTTTTGGCTCGCAATTCCCGCGTCACCGGGCCGAAAATTCGTGTCCCGATGGGCTCATTCTGTGGATTGATCAACACGGCGGCGTTGCGGTCAAAACGGATCGCAGAACCATCCGCGCGATGAATATCCTTGGCGGTTCGCACCACGACTGCCCGATGAACATCGCCCTTTTTTACCCGGCCCCGCGGAATGGCCTCCTTTATGGAAACCACGATGATGTCGCCGACGGAAGCGTATTTTCGCTTTGAACCGCCAAGCACTTTGATGCACTGCACCCGACGGGCACCGGAATTATCGGCGACTTCGAGTATGGTTTCTGATTGAATCATAGCTGTCTACCTTGTCCGTCCTAGCTATTCGCTGCCTCAGCGAGAACAATCCATCGCTTCAGTTTCGAAATAGGCGCACATTCCTCAATACGCACTTGATCGCCAATCTTGAATTTGTTCTGCGGGTCATGCGCGTGAAAGCGTTTAGACCGGCGGATCACCTTCTTGTACAGTGCATGCGTGAAGCGGCGTTCGACCCGGACCACAACGGTCTTATCGCCCTTGTCGCTGACCACGACGCCCTGCATAACTCTTTTCGGCATCCCGTTCTCCTCGGTCCTAGGCCTGAGCCTGTGTTTCGCTCTGCATCCGGTTCAATACCGTTTTGATGCGGGCTATGTCGCGGCGCAGCTGGCGCACGCGGGCAGTGTTTTCCAGTTGGCCGCTGACCCGTTGAAAGCGCAAATTGAACTGCTCCTTACGCAGGTCCAGCAATTGATCGCCTAGCTGATCCTTGGTCTTGCCATGTAATTCTTCGGCCTTCATCAATGACCCTCCCCAACGCGGGCAACGAATTTGGTCGGCAATGGCAGCTTGGCCGCCGCCAAGCGGCAGGCTTCGCGCGCCACGTCGGCTGGGACGCCGTCAATCTCAAACATCACCCGACCCGGTTTGATCCGGCAGACCCAGAATTCAGGCGTACCCTTGCCTTTACCCATGCGGACTTCGGTCGGCTTCTTCGATACCGGCACATCGGGAAAGACGCGGATCCATAATTTTCCGGCGCGTTTCATTTGCCGCGTCATGGCGCGGCGCGCCGCCTCGATTTGGCGCGCGGTAATCCGAGCCGGGCCAATTGCCTTTAGTCCGTAAGCGCCAAAATCCAGCTTATTGCCACCTTTGGCATTGCCGTGAATCCGACCCTTGTGGGCTTTACGGAATTTTGTTCGTTTTGGTTGCAACATGACGCAATCAACCTATTTCCTTGTCGTTTCGAGCTGGCGGCTAATGCCAAAACAACTCCTCGCCGGCCCTTATGAACGCGGCGTTTGTATATCCTGGTTTCGTTTTTCCTGGCCCATGGGATCATGATCCATGATTTCGCCCTTAAAGACCCAAACTTTGACGCCGCAGGTGCCATATGCCGTAAATGCCGTGGCTTCCCCATAGTCGATATCGGCGCGCAGGGTATGAAGCGGCACCCGCCCCTCGCGATACCATTCGGTCCGGGCTATTTCCGCCCCGCCAAGACGGCCCCCGCAATTGATGCGAATACCCAGAGCACCCAGGCGCATGGCCGACTGTACGGCCCGCTTCATGGCCCGCCGAAACGCAATCCGGCGTTCCAGCTGATTGCAGATATTTTCGGCCACCAACTTGGCATCGATCTCAGGCTTGCGGATTTCAACAATATTCAAATGTACGTCACTGCCGGTCATTTTAGATAGGGCCTGACGCAGCTTCTCAATGTCCGCGCCCTTCTTACCGATAACCAGACCGGGGCGGGCCGTCGAAATGGTCACCCGGGCTTTCTTTGCCGGTCGTTCGATGACGATACGGGAAACGCCGGCCTGGTGCAGGCGCTTCTGCAAAAATCGACGGATCGCAATATCCTCGTGCAGCATGGTGCCGTAGTCCCGCTTGTTGGCATACCAACGGGAATCCCAGGTCCGGTTAATACCGAGCCGCATGCCGATCGGATTTACTTTTTGACCCATCAGTTGGTCTCCTCGCGTTCACGCACCACGATGCGTATCTCGCTAAATGGTTTCAAGATGCGGGCCATGCGTCCACGGGCACGCGGGCGCATCCGCTTCATCACCATGTTTTTTCCGACGCTTGCCTCTGCGACGTACAGAGCATCGACGTCCAGGTCATGATTATTTTCCGCATTGGCGATGGCTGATTGCAGAACCTTTTTCACATCGCCGGAGATCCGCCGTTTCGAAAATGTCAACGCCGCCAAAGCGGCCCCTACGGTTTTGCCTCGGATCGATTCCGCCACCAGGTTCAATTTCTGCGGTGAAATCCGGATTTTCCGGCCCTGCGCCCCAGCCTCGTTGTCGGTCAGACGCCGCTCTTTTGCCTGCTTGCCCATGCCTTTAACCCCGCCGCGCCTTCTTATCGGCGGTATGGCCATAGTAGGTACGGGTCGGCGCGAATTCGCCAAACTTATGCCCCACCATGTCCTCATTCACCAATACAGGAATGTGTTTGTGGCCGTTGTGTACGCCAAAGGTCAGACCGACGAATTGCGGCAGAATGGTTGACCGACGCGACCAAATCTTGATGACATCCTTACGCCCCGATTGCGCGGCTGTTTCTGCTTTCTTCAACAGATAGCCATCAACGAAGGGGCCTTTCCAGACAGAACGGGTCATCTATATGCCTCCTCCTATTTCGAGCGCCGGCGGCGCAGAATGTATTTGCTACTGGTTTTTTTGGTGGACCGCGTCCGCTTACCCTTGGTTGGCTTGCCCCAAGGTGTCACCGGATGGCGGCCGCCAGAAGTACGGCCTTCACCGCCGCCATGGGGATGGTCAACCGGGTTCATAGCAACGCCACGCACCGATGGCCGTTTGCCCAGCCAGCGGTTGCGACCAGCCTTGGCCAGCTTGATGTTGGATTTGTCCGGGTTTGAAACCGCGCCGACAGTGGCCATGCACTCGGACCGTACCAGGCGTTGTTCGCCGGACGCTAGGCGCAGAATGGCATAGCCCTGGTCGCGGCCAACCAATTGCACATAGGTGCCCGCGGACCGGGCGATCTGACCGCCCTTGCCCGCCTTCATCTCAACATTATGCACGATGGTGCCAACCGGCATGCTGGACAAGGGCATGGCATTGCCCGGCTTGACGTCTACCCGTTCGCCGGCCACTACACTGTCGCCCGGGGCCAGGCGTTGAGGCGCCAGAATGTAGCTTAATTCGTCATCGGGATAACGGATCAGGGCGATAAAGGCCGATCGGTTCGGATCGTATTCCAATCGCTCGACCGTCGCTGTTTCAAAACGACGGCGCTTGAAATCGACAATGCGATAACTGCGCTTGGCCCCGCCGCCACGGCGCCGTGCCGTGATGCGGCCATGGTTGTTGCGGCCACCGCTTTTGCTCAACCCGACGGTCAACGCCTTGACAGGCTTGCCCTTGTGCAATTCCGAGCGGTCGACCAGAACCAAGCCTCTGCGACCTGGCGTGGTTGGTTTATAATGTTTCAACGCCATTCGTCTACACCCCGCCCATGACGTCTATGGAATGGCCATCTTCCAAGGTCACCACAGCCTTTTTCCAATCCGACCGGCGTCCTTTGACACCGCGAAACCGTTTGGTCTTGCCTTTGACACGCAAGGTGTTGACCGCTTTCACCTTGACCGCGAACAACTCCTCCACCGCCTGCTTGATGCGCGGCTTGGTGGCCTCCATGGTCACCCGGAAAGTGATTTGCCCATGCTCCGACCCCATGGTGGCTTTTTCAGTGACCACCGGGCCCAAAATAGTCTGATATACCTGCTCGCGGTTCATGCTAGCCGGGCCTCCAAATTTTCAACGGCACTTTTGGTCAGTACCAGGGTATCGCGCCGTAGGATGTCGTAGACATTTGCACCAGCAGAAGCCAACACTTGCACCGCAGCAAGGTTGCCGGCGGCCTGCACCAAATTTTGATCCAGGTCGCCACCATCGATGATCAACACATCCGTCCAACCCAGGTTCGCCAATCTGGTCGTTAGGGCTTTTGTCTTGGCCTCGGAGAGCGCGGCGGTATCCAATATCACCAGCTTACCCTCCGCCTGTTTGGCGGAGAGAGCCGACCGCAGGCCAAGCGCACGGACCTTTTTGGTCAGCTTGTGGGCATGATCGTGCACGCGGGGACCATGGGCCACACCGCCACCACGAAACTGCGGCGCCTTGCGCGAGGAATGCCGCGCCCGCCCGGTGCCCTTTTGGCGCCAGATCTTTGCGCCCGATCCTTGCACGGCATGCCGCTCTTTGGTCGCGTGGTTGCCGTCGCGGCGCTTGGCCAACTGCCAGACCACGACACGATGCATGATGTCCCGGCGTGGCGTCACGCCGAACACCGTGTCCGCCAGTTCGATACTGCCAGCGCTCTTATTATCGAGGGTCGTTACCTTCGCCTTCATGGCACCTATTCCTTCTCGGCCGCGTCGGCAGGTGCGCTTGCCGCCACCGTATCTGCCGCGGCATCGACGGACGCCTCGACCGCCTCGTCCGTCGCGGCCTCTGCCTCTGCCTCTGCCTCTGCCTCTGCTTGCCGCGGGGCATCATCAATGGGCCGTTCGATTAAACCGGCGGGGATTGGGGTATCTTTGTGCATTGCCTTCTTGACTGCATCCTGCACCATCACCCAACCGCTCCTCGGTCCCGGTATAGAGCCCTTAATCATGAGCAGCCCGGCATCCACATCGGCTGCAATTACTTCTAGGTTCTGCATGGTGACCCGGCCCGCACCCAAATGACCGGCCATTTTCTTGCCCTTGAATACTTTGCCCGGGTCCTGGCATTGCCCGGTCGAGCCCTGGGAGCGATGTGAGATCGATACGCCGTGGGAGGCCCGCAAACCGGCAAATCCCCAGCGCTTCATCACGCCGGCGAAACCCTTGCCGATCGATGTGCCCGCGACGTCCACATATTGGCCCGGCGCAAAATGGGCCGGGCTCAATTCCGCACCAACTTCGATTAAGGCGTCTTCGGACACCCGAAACTCCGCCAAGCGTTGTTTGGGTGCTACTTCCGCCTTGGCGAAATGGCCGCGCATAGCCTTACCGACCCGCTTGACCTTGGCTTTACCTGCGCCCAATTGGACGGCGCTGTAACCGTCCCTCTCGAGGGTGCGCTGGTCCACCACCTGACAGTTGTCAACGTGCAGCACAGTCACCGGCACGTGACTGCCATCTTCCTGAAAAACCCGCGTCATACCGAGTTTTTGCGCTATTAAACCGGAACGCCTCATTGCCAATTCCTAAAGTTTGATTTCCACGTCCACGCCAGCCGCCAGGTCTAGCTTCATCAGCGCGTCGACTGTCTGGGGCGTGGGGTCGATAATATCCAGCAAACGTTTGTGAGTGCGGATCTCAAATTGCTCGCGCGACTTCTTATCGATATGGGGCGAGCGTAAAACAGTGAACTTTTCAATTCGTGTGGGTAGGGGGATGGGTCCGCGCACCCGCGCGCCTGTCCGCTTTGCCGTGCTGGCAATTTCAGATGTCGCCTGATCGAGCACGCGATGCTCGAACGCCTTAAGGCGAATGCGGATGTTTTGGCTTTCCATATCTTTATCCCTGCTTGCGCGTCAGTAGCCGTTTTCAGATCGCTGCTGCCGCCTGATGGCCGCCAACTAGGCGCGACCAGCTAGGCGGCAGCGATTATTCTTGGATACCGGCGACGACGCCGGCGCCAACCGTTCGGCCGCCTTCGCGGAT
>JAQBYC010000123.1 GCA_027623205.1 Pseudomonadota bacterium | reverse complement strand
ACGTATCAGATAATTTCCGCATCATATCACCCAAGGATTTTCGGGTTCTTAGGTGAGCGGGGTATAGAAACATCTCTTTGGTCAGGGTCGTCCCCTTGCGCAGGGAAAGCAACTCCAACATGGCGTATTCCTTGCCCGTGAGATGCAAACGCTGTCCTTCGACCTCCACCGCGCGGCTATCGAGGTTAACCGTCAATTTCCCGGTTTTGATGATCGACTGTGCATGACCTTTCGAGCGGCGAACGATGGCGTGTATACGCGCCACCAATTCACGCTTATCAAAAGGCTTGGTCATATAATCATCCGCACCAAATCCCAGGCCGCGAACCTTGTCATCGGGCTCTGCCATGCCGGAAAGAATTAATATAGGGGTTTGGACCTTAGCCACACGCAGTTTTTTCAGTACGTCATATCCGTGCATATCCGGCAAATTTAGGTCCAACACGATAATGTCGTAGTCGTAGATCTTGCCGAGGTCTAGGCCTTCCTCGCCCAGATCCGTGCCGTAAACGTTGAAGCCATCACCTTGCAGCATCAAATCGATGCTTTTCGCCATGGCGGTATCGTCTTCAATAAGTAAAACCCGCATGTCCGTCCTCTCCGTCTAACCGATCGTTAACTAAGGTTAACTGGACTCGGTTAATGAACCATTAACAACATCGACATGGCAAGTTTTTATCGTTTTATTGCGCTGCCTTTACCGAAACTTAAGCCGGAGCCACAAATATGGGCCCGATCAATCCTGATTGGATCCCCTGTATTGCAGAGTAACGTGCAAGCTGCCTTAAGCGAAATCGAACAGATCCCGGCGCACCGCTTATACGGCCGCGTCGCAGGCGTCCGGGGATTGACCCTCGAAGTCTGTGGCGCGCAAGCAGCGTTGAGCGTCGGCTCTCGTTGTTCCATACAAACCCGAGATGGCCGTTCCGTGATGGCGGAAGTGGTCGGCTTTCACGATGAGACAGCGGTATTGCTGCCATTTGGCACCCTGGATGGCATTGGCATGGGGTGCCGGGCCATGGTCGACGAACATAATCCGGTGGTCTATCCCAACGCGCGCTGGTTGGGCCGTGTCGTCAATGCCATAGGTGAACCTATTGATGGCAAAGGGCCCTTACCCCGTGGCAACCAAGCCTATCCCCTGCGCGGTAAGCCGCCGCAGGCGCACGCCAGACAGCGCGTTCGTGGCAAGGTTGATTTAGGCGTACGCGCGTTGAACACCTTTGTCACTCTGTGCCGCGGACAACGCATAGGAATATTTGCCGGTAGCGGCGTTGGCAAATCAGTATTGCTGTCCATGTTGGCGCGTTATACCGCTTCGGACGTTTCCGTGATCGGCTTGATCGGCGAACGCGGCCGCGAGGTACAGGAATTTATCGAGGACAATTTGGGCGAGGAGGGTCTCGCGCGCAGCGTTATCGTTGTAGCCACGTCCGACGAGCCGGCATTGATCAGGCGCCAAGCAGCCTACATGACCATGACCTTGGCGGAATACTTTCGCGATTGCGACCGCGATGTATTGTGCATGATGGACAGTGTCACACGATTTGCGATGGCCCAACGGGAGATTGGACTGTCGGGTGGCGAACCGCCGGCGTCGAAGGGCTACACCCCATCGGTTTTTGCGGAGTTGCCGCGTCTGTTGGAGCGGGCCGGACCGGGGACCGGGCAGGGAGGCATAACCGGCCTATTCACAGTCCTGGTCGAGGGCGATGATCATAACGAGCCTATCGCGGACGCGGTGCGCGGTATCCTGGACGGTCATATCGTCCTAAGCCGTGAGATCGCCGAACGAGGCCGCTTTCCCGCCATCGATATATTACGCAGCCTGTCGCGGACCATGCCAGCCTGCAATGATGCCGAGGAAAACGCTCTGGTTCAACACGCCCGCCGGCTGATGGCGGCCTATGCCAATATGGAAGAATTGATTCGCCTGGGCGCTTATCGGCTTGGCTCGGACCCGGAAGTGGATGAAGCGATCCGCTACCACGATGCCCTGGAAGCTTACCTTAGACAGGACAAGGACGAGGCTTGCAGCTTGTCGGAAGGCTACGATTACCTGGCCAATATTTTGCTGGAAGGGGCAAATGAATGAATGTTCGTGGATTTGCGGCATTGGCGCGGATGCACCGGTTTCGTATGGACCAACATCGGCGCAAAGCGGGTGAGATCGAGGGCATGCGGGCTAATTTTCAGACCCAGGACGCCGCATTGGAGCGGGAATTGGCGCGGGAAACAAGCGCCGTGAGCCGCGAAGATCTAGCCATGACCAATTTTGCGATCTATGCAAAGCATTTAGAATTGCGTCGGGCAACTTTAGCCGAGTCAATTGCCGATGCGACCCGTGCACTGAACCGGATCAACGGGCACATGGCTATTGAATACCGCGAAGCCAAGAAATTCGAGCTCGCGCTGGAACGAGAGGGCAAACGACAGAAGCAAATGCTGGCAAAGGCGGAACAGGCACAATTGGACGAAATTGGTCTGACCTATAGCCGGCGGGTGGCGGTATAAATACCGGCCGTCGGCGGTCTGAACTTATCGAAAATCTTGCACCACAGGCAATGATGGGCTGTGCTGGAACCCACAGGCTGGTCTAATAGTTTAACCGGCCGTCAGGCTCGGCATGGGAACTTGGCTGTTTGAACTCGGGCCGCCCCCTTCGAATACGCCGTCAGTGATACGGGGGTGCCGAACGAGACTTTATTACTTTGCGCCGCGTTGCCGGGGACAGGTTTCCGGATAGATCATGGTGCTGTTTCGGTGACCGAGGGCCGAGATCGGAACCGCCCGGCTGTGTGGGCCTGACAGGACATCTTCGTGGACGGCTATTTGGAATTCCGGAACGAATGATTTTGACGTTGCCCATGCTTTTGATCTGGCGCCCGTCAATGGTGGCATACCGCAGGAAATGTATTGTGCCAGCAACGGCGAACAATTTATGTCAATACCGACAATCCGGGCGGGCCAACGCTGATCAGGTCGGTATTAGCATGCCAAGGCGCGCATTACGTCGGTCTGACCTGTCACGGTCAATACGGATTCGTATAATATTGCTTTATCGATCTACCAGGAATGCGGGGGCGGATGGGTTTCGCTTGTCGATCTCAAATCGCACCAGGCCGCGGCTTCCCTGGATACCCTCAAGAACATGGAGTTTAACCCCAACTGTATTGTTCTGCTGCCGCAGTGGAACGATTTAGGCGGACATTAGATTGGCGAAAACGGCAAACTGTCTGGAGAACGGCCTATGTGCGGCAACAGATGCGCCGTCGCGGACCACCGTGTTGTACATCGATTTTACGGTAAGCAGCGGATGAGTGCCGGTCGAAAAGATGGATTGAGTGGATATTTCCATGGCACTTGCGCGCCGTTTGTCATAGATTGCCCGGAAATTAAGCATTAATCAGGGATTTTATCGATTGCCTATTTCATGAGCATACAACTGGGATCTGCTAATTTCAACAAGCCGGTTATCTTGGCGCCCATGTCCGGTATCACCGACTTGCCGTTTCGGCGGCAAGTAAGCGGCTTTGGGGTTGATATCGTCGTCAGCGAGATGATCGCCTCCGCCGGCGTGGTCAGCGATAATCGGCGTTCGAAGGAACGGGCTATTTGGGCTGCCGATGAGGGATTGCGGGTGGTTCAGTTGGCTGGTTGCCTACCCGATGCCATGGCCCAGGCCGCCCGCCTTAGTCAGGATCAGGGTGCTGACGCGATCGATATCAATATGGGCTGTCCAGTAAAAAAAGTGGTGGGCGGCAGTGCCGGTTCCGCCCTGATGCGGGACGAGTCTTTGGCCCTTCGCCTGATCGAGGCGGTGGTCGGTGCGGTCCATATCCCAGTGACATTAAAAATGCGCACGGGCTGGGACTTCGATCAGCGGAATGCCCCGGCGTTGGCGGCTCGGGCACAATCGGCCGGGGTGACAATGATTACGGTGCATGGACGAACCCGCTGTCAGTTTTACCATGGCAAGGCGGATTGGGACTTCATTGCCGAGGTAAAGCAGGCAGTCAATATTCCTGTTATTGCCAACGGCGATGTGGTTTGCCCCGAGGATGCCATCGCCATGTTGGGTCGCTCTGGCGCAGACGGCGTGATGGTGGGACGTGGCGCCTTTGGCCGGCCCTGGTTTCCCGCCCAGGTGCGCCACTACCTGAGGACAGGCGAACGCCTTGCGGATCCTGGTTTGGCCATGCAACGCGACACCGTCCTCGACCATTATAGGGCGATATTGGAACACTACGGCGATGCCCGGGGCCTGCGGATTGCCCGTAAACATGTGAATCGCTATTTGGAACGCCTGGGGCTGGCGAAGGAGGATCGACGCCAAATCTTGTGCCAGGATGACAGCCGCGCGGTAATCAAAAACATTAAGAACCTGTATGCGCAGGTGATGCAGCAGGATGCGGTCTGATGACCGTTTCAGCGCCTCGTAAAGAGATGCCATTGCATTCATCCCGATCCAATATGACCGAGACAATTCTCAACGCGCTTCCCCATCCCATTTTATTGTTGGATGGGGACGATGGTATAATTTTTGCCAATCCTGGCGCGGAACAGTTCTTTGCTACCGGCGCCGCTCAACTTTGCCGCGGACATTTGCGCGATTTGTTGCCTTTCGGCAGCCCCGCGCAGGGCCTTGTGAGAGAAGCCCGCCAAAATGCAGCGATAATTTCGGAATATGGCATTGATCTGGGTACACCCCGAATAGGGTCGCGGCTTGTAGATATTACGGCCTCGCCCGTTGCCGAAACACCTGAGTATATTGTCTTGGCTTTACGGGAAAATAGCATTGCTTCAAAGATGGACCGCCAGTTGACCCATCGCGGTGCGGCGCGGTCGGTTACCGGCATGGCGGCAATGTTGGCCCACGAAGTAAAAAATCCGTTAAGCGGTATCCGCGGCGCGGCGCAATTATTGGAGCAGAATGCCGATAGCGATGACCGGGTGCTGACGCGGCTGATCTGCGACGAGACCGATCGCATTGTTGGCATCGTTGAGCGCATGGAAATGTTCTCGGACAAGCCCGCGGAGCGACAACCGGTTAACATCCACCGTGTTTTGGAGCGGGTGCGCCAGGTGGCGCAAAGCGGCTTTGCCAAAAACATCCGCTTTCAGGAGAATTATGATCCGTCTATTCCGCCCGTTCTAGGCAATTTCGATCAATTGGTTCAAGTTTTTCTGAATCTGGTCAAGAACGCCGCCGAGGCCGCGCCGGTCAAAGGTGGAGAGATCTCCCTGAGCACGGCCTATCGACATGGCCTGCGACTCTCAATTCCCGGCAGCGGGAGCCGCATGAAATTGCCAATAGAAATTGCCGTACACGATAACGGTCCTGGCGTGACCGATGATATAAAACCCTATTTGTTCGACGCCTTCGTTAGCAATAAGGTCCAAGGTTCAGGTTTGGGATTGGCATTGGTGGCAAAGCTGGTGGACGATCACGGTGGTGTCGTGGAGTGCGCCGAGGTCGAAAGAGGGGCGCAATTTCGGGTGATGCTGCCCATGGATGAGAGGTAGGCAAAGCATGAGCCGAGGTACCATATTGATTGCCGATGATGACCGCGCCATTCGCACGGTTTTAGATCAAGCATTGGGCCGGGCCGGTTATGAAGTCCGCTCTACGGCCAATGCCGCGACCTTGTGGCGTTGGATTGGCGACGGCCAGGGGGATCTGGTCATTACGGATGTTGTCATGCCCGATGAAAATGGCCTGGATTTGTTGCCGCGGATCAAGAAGATGCGACCTGAGCTACCCGTCGTCGTGATGAGCGCACAATCCACTATTTTGACGGCTATCAAGGCAGCCGAACGGGGGGCTCATGAATATCTGCCCAAGCCATTCGATCTAAAGGAACTGGTCAATGTCGTGCAACGCGCGTTGGCCAACAGTGAACCGGCGGCGGGCGGCGGTATCAGATCGGATGAAGGCGACGAGCGTTTGCCTGTTATCGGACGGTCGGCCGCCATGCAGGAAATCTATCGCACCTTGGCCCGGCTCATGCAGACAGATCTGACGGTGATGATTTCCGGTGAATCTGGGACCGGCAAGGAACTGGTTGCCCGCGCCCTGCACGACTATGGCAAGCGGCGCAACGGTCCGTTTGTCGCCATCAATATGGCCGCAATTCCGCGGGATTTGATTGAAAGCGAGTTATTCGGGCATGAAAAAGGCGCCTTCACCGGCGCCACTACGCGCAACCCGGGCCATTTTGAATTGGCTGAGCGGGGGACGCTGTTTCTGGATGAAATCGGCGACATGCCTGCTGAGGCACAGACACGTCTGCTGCGGGTCTTGCAACAGGGGGAATATAACACGGTCGGTGGCCGCACGCCAATCCGTGCCAACGTACGCATAATTGCCGCGACTAACCAGGATCTGAAGCAACTCATCCGCCAGGGCCTGTTTCGCGAAGATTTATACTATCGCCTGAACGTCGTACCCATGCGTATACCGCCCTTGAGAGAAAGAACAGAGGATGTTCCCGATCTGGCGCGCCACTTTTTAAGCCAGGCGGAGGCTGCGGGCCTGCCGGCCAAAAGAATAACCCGTACGGCATTGGAACAATTGCGAACCCACACTTGGCCCGGCAATGTACGGGAACTGGAAAATTTGATCCAACGCCTTGTCGCATTGTACCCAGAAGATGTAATCGAACACGAGGCGGTGATGGCGGAGCTGAGTTTGATGTCCATGGGCTCTGGCGTATCTGAACAAAGTGCCAGTAACAGTCATCTGGCGGGCGACAGCATTGGCGCCTCCGTCGAACAGCATCTGGCACGGTATTTTCAGGCCCATGGGGACGGCCTGCCGCCCGCTGGCTTGTATGACCGTGTCGTGCGCGAGGTCGAGCGCCCGTTGATCCAGTTGTGTCTAGCGGCTACCCGCGGCAATCAGATCCGCGCGGCCGATCTGCTGGGCTTGAATCGAAATACATTGAGAAAAAAAATCAAGGATCTTGACATTCAAGTGGTGCGCGGCTTGAACTGATGCATAATTGCCACAGATTCTCTGTGAAACTGAGTTCTTGAACCCAATGGTTGAAACCAACGAACGGCGCCGCCTGGAAGCCACTTTTGCCGATAGCTTCGTGCCTTGGGTCCGGCAGGCGAGCATGAGCGGTAAATTACCCATCGCGCTGGCGCTCGGTGCGTTCGCTTCGGGCCTTGCGACATATACCGCTTGGACTGGCTCCGAGCCGTTGACGCGAAATCCTCAAGTCGTGCTGATCTTGTTAATTATCGATCTGGCACTGGTGCTTTCTCTTGGCGCGTTGATCGCGCGGCATCTGGTGCAGTTGTGGGTGGCACGCCGAACCGGTTCTGCCGGTTCGCGCTTGCACACACGCTTCGTCGCCATGTTCAGTCTGGTTGCCGTAACGCCCGCCATTATCGTTGCGGTGTTTTCGGCCGTTTTCTTTTATCTTGGCATGCAGTCGTGGTTTAGCGACAGGGTTCGTACGGCGGTCGGCGGATCTCTTGCCGTGGCGGAGGCCTATGTATCGGAGCATCGCCATACCATTCGCGCCGATATTTTGGCCATGGCGAATGATATCGACCGCATGGCACCCCGTCTGGGCAGTAATCAACAGAAGTTTTCCCGCTATCTTGCGATCCAGGCGTCGCGTAGAGCTTTGAGCGAGGCCACGGTGTTCAACAGCAGCGGTCTTGTTTTGGGCCGCACATACCTGAGTGTTAGCGCCGCATTTGATGAGTTGCCCTTAGACCGCATAGAAGCTGCATCGCGCAGCGATCCGGTTATTTTTGAAAGTGACCGGGACGATCAGGTCCGCGCGCTGGTGCGTCTGGATGGCTTCCTTGACGCCTACCTGTATGTCGCCCGTTTTGTCGATCCGGTAGTGCTGAACCACGTGGAAACCACCCGCGCCGTGTTTCGTGAATACCAAGCGCTGGAGGGCGCACGGACGGATATTCAATTGACCTCGGCACTAATTTTTATCGTGGTCGCATTGTTGTTGTTGATGGCCGCGATCTGGCTTGGGCTGACTTTTGCCAATCGTCTGGTCGGTCCGATCCGCGGACTGATGGTGGCGGCGGAGAGGATCCGCGACGGCGATCTTACAACCAGAGTTGAAGAAGGCGATGACCGCGACGAAATTGGTTCTCTTAGCCGAGCCTTTAATCGAATGGCGGGACAATTAGCAGAACAGCGCGCGGAATTGATGGCGGCGAACCAACGTATGGACCGCCGTCGCCGCTTTACCGAAGGCGTGTTAAGTGGCGTATCCGCCGGCGTCGTTGGGCTGGATGGGGAGGGAATTATCACTCTTGCCAATAGCTCGGCGGCGATCTTGTTGGAAACCACCGTCGAAGATTTGGCCGGCAAATGCTTTACCGACGCGGTGCCAGAAATGTCCGCGCTACTTCAGCAGGCGCGTCGGAAACCCGGCAAAATCGTGGAAGGTGAAGTTTCGATTGTTCGCATGGGGCATCTACGTACTTTCATGGTGCGGATCGGCAGCGACCGGACCGGCAATCGGACGAAGGGGCTAACCCACCATAAACGCTCTGGTGCTATCGTAACTTTCGACGATGTCACCGAATTGGTCACGGCACAGCGTACCGCCGCCTGGGCAGATGTAGCCCGGCGCATTGCGCACGAGATCAAGAACCCGCTGACCCCCATTCAACTGTCGGCGGAACGGTTAAAACGAAAATACCTCAAACAAGTTACCTCCGAACCAGAAATCTTTATCCAATGCACCGATACGATCGTCCGGCAGGTTCGTGAGATTGGCCGCATGGTTGACGAGTTTTCCGCCTTTGCCCGAATGCCGGCGGCCGAGATGAAATCCGAGGATTTGTGCGAGATTGTACGTGGCGCGACGTTTGCTGAGGGTTTCGCCCACAAGGACATTGACTATCGACTGCAGTTGCCCGAAGGCGCCATGCAAATTCGGTGCGATGCACAGCATCTGAACCGGCTACTGACCAATCTATTGCAAAACGCCCAAGAAGCCATTGCCGCCCGTCAAGCGCCGGGAAGCGGCAACCTCCCCGCCGGAATCATCGAAACCGCGGTATTCATCGACGGACCAAATGCAATAATTGAAATCCGGGACAACGGCATAGGTTTACCAGCAGAAGGACGAGAACGCTTACCTGAACCCTATGTGACCAATCGGGAAAAGGGCACTGGGCTAGGTTTGGCCATCGTAAAAAAAATAATGGAAGAACACGGAGGATGGATGCGGCTGGATGACGCGGAGGGTGGTGGCGCAAAAATTCATCTAAGTTTTCCCTTAATTGGAAAAGCTCAATGGGTCGATGACAATAAAAAAATTGACGAGAATGGTGAAATGTAATGGCGCGTGACATCCTGATCGTCGATGACGAGTCAGATATTCGCGAATTGATCTCGGGAATTTTGATCGACGAAGGTTATGAGACGCGCCTGGCCGGCACTGACAAACAGGCCCTGGCGGCAGTTGCCTTACGCCGGCCATCCTTAGTAATTCTGGATATTTGGTTACGCGGCAGCAAACTTGATGGCATAGACATATTGCAGCAGATACGGAGCCAGCACAGCGATGTGCCCGTGGTGATGATTTCCGGCCATGGCAACATCGAAACGGCAGTGCATGCCATCAAGTTGGGAGCCTATGATTTCATTGAGAAGCCGTTTGAAACCGATCGCCTGTTGCTGATTGTGCAACGCGCCGTCGAGGCCGCCAGACTGATCCGGGAAAATAAGGAATTGCGCCAGCGTGCCGGACCGGAAACCGAGATCATCGGCAATAGTCAGGCAATCAATGCGATGCGCGGGGCAATCGAAAAGGTCGCCCCAACCGGTAGTCGCGTTATGATCAGCGGCCCGGCGGGGGCCGGCAAGGAATTGACCGCGCGGGCCCTGCATGCGCGATCGAACAGGGAACAGGGCGCATTCGTGGCCCTAAATGCCGCGACCATGGCGCCGGAACGACTGGAAATTGAACTGTTTGGGGTGGAAGGCCAGGATAGCCACATCATTGATGGTAACGGCACAGGTACGCCGGATCGGGTAGGTGTTTTTGAACGGGCGCATGGCGGCACATTATTTCTGGATGAAATTGCGGATATGCCACTGGAAAGCCAGGCCAAGATACTGCGCGTCTTGCTCGATCAAAGCTTTCAACGCGTTGGCGGTACGGATTATGTTACGGTGGATGTCCGTGTGATCTGTTCGTCCACTCGCGATCTTCGTGATGAGATTGCAAACGGACGCTTTCGAGAAGATCTCTATCATCGCCTCAACGTCGTGCCTCTGATGGTGCCGCCGTTAAAGGATCGGCCGTTGGATATTCCGATTTTGGTGGCGCATTTTATGAAACGCTCGGCTGAAACCCTTGGCCTGTCGCCCCGCCTTGTTTCCGCCGATGCGATGGCCGCGCTGCAAAGCCATGATTGGCCCGGCAATGTGCGTCAGCTTCGTAATATTGTCGAAAATTTAGTGATCATGGCCCAAGGTAATGAGGAGACCATTTCCCTCGACATGTTGCCGATGGATATTAGTTCACCAACCCCAACGGCGATACGCGAGAATGGCGAAGCCGGAGTCATGTCGTTGACGTTGCGTGAAGCCCGGGAGAATTTCGAACGTGAATACCTAATCGCCCAAATCGGGCGCTTTGGTGGTAACATTTCCCGTACCGCGGAATTTGTCGGCATGGAACGCTCCGCGCTGCATCGAAAATTGAAATCGCTGGGTATCCCTACACGACCATGACAAGCCATGGTGAGTGTGGTGTGGATACCAATTACGACCATATTGGGCGGCGCGAGCGCCCATTACCAGGATAGGATGGCTCTTATGACAAATTCGCAGGAGTCTTTGGCAAGGCGGGAGGCGCGCTGCAAAGTTGGCGTATCTCAGGGGCGGCGCAAAGCTGACCGAGGTGCCTGCAAATTTGCCATCCGGATCGCAGTGTCGGACCGAGCCTGCTGTCCAGATGGTGGATGTCGGTTATGAAGGTGATCGTTTGCGGCGCCGGCCAAGTTGGCTATAACATTGCCCGGCAACTCTCGGGCGAACATAATGATGTGACCGTGATCGATCAGTCGCCCGATCTGGTAAAGCGCATAAATGACAATTTGGATGTCCATGGGCTGGTCGGCTTTGCGTCGCAACCGGACGTGCTGGAGGCGGCCGGGGCGGCTGACGCGGATATGATCATCGCGGTGACCTTTGCCGACGAGGTCAACATGGTCGCCTGCCAGGTTGCCCATTCCCTGTTTAACGTACCAACCAAGATCGCCCGAGTGCGGGCACAAAGCTACCTGCGTCCCATTTGGCGTGACCTGTTCAGCCGCGATAACATGCCGATTGATGTGATCATCTCACCAGAAATGGAGGTGGCCCGCTCCGCCAAGCGGCGCCTGGAAGTGCCCGGCGCTTTTGACATGATCCCCTTTGGGGACGATAAACTACGCTTGATTGGGGTGCGCCTGTCCGATGACTGCCCAATCATAGATACGCCCTTGCGACAATTGACGGAGTTGTTTCCGGATCTGAATATCGTCGTGGTGGGTATCGACCGCGCCAGTCAATTGATGGTGCCGACCGGTGATGATCAAATGCTGTCCGGCGACGAGATATTCTTTATCGCCGACAAGGACCACGTCAGCCGCGCGCTGAGCCTGTTCGGCCATGAAGAAAAAGAGGCTCGCCGCATCATCATCGTAGGTGGCGGCAACATCGGCCTGTTTCTGGCCGAAAGCCTGGAACGGGATAACCCTGCGGTACGGGTTATGGTCGTGGAACTGAACCGGGAACGGGCCGAATACGTGGCCGAGCGATTGGAGCGCGCCGTGGTGATAAACGGCGATGCCCTGGATAGCGAAATTTTGATCGAAGCGAATGCTGCAAATACTGAAACTGTGGTGGCGGTCGCCGACGACGACGAGGTCAATATTCTGGCTTCACTCCTAGCCAAGCGATATGGCTGTCAGCGGGCGATAACGTTGATCAACAATTCCGGCTACGGCCCATTGTTGGCTTCGTTGGGTATCGATGCGGTGGTTAATCCCCGCGCATCGACTGTTTCGACCATTTTGCAACATGTACGACGGGGCCGTATTCGGGCGGTGCATAGCCTGCGAGACGGCATGGCAGAAGTAATCGAGGCGGAGGCGTTGGCAACCTCCCCCCTGGTTGGCGTGCCGCTGCGTGAGGTGAAACTGCCCTCGGGCGTGATCATCGGCGGTGTATTGCGCGGTGAGCGAGTGATCATTCCGCGCGGCGACACCATAATCCAGGTCAATGACCGGGTCGTAATATTTGCCTTGGCCGATGTGGTCAAAAAGGTTGAAAAAATGTTCTCGGTCCGCCTCGATTTCTTTTGAGCGAAGGCAAGGGTAGATCGGGCAGGAAGGAGGCGGCAAAGGCCATACCATGTCCTATACAAGCGTCTTTCATTGCCTTGGCTGGGCTGTTGTTCTACTGGCCGCCTTGATGATCCTGCCGGCTTTGACGGCAATGCTTGACGGCAACACCGCCCTGGCTTGGACCTTCGCCGCATCAGCGGTGTTGAGTGGCTTTTTCGGTGCCGGTTTTGCCATGGCGACGCAGCGCGATATTTGGCAGTTCGGCAAGCGCGAAGGGTTCATGTTTCTGGTCTTGATCTGGCTCGTTCTGGCCCTGTTCGGTGCAATCCCATTGCATTTTTCGGGATATCCCGGACGTCCTATTGATGCGTTTTTCGAGGCTATATCTGGTCTGACCACCACCGGCGCCACGATTTTCGGAGAATTGGAGCAGATGCCGCCGGCAATTCTGCTGTGGCGTGCCTTGCTCCAATGGGGCGGTGGGTTACTGAGCATCGTCCTTGCCGTGAGCCTGATTTCCCATTTGGGGATCGGTGGCATGGAGACCTTTCAAAGCGCCCTGCCACGGGGGGAGGGGGCCAGCCTGCCGGCGCGAATGTTGCAGACCGCGCAAGACCTCTTCTGGATATATGTGCTGCTGACCTTATTTGGCGCCCTGGCATTATGGGCCGTCGGTATGTCGGCATTCGATGCTCTATGCCATGCATTCGCAGCTCTTTCGACAGGCGGTTTCAGTACCCGCGATGGCGGTATTGCCGCTTACAACAGTCCGGCCATCGAATTGGTTCTAATGGCAATCATGATAGTGGGCGCGATCAACTTTACACTGCATTGGGCCGCATTTAATGGGCGGTTTCGGGGCTTTCGCGAAAACGCTGAAGTTCATTATCTGATAGCCGCCGTCACCTTTCTAGTATTTGCGGGCATCGTCCTGTCGCTGATCACCGCCACGGAAGGTAATTTTGTAACCCAACTGCGCGAGGTGGTTTTTCTGGCCATCTCAGCCTTAACCACCACTGGCTTTAGCAACAGCCAGCCCGGCGCCAGCGGTGTCGCTGCGCCAGTATTGGCACCAATTCTGATTATTGGGCTGGTGTTGGTAGGCGGTGCCACGGGGTCGACCACCGGGGGCGTACGTCTGATGCGGGTCGCGGTTTTGTTCAAACAGGCTCAGCGGGAATTGTTACGCCTTATGCACCCCCATGGCGTTCGCCCCGTACGTTTGGGCAAAATGCGCATCCAGAATCCGATTATTTGGGGGGTCTGGAGTTTTTTCTTCATTTTGATCCTGGTACTGACCGCAACGGCCCTGGCTCTGGCGTTTTTCGGCTTGCCCGCCGATGTCGCCGTCGCCGCGGCAGTGCTTGCGATCAGCAATGCCGGACCGTTTCTCCCTACCATGCTACCAGAGGCAGTCAGCTATGCCGATATGCCTGACGGTGCCAAATACGTCTTGGCCCTGGGCATGCTGGCCGGTCGGGTCGAATTGTTGGCATTGTTGAGTTTGTTGAACCCTTCATATTGGCGCCACTAAGCATGTAAAGGAAGACCGCCAGCCATGAGCCGTATCGCCTATGTAAATGGATGCTATCTGCCGCACGGAGCGGCTTCCGTCCATATTGAGGATCGCGGCTATCAATTCGCCGATGGCGTCTACGAGGTGATCGCCGTGCGCAATGGCGTGTTGATCGATGGTAACTGGCACATGGATCGATTGCGGCGCTCACTGTCGGAATTGCAGATTAGAATGCCCATGGCGACTCCGGCCCTCAATGTGGTGCTGTGCGAGACCGCACGTCGCAACCGGTTTCGCGACGGCATTGTGTACCTGCAGGTCAGCCGGGGCGTTGCCCGGCGCGATCACCCTTTTCCAAGCGCTGATACGCGACCCGCCCTGGTGGTGACGGCTCGACGTACGCCTCCAATCCCGGCCAAGTTCGTGGAAGAAGGAGTCGCTGTAA
This sequence comes from Pseudomonadota bacterium, assembly GCA_027623205.1. GTDB lineage: Bacteria > Pseudomonadota > Alphaproteobacteria. The sequence goes on along the minus strand of JAQBYC010000123.1, from coordinate 569 downwards.
TCTCGCAACCAGATATTCGCTGGGGACGCTGTGACATAAAATCCATCTCTCTATTGCCGAACGTCTTGGTTAAACAGGCGGCACGGGTCAAGGGCGCATTTGAAGCCTGGCAGGTCGACGGCGACGGCTTTGTTACGGAAGGGGCCTCGACAAACGCCTGGATTATCAATGAAGAGGGCCATTTGATCACCCGACCAGTGGAAAACACCATCTTGAACGGCATTACCCGCCGCCGATTGATTGCATTGGCCAAGGTCCAGGGAATCGTGGTCGAGGAGCGGCGCTTTAGCCTGGAAGAAGCCAAATTGGCCCGTGAAGCATTTCTGACGTCGACCACCGCCTTTGTCCTGCCGGTCGTGCAAATTGACGAAACCGTATTGGGTAACGGCCGACCAGGCAGCAATACGGCGATGCTGCGGCAAATATATTTGGATTTTGTGGCGGAAAAGGCGCTCAAAACAGGTTGATGACGATTTTTCAACAAACGATCGGCTTGTCGATTGTCAATGACACATACAGATGTCCGGTTTTTGTAGCACATTAAATGTCCGCTTTTATTTGCTAGGCCT
>JAQBYC010000122.1 GCA_027623205.1 Pseudomonadota bacterium | reverse complement strand
AACCTGGCCTACTTCGGCCATTGCGCCCGGCACGAATTTCATCTGCAGAAATGCGATGCCTGCGGGTTGCTACGCTATCCCGTGGGTACGGGCTGCGCCTGGTGCGCCAGCGGCGCCTTTACCTGGGTTCCGGTCGAGGGCAGGGGCCAAGTGCACAGCTATACAGAGGTCGTGCACGCCATCCAGCCGGCCTTCAAACCTTACGTGCCCTATCTGCTGCTGGTGGTGGACCTCGATACCCAGAAAGGCGCGCCAACGGAACATGAAGCCTTGCGCGTGCTGGGCAATCTGGTCACCCCGGATGGCATTTTGGCGCCGCCTGAAATGGTGGCCAAGGTGGGTATCGGCAGCCGGGTCCGCATGGTCTTCACCGACATCGCCGATGGCCTGGCGATCCCGCAATGGACCATTGACGAAGCGGCCGAACGGCCCGGCCAGGTCTGGCGCTATCCGGAGGGCTGAATAGGCGCCGGCGCCATTGCGGCGCGCGGCCCCAAGGCTGAACTCTGGGCGCTTGAACGGGAAAGGGATTGAAAATCATGGGACGACTGGATGGCAAGGTCGCCATTGTAACCGGCGCCGCCCCGCGGGGCGAAGGGGTGGGCAACGGCAAGGCCATGGCGCTGCTGATGGCCCGCGAGGGGGCCAAGGTATTGCTGGTCAACCGATCGGCGGAACGGGGCGAGGCATTGGCGGCCGAGATCGCGGGCGAAGGCGGCGAGGCTTCGGTTTTCGCGGCCGATGTCACCCAGTCCGACCAGGTCGCGGCCATGGGCGCCGCGGTCCAGGACCGTTATGGCCGTCTGGATATTCTCTGCAACAATGTCGGCGTGGGGGCAGGCGGCGGACTCAATCGGGTGGAGGATGTGACCGACGAGACCTGGAACAATCTCCTCCACGTCAACATGACCTCGGCCATGATGTGCAGCCGGGTGGCCGTGCCATTGATGCGGGAGAGCGGCGGCGGATCGATCATCAATGTCTCCTCCATCGCCGGCGCCCTCGGCCTGATGGGCAGTCCGGGCGCCGCCGCCTATGCGGCGACCAAGTCTGGAATACACGGGTTGACCCTGTCCATCGCCGCCGACTACGCCACGGAAGAGATCCGCTGCAATTGCATCATCATCGGCTCGGTCGCCACGCCCATGGTGGCCGACCGCGGTCCCGAGGTCCGGGAAAGGCGGCGGCGAATGGTGCCCATGCAGACCGAGGGCACGGGCTGGGACGTGGGCTGGGCCGCGGTCTACCTGGCCAGCGATGAATCCCGCTGGGTCACCGGCGTCTTCCTGCCCGTGGACGGCGGCCTCTGCGCCCTGCGCGCCTGGCCCCGTTAGACCATTCTCGATTCAGGCCACACTAATCCCGGGGCAGTTCATGCTTCAATACCTTGCCGGTGGCGTTGTGAGGCAACTCGTCCATGAAGCGGACCTGTTTTGGCACCTTGTAGCGGGCCAATTGGCCCTGGCAATGTTCGATGACGGCGTCCTCGTTCAGGTTTGAGCCGGGCTTCAGAACCACGCAGGCACGGCCGACTTCGCCCCATTTTTCGTCCGGTATGCCGATCACGGCGTTTTCCAGCACGCCGTCTATCTGGAAGATCACATTCTCCACCTCGACCGGATAGACGTTCTCGCCGCCGGAGATGAACATATCCTTGGTCCGGTCGACGATGAAGTAGTAGCCGTCGTCGTCCTGCCGGGCGGCGTCCCCGGTATGGAACCAGCCGTCGGATGTGAAAAAATCGTCGTGTTCGTCCTCCCGGTTCCAATAGCCCGGCGTCACCGTCGGCGCCTTGATCAGCAATTCACCGGTTTCACCCGCCGCGACCTCGCCGCCCGCCTCGTCGCAGATTTTCAGGCTGACGTACATGGGCGGCAGGCCGGAAGAGCCGACCTTGGCCAGCGCCTGATCGCCCGACAGCATCAGGCCCAGTGGTCCGGTCTCGGTCATGCCCCAGCCCTGTTGCAGCTTTATGTTCTTGGCGCCGAAGTCCTCGATCAGGGACAAGGGCGCCGCCGCCCCGCCCACGCTGAGGCAGACCAGATGCGACAGATCGGCGTCGGCGAAACCAGGTTCCTGCGCCATCATGATGAAGTTGGTCGGCACGCCAAGGGCGTGGGTCAGGCGCAGTTCCTTGTCCGACAGCAGGTCCAGGAAATAGGCCGGATCGAAGCTTCGCAGCACCACATTGCAGCCGCCGGTGTGAAAGACCGGGTTGGCGTAGACGTTCAAGCCACCGGTATGAAAGGTCGGCAGGAATACCAGGTTCTTGGATTGAGCGGTGATTTCTACCGTCATGGCGCACTGAATGGCGTTGAAGACCGTCATTTGGTAGGTGATCTTGGCGCCCTTGGGCCGGCCCGTGGTGCCCGAGGTGTACATCACCGTCCAGATATCGCTCAGTTCCCGGGGCGGCGGCACAATTGTGCCGGCGGCGGCGGCCAGCCCCGCCTCGTAGTCGCTGTCGCCGCCGTTGTTCATGGTGGCGATCCGCGGGATACCCGACAGGCGTTGCACTGCGGCCGCTTCCGCCATGAATTCGAGGCCATGCAACATCGCCTTGGGGGTGGCATCGTTACAGATGTATTCCAATTCCGGCACCGCCAGGCGCCAGTTCAGGGGCAGAAAAATCGCCCCGATGCGCCGGCAGGCGAACTGTAACTCGAACACGTCGGTGTCGTTGTGGCACAGCACCGCCAGCCGGTCGCCGTCGCCCACGCCCAAGCCGTCCCGCAGGTACAAAGCCGCCCGGTCAATACGCGCGTGGAACTCCGCATAGGTAAAATGGCGGCCGGATGTCAGATCATGCGCGGCTTCCCGCGCCGGCGAAAAGCGGGCGTGGTGCGCGATCCAGTCGTTGGCGGGATAGTTCATGAAGCTACTCCTATTGCGGACGGCTCAGACCTTGAGGCCGCCCTTGGCGCAAATAATCTTCCAGCTTTTGGCATCCACGGGCAGCACCGACAGTCGCGACTGCCTGACCAGGGGTAATTCGGCCAACCGTTCGTCCGCCTTGATATCCGCCAGGGTCACGGGGGCGGGCAGGCCCTCCAGGGCGCGGACAGCAACCATGCCGAAGCGGCCCGACGGATCGGTCGGATCCAGGTGCCATTCCTGGCAAACCTCGACGATCCCGACCACCTGTTTCTCGTTGACCGAATGATAGAAAAAGCCCTTGTCGCCCAACTTCATGGCTTTCATGTTGTTGCCGGCCTGATGGTTGCGCACGCCGTCCCAGCCCTCGCCTACCTTGCCTTTCTTCACCTGATCGTCCCACGACCAGGCGCCCGGTTCTGTTTTAAAAAGCCAATAAGCCATGCGGTCTCCTCAATTGTTAATGGTTAAGCGGTTCTGCTCGAGAAATTTTCGATCAATTGGATTCGCTTTGGCGATCCAAGTGATTGGTTCAATAGCTCTTTTCTTAAGAGTCCGGGCATGTTGAGAAGAAACATGCTCTAGTCCGTTTCCGGCCGATAGGGCCGCTCCAGCAGGCCCCGGATGGTTGCATCGATATCAGCCATATAGTTCAAGACCCCGTCCATTGCCGTGCAAATGGGCATTTCGAAATCCATCGGGCTGACGTGATCGGCGATGGCCGAGACCGTATGCGCGCCCTCCGCCACCGATCGCCGTTCGGCCATGATATCTTCAATTCTCCGCCCCTCGCCCAATTCGATCCCCAGGGACATGTTGCGCGATTGCTCGGAATTGCAGGTCAGCGCCAGATCGCCCAGGCCCGACAGGCCCATCAGGGTCTCGGCCCGGCCGCCGCGCATCACGCCATACCGTATCATCTCGGCCAGGCCGCGGGTCATCAAGGCGGCCCGCGCGTTGTCGCCCAGGGCCCGTCCTTCAACGATGCCGCAGGCGATGGCCAGGACATTCTTGACCGCCCCGCCGATCTGCGCCCCGATCACGTCATCGGTCCAATAAGGCCGGAAATGGGCCTGCCCAACGGTTTCGACGATCCGCCCGCCCAGAGCCTCGTCGGTGCAGGCCAGAGTGACCGCCGTCGGCAGGCCCCTGGCCACTTCGATCGCGAAGGTCGGGCCCGACAAGACGGCCCGTGGCGCCTCCGGCAGGGTTTCCGACAGCACCTCGCTCAGCAGGGCATAGCTGTCCTTTTCAATCCCCTTGGCGCAGATCACCGCGGGAACGCCGGGGGCCACATACCTGGCCAGTTCCGCCGTCACCGGGCGTAGAAACTGCGCCGGCGTAACCAGCAATATCAGCTCCGACTGGGCCGCCTCGGCCAAATCATCCGTGGCGTGCAAGGCAACATGCAGGGGCACATCCGGCAGGTACAAAGGATTTGCGTGCTCCTTGTTGATGGCTGCGACCACGGCTTCCTCGCGGGCCCAGATCTGGGTCTTGCGCCCCGCCGCCGCCAACATTTGCGCCAATGCGGTGCCCCACGCGCCAGCACCGATTACAGTGATCTTTTCCATGCCCTAAGTTATCGCCAAAAGTCCGCCCGCCCGCAAGGTCATTGCTGTTCATCAGGCTGCTTCCCGGCTAGTTTGCCTGTGACTGCCCAATTCAAGGCAATAGGCGGGAGCGGCGATATGAGCCAGAAAAAACAACCAAGCGGCGCGCAATTGCGGGACTTTCGCGATCATCCGCGCAAAGGGGCCATTCACATGATTAACCTGCTGAAGTTTCATGACCGGGCCCAGTATCAAGACGGTGACGTTGACGATGCGGATGTCTCGGGGCGCGAGGCCTATCTGCGGTATGGCGCCGCCGTGGGCCGGATTGTCGCCGGCCTGGGCGGCCGCATCGTCTGGTCCGGTCAGCCGGAAGTGGTGTTCATCGGCGATGATGGCGATCTATGGGATGAAGTGGTGGTGGTCGAATATCCGACCCGTGAGGCCTTTCTGCAGATGATTGCCATGCCGGAATACCATGCGGCCCATGTTCACCGGGACGCCGGCCTGGCGCATCAGCAACTGATCGAATGTCGCCCCGGGGGCGATGCGATCGCCTAATTAAGCTCCGGCACTTTATCAAACCAGGGACTGGCCGCTTCCAGTTGGCTGGCCAGGCGGAACAGCGTGGCTTCATCGCCAAAGGCCGCGCCGAAATGAACACCAACGGGCAGCCCGTCGGCGCTCCAGTGCAACGGCACGGTCATCGCCGGACAGCCGGTGTTGTTATAAAACGGCGTGATGGCGATTTCGTCCTCGAACAGGGCTTTGTAGTAATGCTCCAGGTCGTTGTCCTGCATATCAATGGCGCCCAGCGGCAGCGGTGGATGGCGCAGGGTGGATGACAGGATCAGGTCATAATCCCCGAAAAAGGCCGCCAACTGCCGGCCCTGTTGATGCATGACCAGAACCGCGCCGGCATAATCGCCGGCGCTGGCGCGGTTGCCTTCCTGGGCAAAGGCCCAGGTTATGGCTTCAACATCCTGGCCGCTGGGCTCCCGCCCCAGGGCCTGGCACCGCAGGCGCACGGCGGTCCAGACGTTGCCGGCGATGACGGTGCGGCTAGCCTGGCTTAGCGCGCCCACGTCCAGTTTCGGCTGCGCCGCCTCGACCCTGTGGCCCAGATCGGCGCATAGTTTTGCCGTATCTTCCGCCGCCCTGACGCATTCAGGGTCCAGGGGCCGGCCGTCAAAGCCATTGGTCATCAGGGCGATGCGCAACGGCCCCGGATCGGCGCCGACTTCATCGGCAAAGGGCCGCGCGGGGGGCGGCGCGGCGTAGGGGTCGCCGGGCGCGGGGCCGTGGGTGCAATCCAGCATGCGGGCGGAATCCCGCACGGATCGGCTGACCACATGGGCGGTGGCCATGCCGCTCCAGCCTTCGCCCACATCGGGGCCGGACGGATTGCGGCCGCGGGTCGGTTTGATCCCGAACAGGCCGCAGTTGGCGGCGGGTATGCGGATCGAGCCGCCGCCGTCCGTGGCATGCGCCATGGGCAAAATACCGGCGGCGACCGCCGCCGCCGATCCGCCGGACGACCCGCCGGCGGAACGCCGCGCGTCCCAGGGATTAGGCGTGGCCCCGTGCAAGGTCGGCTCGGTGGAAGCGTTCAGGCCCATTTCCGGCGTATTGGTCCGCCCCATGATGACCAGCCCGGCGGCCTTGCAGCGTTCGGTATACGTGGCGTCGTGGTCAGGCACGAAATCAGCCCACAGCCGGCTTCCCATGGTGCAGGGCTGACCGGCATCAAAAGCGCCCAGATCCTTCAGCAGATAAGGCACGCCGTAAAACCGGCCTTTGGCGGCAGCGTTCTTGGCAACGGTTTGCCGGGCCTGATCATATTGCATATGGACAATGGCGTTGATGGCCGGATTCACCGCTTCGGCGCGCGCAATGGCGGTTTCCAGAACCTCCGCCGCCGACAGATCGCCCTTCGCGATCGCCTCGGCCAGGGCCGTCGCATCCATATTTCGGTATTCCGCAAACGATAGCATCGCCGTCCCTCCCGCAAATTTCCATGAGTTTACGCATTTGAGGGCGTTCGCGCCAGTTGCGGTTGCTCACCTATATAGCGGGCGCGGGGGCGGATCAGCTCCGGGCGGGCATATTGTTCCTGGGCATGGGCGATCCAGCCGGCGCAGCGGCCAATGGCAAAGATGCCCATGGCCGCGTCCGTGGGCAGGTTCAGGCTGCGCTGCAGCAGCACCAGGGCGAAATCCACGTTGGGCCGCAGGCCGGTATTGGCCGTGGCCGCCGCCGCCAGTTCCTCGGCCATGGCCAGAGCCTGGTTGCTGCCCAGGGCGCTCGCGGCCAGCCGGCGCAACAGGCGGCAACGGGGATCGCCGCCGGGATACAGGGGATGGCCAAAACCGGGCAGCCGCTCGCCCCGGCGCAGGCGGGCGGCCACGGCGGCCAGAGGGCTGTCGGCGGCGGCGGCTTCATCAAACAGGGCCGCGACACGCGCGGTTTGCCCGCCATGGCGCGGCCCCTGCAGGGCCGCCAGGCCCGCCATCACGGCGCCATGGGGGATGGCTCTGGTCGAGGCGACACAGCGCACGGTGAAGGTGGAGGCATTCAATTCATGATCGGCGCATAGCACCAAAGCCGCACGGATCAAACTGGCGGCGGCGCCATCGCCGGCCCAATGGGCGCTTAACTGTGCATGGATCGGTTCTAAGGAAGGTGCCTTGCCGGTAAATCCGCCGGTCAACAGCCGCAACAGACCGGCGCCGGTGCGGGCCACGCTGGCTGCCTCCAGGTTATAGGCGCGCAGGTCCTGCGCCGCCGCCAGGGGCAATAGGGCCTGACAGCGGGCGATCCCAGTCAGCGGCGACGCGAAGCCGCCAATATCGGGGGCGGGGGCGGCAAAAGGATCGTGATCGCTGCATTGCCACAACAGGCTGGCGACGCTTTCCAGACTGGACTCCCGCGCCAGCTCCGTGGCATCCCGGCCGCGGTAGTACAATGCATCATCGGCGATCAAGGTAATCGCCGAATCAAGGACTGGCATCCCGTGGGTCAATGCCATGGCGGCAATTGTTTCGCTTCCGGAACTAGCGGTTTTGCGGGCCCGCATGGCGCGCACGTCATCGGCCCGGTACAGGCGGCTGCGGCTGCCATCCACCGGCTCCGAACGCACCAGACCCCGGCTGACATAGGCATACAGGGTCGCCCGCGAAACGTTCAGTTCCGCCGCCGCCTCGCGGGCGGTTAGATGGGGCTGAGCCATGAGTATCCTATAGATTGATTGTATGAATCAATATTGACGATATAAACCAGAATATCAGATATTGCGACAACGGCAAGAGAAACCATGGATAGGAGATTGCTCATGAATACGGGTCTGGATGGCATTGTTGCGGCGGTCACGAACCTGAGTCAGGTGGATGGCGAGGCCGGCCGCCTGATCATACGGGGCCACGATATTGAGGCATTGGCCGCCCGCTTTGATTTTGCCGATACAGCGGCTTTGTTATGGCAAGGGCTGGCGCCCGGTTCCACCGATCGCCCTGCCGACGGCGCCGCTATTCGCCGGGACCTGGGGCTGGCGCGGCAGCGGGCGGCCGATCGGTTGCCCTATCTACTGCCCGCCGTCCAGGGTTTGTCCGCCATCGAAGGACTGCGTGCCGGCCTGGCAATGTTGCGGGACGATGACTGTGATCATCTGCTGCTCTGCGCCGCCGTGCCGGTCTTTACCGCCGCCCTCTGGCGGCAAAGCCGTGGCCAGCGGTCCATTGCGCCAAATCCCGGGATGGGCCAGGCGGAAGACTTCTTGACCATGCTGACCGGGCAAGCCGCGGATCAGACCGCGGCGCGGGCCCTGGAAACCTATCTGGTGACCGTGGCCGATCATGGACTTAATGCGTCGACGTTCACCGCCCGGGTGGTGGCCTCCACCAGGGCGGGGATGGTATCCGCCGTGGTGGCGGCGTTGTGCGCTCTGAAAGGGCCGCTGCATGGCGGCGCACCGGGCCCGGTGCTCGACATGCTGGACGAAATTGGCGATCCGGCCGGCATTGAGCCCTGGCTTGACCGTCAATTCGCGGCGGGCGAACGGTTGATGGGTTTTGGCCACCGGGTCTACCGCACCCGTGACCCTCGCGCCGACGTGCTCAAAGGGGTGGTGGCAAGTCTGCGGGGCGGGCCGAACCGCATTGCCCTGGCGGAAAGTGTCGAACGGGCGGTGCTGAACAGGTTGGCGGAACGTTATCCGGACCGGCGCCTGGATACCAATGTTGAATTCTATACCGCGCTGGCCCTGGAGGCCGCCGGCCTGCCTCGGCAGCTGTTTACCCTGGCCTTTGCCATGGGCCGGGTTCTGGGCTGGACCGCGCACGTCTTCGAACAGGAACAAACCGGCCGCATTATCCGCCCGGCCTCGCGCTACACCGGACCCGCGCCCGAGGGCAGACTATTGGCGGCTGTCGCCGGATAGGATAAACTACCCCATGGTCGCCTCTGCTTGAGCACAAGCGGATTCTGACTTTGGGGGTAGAGCATGCGGATTGGCAAAATCGCCGGCATAATTGGTGCCGTGCTGGTGCTGACCGTTGGTGTCGGCGGGGCCTATCTGGCCAGCCTGGATGTGGACGAATACCGCAGCGAGATCGCCCAGGCGGCCCAGGACGCCACCGGTCGGGTCCTGCAGTTGGATGGGCCGCTATCCTTGTCGGTGTCTTTATCCCCTACCGTGTCCGGCGAGGGCATCAGCTTGGCCAACGCGCCCTGGGGCTCGCGGCCACAGATGATGACCCTGAGCCGTTTTGAACTGCAGTTGCGCTTGCTGCCCTTGCTGTTCGGCGCAGTCCAGGTCAAGCGTCTGATATTGATCGAACCGGATATCCTGCTGGAAACCGATGCCAATGGCAGGGGCAACTGGGTCTTCGGAGCGCCGGGGAGCGGCAAAGGCGAGGCGACGGCCGATGACGGCGGGACCATGCCGGATATTGGCCGTCTGTTGATTGAAAACGGCCTGTTAACCTACCGCGACGGGGTCACGGGCGAGACCACGCGGATCAAGCTGACGGCGGTGAAGGCCGAGGCCAATTCGACCAACGATCCCTTGCATTTGGATGTCCTGACCTCCGTCAACGATATGGTCGTGAAACTGAGCGGTACCGCGGGCCCTCTGAAAAATGCCTTTACGGTGGGTGAACCCCTGCAGGTCGATCTAACTGTACAAGGCCAGGGCCTGACCGCCAAGATTAAGGGTTCGGCCAAGGCAGCCACCCGCACGATGGATGCACGGGTCGAGCTGTCGGCCGGCGATCTATCCGGATTACGGCCATTGTTAGGCGATGCGGTGCCCGCGAACCTGAGCCTCAAGCTCGACGTTCAGGTCAAGGCCGCCGGCGGTACGGTAGGTCTTTCGGATCTGCGGCTGATTTTGGGTAACAGCGATCTGGCGGGCAATCTCAGCATGGATACCAGCGGCGCCTTGCCAAAACTGACAGCCGATCTGTCCGGTAAACGCCTGGATCTCGCTCAATTAAGCCCACCCGCCAAAAAGGACAACGTCAGTAAAGGCCGCGCAGGCAAAGAATCCAGCCGGCCCGGCAGGGTTTTTCCTGCTGCACGGCTTCCCCTGGATGCCTTGAAGGCCCTGGACTCGGAAGTGAAATTGTCCCTGGCCGAAGTCGTGGCGCCGGGTATCAGCCTGCGCCAGCTATCAGCCGTCGCCAGCTTGAAGAACGGCCGCTTGACCCTGAAGCCCATGACGTTGACCGTGGCCGGCAGCAACGTGCAGCTTTCCGCCTCGGTTGATGCGGGCCCTAAAATCCCGACCATGGCGATTGAAATAACGGCGCCAAAACTGGATGTGGGACGCCTGTTGGACGAAAGCAAGATCACGGATCTGGTCCAGGGTACGGGCAGCCTTTCGATCACATTGGCGGGTCGGGGTGACTCCGTGGCGGCTATCGCCGGCACTCTGAACGGCACCACCTCTCTGCTGATGAAAGAGGGCAAGGTGAAGACGAAAGCCTTGGATGCGGCCATTGACGGCCTGTCCGCGGTCATGGGCATGATGTCGCCGGCAAAATCGGATTGGACGGTACTGAATTGCGTCGCTTCCCGTTTCGAAATCAAGAACGGCATCGCCACCTCCCAGGTGCTGCTGGCCGATACGGAATTCTCCACCGTGGTCGGCGAGGGTCAGTTGGACCTGGGCAGGGAAGTCTTGGCCATGAAGGTCTCGCCGCAGTCAAAATCGGCGACCCTGAACGTTGCCGTGCCCATCAAGATCGGCGGTACCTTTGCCGAACCCACGTTCCGGCCAGATGAATTGGCTACGGCGCGGCGTTTGAGCGGTTTGCTGGGCATGAGCCTGTTTCCGCCCCTGGCCCTGTTGGCGCTGGGGGACATGGGTAGCGGCGACGACAATCCCTGTCTGAAGCTCGCTCTTGGCGGCGCGAAACAACCGGCCGCCGCCGGCGGCACTGAGTCTCTCACGGCGCCCATGGATAGCCTGAAGAAAACTCTGGAAAGCCTATTCAACAAGAAACAATAGCGGTTCACGACAACATGATGACATGAAGGGTGGAGAAATTTTGGCCGGAGCTATTCTGACCGAACGGGCCGGCAACATCGCGACCGTGACGTTGTCCGCGCCGGACCGCCTGAACGCCATGAATTTGGCCATGTGGCAAGGTATCGCCGATGCCTTCACGGCCCTGGAGGCAGCGGATGATTTGCGCTGCGTCGTGTTGCGCGGGGCCGGTGAAAAGGCCTTTGCCGCCGGCGCCGACATCGCTGAGTTTGCCACCGAACGGTTCGATCAGGACAGCGCCCGGCGATATGGCGAAGTCATGGCGGCGGCCCTATCGGCCATTCAGAATTGCCGGCATCCGGTGGTGGCGATGATCCACGGGGTCTGCGTCGGGGGTGGTTTGGAATTGGCCTGCTGTTGCGACCTGCGCATTTGCGGCGCGGGCAGCCGCTTTGGCGTGCCGGTGAAAAACCTTGGCCTGGTGGTCGCGCTTAACGAAATGGAGGACGTGGCCGGCGTGGTAGGCCGCGCCACGGCGCTGGAAATTGTTCTGGAAGGGCGTATTTTTGCCGCCGAGGAAGCGCTGCAAAAAGGCCTGGTCAACCGAGTCGTGCCCGACGATCAGGTGACGGGCGAGGCGGAGGCCACGGCGCGGCGCATTGCCGAGGGCGCGCCGCTGGTGGCCCGCTGGCACAAGAAATTCGCCCGCCGTCTGGCCGAGCCCAGGCCGCTTGGCGGGGCGGAGATCGAGGATAGTTATGCCTGCTTCGCCACCGAGGATTTCCAGACCGGATACAAAGCCTTCCTGAAGAAGGAAAAGCCTGATTTCAAGGGGCGATAGCTCAGAGCATTATTCAATCAATTGGATTCGCTTTAGCGATCCAAGTGATTGGTTCAATTGCTCTTTTTTTAGGAGTCCGAGCAAGGTTAGAAGAAACATGCTCTAGTCCGACAACAGAGGGACCAGCCGCGCCACGGCAGCAATACTGTCGGCGGCAAGCACCTGGAAGTCATCGCTGGCATGCGCCAGCGCCTCGGCCCGGTGGCCGGGACCGAAACCGGTCAGCACGTGAACGCCCCCCGCCAGGCCCGCATTGCGCCCCGCGCCGATATCGGTGTGCAGATCGCCGACGATCCAGGATGGCGCCAGCTCGATACCCAGGGCGCCGGCCGCCTTTAGCAGCATGCCGGGATTGGGTTTGCGGTCCGAATGTTCCCGGTCATAGGGCGCCATGGCCTCCGGGTGATAGGGACAGGCACAGACGGCGTCCACATGGGCGCCCAGGTCGGCCAGGTCGGCCATGATCTTCTCTTGCACGGCCCGGAATTCCGTCCAGCCGTAATAGCCGCGGCCGACGCCGGACTGGTTGGTTACCAGGACCACGTGCAGGCCCCGCTGGTTGGCCAGCGCAATGGTCTCGCCAGCACCGGGGATCAGTTCGGTCTTTTCCACTTCATGCAGAAAGTGGGTTTCCACGACCACGACGCCGTCCCGGTCCAGAAACAATGCCGGTGCGGACCGGCGGGCGCCCAGAATCTCGACCCAAACGCCGTCCGCGTCCACGCATGTCGGTGGCGACTTAGCCATTTTTTGTCTGCAAAACCTCCGGATTGACCAGATAGTAGGGGTCCAGCTTGCCATCAATGGCATCCAGGCAGTTTTGCGCCGCCCGTAGACCCATGGCGCGGAAGGCCTCCCGCGTCACACCGGCGATATGGGGGCTGAGCAAGACATTATCCAGGCTCAGCAGCGGCAGATCCGGCGCCGGAGGCTCGTCGCGGGTCACATCCAGCCCGGCGCCGGCCAGCGGGCCGTTGGTCAGGGCGTGGTACAAGGCATCCTCATCCAACAGGGTGCCCCGCGCCGTATTGATCAATACCGCGCCCTTGCGCATGCGCGAGAATTCCTGGCCCGTCATCACCGGGCTGCCGTCCTGGTTGCCGGGACGATGCAGGGTGACGATATCGGCCCGGTCCAGGGCGTCGCGGAAATCCTCCACATAGTCATAGCCCAGACCCCGGACCACCCGTTGCGGTACGTACGGATCGGCCACGATGACATTCATATCAAAGGCGGCGCAGCGCCGCGCCATGCGGGTGCCGATGCGGCCAAAGCCGACGATCAGGATGGTCTTGCCCGCCACCTCGCCGGCGGTCATGGCGTTGCGCCGGGCGTAATCCCGCTTCCGCACCGCGGCATCCAACGGCAGGGCGTCCTTGACCGCGGCCAGCATCAACATGAAGGCATGTTCGCAGACGGCGTTGGAGTTGGCTTCGCCCACCACGGCGAGCGGCAGGCCATGGGCCGTCGCCGCCGCCACATCCACATTGTCGTAGCCGACCCCGTGCCGGGCGATCACCTTCAGGCTGTCGGCCTTGGCGCAGGCCGCCGCCCCAAAGGTGGTGGTGCGCAGGACCAGTCCGTGGCAACCCGGTATGGCATCGATCAATTCCTGCTCCGTGGGCTCCACCAGGGTTTCCACTTGGATATCCGGGCGTTCCGCCAACAAGGCGTCAACGTCAGGATGAAAGCGGCCGGCCAGCAATATCTTCGGCATCGACGTCTAGCCCCGCGCCGCGGCGATTTCCTCGGCCGCCTTGAGGGCCAACAGCCGGCTGTCGTTGGCGATCGTGCAGAATTGGAAACCTTTTGCAAACAACCGGTTGGCCATCTCGCCGCTGGCGCAGTGGCTACCCGCCACGACGCCATTGCGTTTGGCCGCGGCCAGGATGGTATCCATGGCTTCCAGCACTTCGGGGATGCTCGGATCGCCCGAGGGCGGATGCCCGAGGCTGATGGACAGATCCGCCGGGCCCACATAGATCGCGTCCAGACCCTCGGTGCTCATAATCTCGTCGAGATTGCTCAGCGCCGGCAGGGTCTCGATCATGGCAAGGGTGATAAGGTTACCGTTGGCTTCCGAAGCATAGTCGCCGCCGGCATACATGGCGGCCCGGGCCGGACCAAAGCTGCGATAGCCTTGTGGAAAATAGCGGCAGGCGCCGACAAATTTTTCCGCTTCTTCGCGGTTGTTGATCATCGGGCATACGATGCCGTAGGCGCCCGCATCCAATGCTTTCATGATGTGAATTGGATCGTTCCAGGGCACCCGCACCAGGGGCGTCACATCCAGCGTGGAAATGGCCTGTAGCATGGACACCGAGGCCTGATAATCGACCAACCCGTGTTGCAGATCCACCGTGACGGAGTCGAACCCGGCATGGGTCATGACCTCGGCGCTGACCGAGCTGGGAATACCCAGCCAGCCATTGACCACGGCGCCGCCGTCGGCCCAGATTTTCTTGACGTTGTTGGTACGCATGTTCGGCTCCTCACCTGCTCAAATTGTTTCCAGCTAAATCATTTCAGCTAAATGGCACCGGTGGCGGTACCGTCGTCATCACACGGCCATCACGAGACCATGGCCCGTCCGTTGTTCAGAACCAATACGTCCCGTTCCACCACTTTGGCGCGGAACGAGACGACATTGTCATCCCGCCACATTTCGGTGCGGATGGTCTCGCCTGGATAAACCGGTGACGAAAAGCGCAGGCTCATGGCTTTGAAGCGGGACGGATCATAGTCGCAACAGGTTTTCAGGATGGCATGGCCGGCCACGCCGAAGGTGCACAGACCGTGCAGGATTGGCGCCTTGAAGCCGCCGCCCTTGGCAACCTTGGGGTCCGCGTGCAGCGGATTATAGTCCCCGGACAGGCGATAGATCAGGGCGGCTTGCGGCAGGGTGGGCAAATCGCAGGTCAGGTCCGGCGCCCGCTCGGGCAGGGCATGCACCGGGCGCGCGCCCGTGGTTGGGCCGCCAAAGCCGCCGTCGCCACGGGCGAATGTAGTCGAGAAAAGGGTCGCCAGCTTGTCCCCGGTGGCCTGATCCGTAACCGTGCGCTCCTGCAACAGCAGCGCACCCTTGCCCGGTCCCTTGTCGATGATTTCGGTCACCTTGTTGGTGGCGACGACCGTCGCCGCCGCCGGCAGGGGTTTGTGCAGGACCAGGCCCTGTTCGCCATGCAGAACCTGGACCCAATCGACGCCGCTGTCCGGGTCCTTGACCCAAAAGCCCGGCGTGGCCAGGACCACGCCCATGGTGGGCAGGGCCAGCATGTTCTCTTCATAGGTAAAGCGCAATTGCGCCTCGTCCAAGGGGTCCATGTTTAAGCCCACGCCCAGGGCGTACAGGATGCTGTCGCGGGTGGAGTAGCTTTGCACCACCTCCGGGAACGGCCAGTTGATGATCTTGTCGTAATCGATTGCCATGCCGGCATTCCTCTCCGCGAGAGCGATTTTCAATCAATTGGATTCACACTACACGACAGTATTGCCGAGAGGCCGGGATTCTGCTGGAGTGAGACGATTCTATTTTCGC